>DATBBB010000420.1:0-11384 GCA_036271215.1 Kofleriaceae bacterium | reverse complement strand
CGAAGTGCCGCCCACGTGGGCGCCGGCCCACGCTCGCGAAGTGCCGCCCACGTGGGCGCCGGCCCACGCTCGCGAGTGCCGCCCACGTGGGTGCCGGGTCTACGCTCGCGAGTGCCGCCCACGTGGGCGCCGGGTCCACGCTCGCGAGTGCCACCCACGTGGGGCGCCGGCTCACGCCAAGGAGTAACGCCCCACGTGGGCGCAGGTGCTCGGCTTGCCCGGTCAGATCGCGCGGACCAGGCAGTGGATCTTCTTGCCGTTGCGCACGACGAGCATGGTCTCGGTCGCCAGGTGCTCGAGGGTCACCTGGTGCTCGACCTGGGTGACCCGCTGGTTGTTGATATAGGCGCCGCCCTGGGTGATCAGCCGGCGCGCGGCGCCCTTGGAGTCGCACACGGTGCGCGCCAGGAGGTCGACAATGTTGACCCCGGTGGCGAGCTCGGTACGCGGGACGTCGATGGTGTTCAGGGTCCTGGTGAGCAACGCGAGGTCGGCGTCGGTGAGGCCGTCGAGGGCCTCGCCGAACATGACGCGGCTGGCGACCTCGATCTGGGGGACGGCGGCGGCACCGTGGACCCACGTGGTGAGCGCGCGGGCGAGCTCGCGCTGCACGGTCCGCTTGGCGCGATCGGCGTCGTGGGTGCGCAGGATGTCGTCGAGCTCGGCCAGCGGGCGCAGCGAGAACAGGCGGAGCATGCGCGGCGCCTCCTCGTCGTTGCGATTGAACCAGTACTGATAGAAGTCGTAGGGCGTGGTGCGCTCGGGGTCGAGCCAGATCCGCTCACCCTCGGAGGTCTTGCCCATCTTCTCGCCGCGCGAGTCGAGCAGTAGCGGCGCGGTGAGGCCGAACAGCTTGGGGCCGCGGAGCTTGTGCTGCAGCTCGCAGCCGGCGGTGATGTTGCCGTACTGATCGGAGCCGCCCATCTGCAGCCGGCAGCCGTGGCGTTTCCACAGCTGCACGAAGTCGAACGCCTGTAGCAGCATGTAAGAGAACTCGGTGTAGCTGATGCCGGATTCGCTCCCGAGCCGGCTGTTCACCGAGTCCTTGCCGAGCATGTAGTTGATCGTCAGGTGCTTGCCGATATCGCGCAGGAACTCGAGGTAGCCGACGTCGCGGGTCCAGTCGATGTTGTTGGTCATCATCGCGCCGGTCGGCGAGTCGTCGAACTCGAGCAGCCGCGAGAGTTGCGCGCGGATCCCGGCGACGTTGGTGGCCAGCGTGGCTTCGTCGAGCAGGTTGCGCTCGGTGCTCTTGCCGCCCGGGTCGCCGATCATACCGGTCGCGCCGCCGACCAGGACGATCGGCTTGTGGCCGGCGAGCTGGAACCGCTTGAGCAGCATCGTTGGCACCAGGTTGCCGACGTGGAGGCTCGTCGCCGTGGGGTCATAGCCGACGTACACCGGGATCGACTCGCTCGCGAGCAGCGCGGCCAGTCCCTCTCGATCGGTGACGTCGGCAAGGAGACCACGGTCGTTGAGCTCGTCGAGAAGCGCCATCGCGTCGAACCTACCGCGGCCGTGCGGCGGCGCAAAGCTTTGGAAAGCCACGGATCATGGGTTGCCGGCGGCTGCCTGTGCGTGGGCGGTGTCCACCGATTTTGCAGCTCGTGGATCAAGAGCGGCATGAAAGGTTCTGCCCTGCCGCGGACCTCGTTGTTCGCGAGTGAGCCGGTCGGTGAGCTACGCGGCCTCCAGGCGTTGACCGATCCCGACAACGCCTCGGCCGTGATCGATCTGGCGGTGATCGGCGCGCGCGGCGACGGCAAGACCCAGTTCGTCGTCCATGCGATCCGGGCGATGCACGCGCATGCCCCGGCGCTCGACGGCGCCGAGCAGGTGCTCAACCGCGACGTCTTGAAGCTGGTGCTCGACCCGCGGGCGACCCGGCCCGACGCGACGCCGCCCGGTGTGGTGCCGCACTTCACGTTCCGCATGCGGACGGCGGGCCTGCTGTCCCGGCTCGGCTGGCTCGCGGCGATCCGGCTGGCCTGGCGCGCGACCGGCGTGGCGACCCTGCTCGTGCTCGGCGCCGCGCTCGTCGGGCTCGGCGCGCTCGTCGGCGTGAAGCTCGAGGTGCGCGCGGGTGGCGTGCTCGGGGCGATCGGCGCGGTGCTGCTCGCGCTGGCCACGCTGGTGGCGCGCCGGCGGATCGCGCGCACCGGCGATGTCGAGGTCGCGTTCTGGGATGTCGCCGGCGAGCAGGTCTACTCGGCGGCGGCGGCCGACTATTACAACCTGCTGGCGCACCTGGTCGCGGCGCGGCGGCGCCGGGCGGCGGAGCTCGGGCGCGCCTATGCGTTCGCGCCGATCCTGATCTGCAACCCGATCGCGCTCGGCACCGCCGACGAGGGCAGCCCCTACGAGCGGATGCGCCAGCTGTTGCCGCTGTTCGCGGCGCTCGACCCCGACGCGGCGCGCGCGTTGATCGCGATCAACCGCTGGGCCGTGGTCGATCCGATCTGCGCCCGCGGCGCGCTGCGCGACGAGGTGATCGCGGTGTCGCCGTGCGGGCGCGGCGAGTCGCCATCGCCGGCGCGGGAGGTCGCGCGCGAGCAGGTGCGCGTCCACTGCCTCGATGCCGAGGACGGCCGCGACCAGGACGTGCGGCTGACCTACCTGCGCTACGACACGGCGATCAAGGCGCAGGTCGAGGTCGACCGCGACGCCGCGACGATCGCCTACGCCTACGACGACGGTCCGGGCGCGTTCAGCGGACGCGCGGCGAGCCGGTTCCTCGACTGGGCGGTCAGCCTGGTGCGCTGGCCGGCCCGCGACGACGCGGCGGCTGCGGACGCGTCGGCTGCGGACGCGTCGACATCGTCGGCTGCATCGACATCGCCGGCATCATCGGTCTCGTCGGCCTCGTCGGCCTCGTCGGCATCATCGACATCGCCGGTATCATCGGCCTCGTTGGCTTCGCCGGCCTCGTCGGTATCGTCGGCGGGGATCGCACCGGCGGCAGCGGCCGCGACCTCCGCCGCACTGGCTCCCACGATGACCCTGCCGGTGTCGGTCTCGGTGCCGCTCGGTAGCGCCCCGCCGATGCCGGTCCCGGATCCCGAGGTCTGGGCCCGCCCGCAAGACCTGCCGGGAGCGCGGTGATGCGCCGCGCGCTGGCTCGCGAGCTCGCGGGGGATGCCCCGGAGCGCCCGGAGCTCGACCGCGATGCCGCGAACGATTCCACGCCGTGCGCGAGCGTCGGTCGCACGCCGGAGGATCGCTTGCGGGCGCTGCGGGCCGCGCGGGCTCGGCGCGCGCGCCTGGCGAATGCGAGAGCGCAATGAGCCCGAAGCGAGCGGAGCGTGTCGTGCGACCCGTGACCGCGGCAGCGTCCGAGGACGCGATGCGCTCGAAGCCCGAGGGCTTCATGCAACGCACGTGGCCGCAACAGCCTTCGAGGATGCGATGACCGCGGCGCCCGAGGGCTTCATGCAACACACGTGGCCGCAACAGCCTTCGAGGATGCGATGACCGCGGCGTACGAGGGCTTCATGCAACGCACGTGGCCGCAACAGTCTTCGAGGATGCGATGACCGCGGCGCCCGACGGCATCGTGCAGCGCCACGCGTGGCTGCAGAAGCATCCGAGCCCGCTGGCGGCGCGCGGTGAGTTTCACTGGTACCCCGAGCGCGGCGACCGCGAGCTGCGGGCGAGCTTCGTGGAGCGGGTGCGCGGCGTCGAGCCGCCGGCGGTGCTGTGGCAGCTCGAGCGCGGGCGGGTCGCGTGGGGCCAGGTGTTCGCGGCGACCGCGCCGCTCGACGGCCGTCGCTACATCGGGCTGGTGCTCAGCGCGATCGAGGGTGACCTGCCGGTCGCCGAGTTGCTGGCGCGGCTGGCGCCTCCGCCGCCCGCGCCGTGGACCGACGGTGTCGCGATCGAGACCCCGGGCCGCAGCCCGGCGGTCCAGGAGCTGGCAGCGGGGCGCGCGGCGCGCGGCGACGTTGCGGGCGTGGCGCGCGCGCTGCTGTCGGGCGGGGTGGCGAACGTCGACGATCCGGCCGATGCGGCGCTGCCGGTGTGGATCGCGTCGATCGAGCGCGTGCGCCCCGAGGCGGACGCTGCGCCGCGCTGCGGGGTATGGCTGGCCGGCGCCGCCGACGGGGCGCGCGATCGGGTCGCCGAGCTGGCCGCCGCGGCGTGGCGCGAGCCGGGCTCGCGGGCGGCGACGGTATGGCTGGCCGGCGCCGCCGACGGGGCGCGCGATCGGGTCGCCGAGCTGGCCGCCGCGGCGTGGCGCGAGCCGGGCTCGCGGGCGGCGACGGCGTGGACGCTGCTGTGCGAGCTGGCGATCGCGCGCGGCGAGTCGATCGATCGCGTGGGGAGCGCGCTCGAGGCGATCGCGGCCGGCGCCGTGCTGACCGCGGACGAGCGCGCCGAGCTCGCGGGCTGCGACCGCGTGGTCGACGTGCTGCATGCCTGGGGCCGCGGCCGGCTGGATCGTTCGCCGGCGGCGGCGACCCTGGCGTCCCGGCTGGCGGATCTGGTCGCGCTGCGCGTGCTGGTGCAGCTCGCCGCGGATCGCGACGCGAGCCATGCGATCGCCGAGGCGCGGTGGTACGCGCTGCTGTCGGCCGGGCGCCGGAAGGCGCTGCTGGCGGCCGTGGCCCAGCGAACCGCGTCGCTGCGTGCGCTGGTCGAGGCACACCATGGGTAGGCAACAAGCCTGGGAGATCTTTCATGCGTGAAGCAGCGCGTGCACTCGATGATGTCAGTGACCACCTCGGCGAGGTGCTGCGTCATGCCGACGAGCTGCTCGCCGAATGGTCGCGGTTCGGGGCGCAGGTCCGCACCCAGGTCGATCACGAGGTCTCCGCGATCGGCGAGGTCGTCGACGGCGCCGTGCTGCGCGCGGCCAACGCCGGGGTCGATCGCGCGATCGTCGATCGGCTGCGCGGGCTGACCACCGAGATCGATCGGATCGAGCAGCGGGCGCGGGCCGCGGCGCGCGCGGTGGCGGAGCATCGCGAGGCCGATCGCCGCATGCTGTGGGCCGTGATCGCCGGGATCGTGCTGGCGAACGCGCTGCTGGTCGCGGTGCTGCTGCGGCGGCCCGAGGCCGCGCCGGCGGCGGAGCCGATCCGCATGGAGGCCGCACCGGCCGCGCCGAGCGAGCCGCCACCGGCGCCGAGCCAGGCGACCGGGGCGGAGCCCCCGACCGAGCCTGCGGGGAGCGCGGCGGGCGCGCCGGATCCGGGCGCGGCTGCGACGGCCGCGGGCCAGGCGACCGCGCCGGACGCCAGGGACGCGAAGCCGGGCTCGGCCGCGCCAGCAGGCGGCGCGCCGGCCGGCGCCGGGGGCAAGCCAGCGCCGGGAGCTGCCAAGCCCGGCGTCGATCCCGGCGGCGCCAAGCCGAACGTCTCGGGGATCTCGCTGCCGAAGCCGGGAGCCGCGCGAACGCACAAGAAGTGGTGAACGTGCCGACGGGCTTGCGCGCGCCGCGAGCCGCTGCAGCACGTGCTCGGCGACTGCGCACGCGACGAGCTACGCAGGCTCGCGCGACCTTGGGGACACGACACGGCCAGTGCGACTGGCGCGTGCAAGCCGGTGGACGGCCGGCTACCACGAACGCGACGACCGCAACGGGAGACCACGCAATGACAGCACGCTGGTGGATTCGTAGCTCGCCATCTCAAGCGGCAGCGCCGGTCGGGCGCGATGCAGACCGCCGGACGACCCTGGGTGGATCGGAATCGCGCGAGCCGACTGCGCGTGGGGCGCGCGAGCGCGACGTGGTCATCGCCGGGGGGCACGCATGATGGCGGATGCCATTCTCTGGTTCATGGGCTTGCTCGGCCTCCTGGCCGCGACCCTGGTTGCGTCGGCGCGCGGGCGCGCAGCGCCGGGCGACGTGGTCGGGCGCGCGATCATCGCGGTGGCCGCGGTCGCGTATGTCGGGATCGTCGTCGCGGCGATCTGGACGTGGGGCGGTGCTACGGCGGCGCGCGGGCGCGCGACCCAGCTGCGCGACGGCGCGCTGGTCCATCTCACCGTCGAGGGCGTTCGCGCGCCGGTCACCGGTACGATCGCGATCGGCCATGGTGCGGACGCCGCGATCCGCGTGCCGGGCGACGGCGGCGAGGTCGCCCGGATCGAGCCCGCGGCGCGCGGTAGCGTGACCGTGCACGGCGCGCGGCTCGCGGTGGTGCACGGCGGCGACGGTGCGACGGCGGCGACCGCGCGCGGCTGCGCAATCAAAGACGAGATCTACACGTTGCCGGCCGGGGCGGCGCTCGCCGCGGTCGAGTGCGATGGTACGCGGCCGGAGCGCGCGTTCGTGGTGCGCAACGTGCGGCCGGGCGAGGTGGTGGGTGCGGTGCCAGGCGAGTTGATCGTCGCACCGCTGGCGTGGCACGGCCGGTTCGTCGCCGAGCAGCTCACGGCGCGGGTCGGCGATGCGCTGCGGATCGGCGGCGGTGAGGACGCGATCGCCGGGCTCACCACGTGGGATGTGCCGTCGCCGCATGGCGCCGCGGCGATGCTCGCGGTCCCGGCGGATCCGACCGAATGTGCGACGTGGCTGCCGGACGCCGGCGGCCTGCCGCCGTGGATCGCGGAGCTGCTCGCACGCAGCCAGGCGCGCGGTGGACCCGAGGGAGCGTCGCCGGCGCACGACAAGACCAGCACCGGCGCCGGATCTGGCGGCGCCGGTGCGACCCGTGCGCGCGCCGAGGGCGGCTGCCTGGTCGACACCGGCGCGTTCGTGCTCGCCGCGGTGGCGCTGGTGCCCGACGCCGATCGCGTGATCGATCGCGGGGCGCGGGCGGCGTTCGCGATCGGCGGGCCGCCGCTGGTGCTGCTGCTCGTGCTCGCGATGGCGGCGCGGCGCGACCGGCGCGCCCGCGGGCTGGGCCGCGCGCTGCGGCTGTGCATGCTCGGCGCGTCACTGACCGCGCTGTGCAGCTGGCGGCTGCTATGGGCGTGTCGCATCGACATGCTGCGCGAGCTCGCGAGCACCGGGCCGCGGTTGGTCGACAACCAGCTCGCGGTGGTCGCGATCGGCGCGGCCCTGGCCGGCAACGCGGTGCTCGCGCACGAGGCGCTCGTCGAGGCCGGGCCGGTGCGCCGCGCGTTCGCCGCGGTCGGGGCATGGGGCGTGTGGCTGGTGGTCGCCGGGCTCGTGGTGTTCGGGACCGGCGGGCCACCGGCGATCACGGCCGGGCGCGCGGCGGTGATCGGGCTGGCGCTCGCGGTGGCGCTCGCGCCGGTGCTCGCGGTCGTGGCGGCGGGCGCGGCGGCGCGGTTCGCGCCGGAGCTCGGGCTGGTCGCGATCGCGTTCGGTGCGGTCGCCGGCAAGCTCGCGTGGCCGCGCTCGGCGCTGATCAAGCTCGCGCTGACCTATGCGTTCGTGCTCGCCGGACACGCCGCGCTGCGCCGCCTGCTGGCGCGCGACACCTCGGTGCTCGGCCGGGTGGCCGGCATGGCGCTGCTCGGCACCGCCGGGCTCGCGCTGGCGCGCTACGACGCCGGCGTCACCGTCGCGATCGGCGGGCTCGGGCTCACGCTCGCGATGCTGGTCGCCGGCCACGATGCGGCGTACGACGCCTCGCAGGCGGCGCGGATCGGCGTGCTCGAGCGCGAGCATGCCCGGCTGCTGGTGGTGCACGGCGCCGCCGGGATCGCGATCGCGATCGGCGTGGCAGCCTGCGCGCTGGTCGCCGGCGATCGCGCGCTGATCGTCGACGGCGCGGTGGTCGTGGTCAACGCGCCGCTGGTGGTCGCCGGGCTGTTCGCGGCCGCGGCGATCATCGCGCGCTCGCATCGCCGCGGCTGGGTGCCGTGGCTGTGCGCGGCGCTCGCGGCGCTCGCGATGTGGGCCGCCCGCGATGCGATCGTCGCGCGGGCGACCGCGGGCGATACCGTCGGCGCGCGCCGGGTCGCGGCGGTGCTCGATCCGGGCTACGCGGTGCTGCGCGACGAGCACGCGTTCGTCGCCAACGCGTCGGCGTGGCGCGAGGCCTCGCTGCCGCGCGCGGCCCAGCCGGCGGACCGCTGGACCGGCGAGGGTTACTTCGGCGCGCGGGTCCGCGATCTCGGCGTGTCGCGCTCGATCGACAACGACTACCTGCCGGTGCTGATCGCGCGCGAGACCGGGATCGGCGGCCTGATGCAGACGATCGGCCTGTTGCTGGTGCTGGCGGTCGGCGGCGGCGCGGTCGCCAGCCTGCGGTTGCGCCACGCCAGCCGCGAGCACCGCGCGCGGTGGCTGATCACCGCGGTGGCCGGCGGGCTCGCGGTCTACCAGCCGCTCGCCGCGCTCGGCGTGCTACCGCTGACCGGCATCAGCTGGCCCGGCCTGGGCATCGACAGCCCGGCCGACATCTGGCTGTTCGTGACCGGCGCGGTGTGGTGCTACCTGTGCAACCCCGACGCGGTCGACGACGAGCGCGTGCGCGGCACCGCGCGGCTGCGGCGGGCGCGCGCGATCGTGCTCGCCGCGCTCGGCGTGGCGGCGGTCGCCGGCGTGATCGTCGTGGCGCGCGCGGGTGCCTGCGCGCTCGGCCGGGTCGCGACCGAGGACGAGCGGATCGACGAGGCGCTGCGCTACGCGGGGACGATCGCGTGCCCGTGGCCGGCGCAGACCGGCGCCACGCTCGACGCCGTGGTCCCCGCGAGTGTCGCCGGCACGCCGCGCGACGACTC
The DNA here is from genome assembly GCA_036271215.1 of Kofleriaceae bacterium. Taxonomy (GTDB): domain Bacteria; phylum Myxococcota_A; class Polyangia; order Haliangiales; family Haliangiaceae; genus JABFXX01. Next base: position 2,744 of record DATBBB010000420.1, on the reverse strand, counting down.
GACCGCGCGGTTCGATCGCGAGCTGCGCGCGGCGTGGTCGCGCGATCGGCCGCTGCTGGTCTCGGCGCTCGCGACCTGCCGCGATCGCGCGGGGCGCTGGACGCTCGCGCGCGACGGCGAGGCCTGCGTCGCGACGCTGCGCGCCGGCGTCCCGACGATCCGGCTGCGCACCGAGCGGTCGCGAATCGATCTCGCTCAGGAGCGGCAAGCCCCGGGTTCGTCATCGGGCGGCACCGAGCGATCGAGCATCGATCTCGCTCCGGATCGGCGAGCCCTGGGCCCGTCATCGGGTTCGTCATCGGGCGGCCCCGCGCGCGCGGACGGCGCGCTGCGCGGCGCGTGCAGCGTGGTGCTGTCCGAGGAGCTGATCGCGGCGCTGCGCGCACCAGCGCACGCGGCGCGCGGACCGCGGATCCGGGTGGTCGGCGAGGCGATGGGCGCGGCGGCGGCGGATCTCGGCGAGCTGGTCGCCGGGCCGCGGATCGTCCGGCTGCGCCCCGGGGCGCCGGCCGCCGAGCTCGCGACCGCGGCGCCGGGCGTCACGGCGGCGAGCCGGGTCGGGGTCGCCGGCGACGTGGTGCTCGATCTGCGCGCCACGCCGCGCGGGGTGCTGCTGCACGGCGACGCCGAGCTGTTCATCTCCGATCCGGGCCAGGCCGGTCAGCCGCCGGCGTGGCGCCGGATGAGCCACGGCGCCGACGTCCTGCTCGATCGGGTGACCCTGATCGCCGCCGGCCCGCCGGCCCGGCGCCGGGTGGCGCTGTTTCGCCCGCCGCGCGAATGGACCGGATCGCCGCCGGTGGTCGACACCTTGCTGGCCGACGACACCGCGTCAGTCGGCGATCGCGCGCGGCGCGCGTACCCGTACGGCGCGGCGGTCCCCGAGCTCGGCTGGGTCAACCCGTTCGACGTCGACCGCTCGCTCGGGCTCGACGGCTGGATCCACGCCGCGCTGCGCACCCGCGATCCGGCGCCGGCCGCCGCGCCCGCGTGCGGTACGCTCGCGCCACCGGCGATCGCGCGCGACCGGGTGTGCTCGCCGAGCCCGCTCGACGGCGTGCTCGAGTGCCGGGTCGCGCTGCAGCCCGAGCTCGCGGCCAAGCTCCGCGCGATCGCCGACCGCATCGTCGCCGATCCCAGACCGCACACCGGGCGCGACGTCACGCCGGTCCGGGTCGCGTACGTCGCGCTGCGCGGCGACACCGGCGAGCTGCTCGCCCAGGGCAACATCGTGCCCGGCCGCGGCCCCCTGGCCTACGCCCCGGCCGACGCGGCCGCCGAGGCGTCGCTGATCCAGCTGCGCGAGGCGCGCGGCGAGTCCGACGCCGAGCGCGTCGAGTGGAACCTGCCGATCGCGGTCGGCTCGACGTTCAAGCCGATCGTCGCGCGCGCCGCCGAGCAGGCGTTCGGGCAGCAGCTCGCGACCCTGTCGCTGACCGCCGACGGCCACGGCGCCGGCTGCAAGGCGCACCACGGCGTCGCGGTCGATCCGCTGCTCGGTCACTGCCCGCCGTCGTCGCTCGCCGATGCGCCCAGCTCGGCCGACCTGCACGACTATCTCGCGCGCTCGCTCAACTGGTACCAGGCCGCGCTCGGCGTGGTCGGCCTCGGCGTGCCCGGCGGCACGTTCACCGTCAAGGGCGAGCCGGTCACGCTCGCCGAGATCGCCGCCAGCGACCTCGCGGCGTGGCCGGCCTCGACCCCGCTGCAGATCGCCGACGCCGGCGGCCCGATCGTCGACGGCCACAACCTCGTGCTCGACGGCGTGCGCCGGGCGCCGCTGTGGTCGCGGGTCGAGGCGCTGCTCGGCCGGCCGCTGTGCACGCTCGGCGACCACGGGCGCTGCGAGGCCGCCGCGGAGCGCGCCGACGTGTGCGCCGCCCGCGCGCTGCCGATCGCCGGCCCGGGGCGCGATCTGCGCTACCTGATGGCGCTCGGCCCCGATCGGATCGATCTCTACGCCGACGATCGGCCGGCGCAGGCCCGGGTTGCGATCCGCGAGTACTTCCAGCTGCTGCGCGGCTCGGGCGTCCACGCCGTGGGCTCGCTCGCCCAGCTCACCGACGCGTTCGGCCGCGTGGTCTACGATCCGACGCCGGGCGCGCCCCGGCTCGCCGCGTCGTGGTTCCCGTCGCCCGCGGTCGGCGTGACCCCGGCGTGGTCGTGCGCGGCCGCGACCGGCCACGCCAACACCGTGCTCGGCGCCGACGGTGGGCTGTGCGCGGTGGTCCAGGGCGCCGGCACGGCGCACGCGCTGATCGGCGACCTCCTGGCCGATCCGAAGATCGTGCTCTACGGCGCCAAGACCGGCACGATCGACTCGCTCGCCGACATCGCGCGCCGCCCCGCGGCCTGCCAGGCGTGGAACGACCACCACCCCAAGCCGACCCAGCTGGTGTGCGGCAAGGCGCCGCCCGACGACAGCCTGTTCGTGATCGCGTTCGGTGTGGTGACCGCGCACGGCACGGTGCCGATCACGCTCGGCATCCAGCTCCAGCGCGGCAGCAAGGGCAGCGCCACGCATGTCGCCCCGGAGTTCGTCCACGCGATCGCCGACTACCTGCGCAACTGAAGTCAGCCGGCGCTCGCGTCGCCGTACGCGCGGCGGGCGGCGTCGAGCTCGGCAACGATCTCGGCGACCAGCGCCGGCGGCTCGATCGCGCGGGCGTGCGGGCCCCACTCGAGCACCCACGACACCACCGGGATCAGGCTCGCACAGGTGAACGTCAGCCGCACCCGGTGAT
>DATBBB010000419.1:0-24719 GCA_036271215.1 Kofleriaceae bacterium | reverse complement strand
GGCGCTGGTGCGCGAGGCGCGCGGGGCGCTGCGCGGCAAGTCGTCGCCGCCGGGGCGGGCCGAGCTCGAGCTGGCGGTCGCGCGGGCCGGCGCGGCGCTCGCGGCGCACGATGCCCGGGGCCTGCGCCGGGAGCTCCCGGTGCTCGACGCGCTGCTCGACGGCACCGCGCGGACCGGCGCGTCGATCGCGCGCGACTACGTCGAGACGATCGGCGGCGCGGTGCTGATCGCGTTCGTGCTGCGCGCGCTGGTGCTCGCGGCGTTCAAGATCCCGTCGAGCTCGATGTACCCGACGCTCGAGATCAACGATCACATCTTCGTCAACAAGCTGGTCTACGGCCTGCACATCCCGCTGACGACCAGGAAGGCGTTCGACCTCGCGGCGCCGGCGCGCGGCGAGGTCATCGTGTTCATGATGCCGTGCCAGCCCGACAAGGACTACATCAAGCGCGTGATCGCGACCGCGGGCCAGTCGGTCGAGGTCCGCTGCAACGTGGTCTACGTCGACGGCGTGGCGATCGACAGCCAGCTCGTGCGCGGCGCGCCGTGCCGCTACGAGGACTACGATGAGTACGATCCGCGCACCGGGTGGTTCACCCGGCAGTGCAGCGAGTACGTCGAGCGCGCCAACGGCCACACGTACCACACGTACCACGACCCCGATCGACCGCGGCGCGACGAGCTGCGCGCGACGACCGGCACGCTCGCCAGCGGCGACAGCCGGGACTTCCCGCGGCTCGACGGGCTCCGCCTGCCGCCGAGCTGCTCGACCCAGGCCGACGGTGAGCCGTTCGCGGCGCCGAACCAGAAGCCCGGCCGGCTGGTCGAGACCCAGCAGGGCGCCGGCGTGTGCGAGCCGCAGCTCCAGTACATCGTGCCGGCCGGCCACGTGTTCGTGATGGGCGACAACCGCTCGAACTCGAACGACTCGCGCTACTGGGGCTCGGTGCCGACCGAGAACATCCGCGGCAAGGCGATGTTCATCTGGCTATCGTATCGCGACTGGACCGCAAAGTTCTGGACCGGCATCCGCTACGGCCGTCTGGGCGAGCTGGTCCGGTAGCGCGCTACTTCTTTTGCGGGGCGCCGAGCTGCTGGAACACTTTCTTCATCGCGTCGTCGATCGAGAGGGGACGTTCCCGTCCCCTCTGGCGTGGCGGAGCCACACCATTCACCCCACCGCGCGTTTTTCGCGCGGATCCCACATCACTTCTTCTGCGGGGCGCCGAGCTGCTGGAACACTTTCTTCATCGCGTCATCGACGGCGAGCTCGGCGGCGGCGTTCCAGGTGTCGTCGCGGTCGCGGTCGCGGACCTTGACCCCGACCTCCTGCTTGATCGTCGCCTTGCCGTCGCCGGTGAACCCCATGGTGCGGCCGGGGATGTTCTCGCCGAGCATGTGGATCGCGACCTTGATCGTCAGGCGCTGCGAGCTCGGCTTGTCCTCCATCGGCTCGACCTCCTCGGACGCCTCGGTGATGTCGACCGAGACCAGGTAGGCGCCGGTGATCCCCTTCTGCGCCAGGTACTTCCGGTAGGCCTCGGCGCTCTTGGGGTCGGGTGCGCCGTCGAGGTGGGCGACCAGCTGGGGATGGGTCTCGAAGACCTTCTTGACCTGGGCCTCGATCCGCGGCGTGGCGGACCTGGCGACGTCGGGCTTGACCTCGGGCTTGGCCTTGACCTCGGCGACCTCGAAGTGGAATTTCTTGGGGGCGGCATTGGCGCGCCCGCCGGTGGCGCCGACCGCCAGGGCCGCGGTGACCGCGAAGGCTACGCGAAGGGACGCAATCGCTCGGCTGTGGGCTGGGCTCATCGCTGGGTATCCTGCCATTTTCCTCTGAGACGTCATCATGCTAGCGTTGATTCATGGTCCGGCCGCGGTGGCACGACGCGTTGATCGTCTCCGCGATCGTCGGGTTGCTCGTGGTCGGGATCTGGTCGCTGTGGGGCGACGACGTGCGGGGGATGCTGCACCTGGGCGCCGGCTCGCAAGGGGGCGAGACCGCGCCGGCGGCGGTGCCTGGCAGTCAGACTTCCGGTCAGACATAGTGGGCCGCTAACTTGACTGTGGTTACCGCGGCTTAGTACCGTTCCGCAGGGCGCCTTACAGGGAGGCGTCTCCCAAGGCCTTAGGAGCCAATGTTCACCATACTCATTCAGGAAAAAGGCGGCGAGCAGCGCCGCATGGTGTTCAACAAGTCCGAGGTCACCATCGGTCGAGTTCAGGGCAACGACATCGTGCTGCCGAAGGGCAACGTGTCGAAGCGCCATGCCCGGATCGTGCTCAAGGACGGCAAGTTCATCATTGTCGACCTCAAGAGCACCAACGGCACGTACGTCAACGGCCGCAAGATCACGAGCCCGCTGGTCGTCAAGGACGCGGACAAGATCTACATCGGCGACTTCATCGTCGGCGTCGATGAGGCGTCGGCGTCCGAGGCCGACGGCCCGCCCGAGCCCGCCGTGGCACCGCCGTCCGAGCGGGGTCCGGGCCAGCCCGAAGGTGGCCGTCCGCCGCGGCCGACCGAGGCGCAACCGCTGCCGCCGGCCGCGGTGCCGATGGCGAATTCAAACCCGAGCGAGGAGCGCGCCGCGCTGCCTCCGCCGGTCGCGCCGCCGATGCCGTCGCCCGCTCCGGGTGGACGCGCGGTGCCACCGCGCCCCGCGCCGGGAGGGCCTGCGTCGGTGCGCGAGGCCGCGGTGCCGCCGACCGCGGTGCCGCCCTCGGCCGATCCTCAGCCTCAGCTCCCGGCGCCGGTCGGGCCCCGGCCGCGTCCGCCCGCGGGGCGCCCGGCCGGGGGCACGATGCCGCCGCCGATCATGTCGCCGATCCCGCCGATCGCGCCGGGCCCCGGCCCGCTGACGGAGAACCCGCAGCCGACGCCGATCATGGCCGCGCCGGCCGCGATGCCGATGCCGCGGTCCGAGATCGCGCCGGTCGCGCCGCCGATGCCGGCGCCCACGCCGCTGTCGCCGCCGGCCCCGCGGCCCGATCCGAACGCGGGCGGCCACGCGCACGCCAGCTCCGGCCCGGCCGGTGCCCCGGCGCAGGTCGTGGCGATGACGGACAAGAAGCGCGCGCTGGTCGGCGCGGGCGCCAAGCGCGTCCCGGGCCGCTCGGTGTCGCTGCCGAACCGCCGCGGCGTTCAGCTCGAGCCGCTCGACCCCAAGGTCGTCAAGATGCTCGACCTGCAGTCGAATATCCTCGAGCGGCTGCGCACCAAGCTCGACCTCGACAAGGTGCCGATGGAGCGCCTGCACGAGGAAGATCTGTGGCAGCGCGCCGAGCGGGCGACGATCGACCTGGTCGAGACGCTCGAGACCAGCGGCGAATTGCCCAAGTACATCGATCAGGACACGCTGATCAAGGAAGCGCTCAACGAGGCGCTCGCGCTCGGGCCGCTCGAGGATCTGCTCGCCGACGATCAGGTCGACGAGATCATCATCGACCGCCGCGACCGCGTCGTGGTCGGCAAGGCCGGCGTGCTGCGTGGCTCGGGCAAGGCGTTCTCGTCGGACGACGTGTTCGAGAAGGTCGTCAAGCGCCTGGTCGCCGAGGCCGGCGCGACGATCGACGACGCCCGCCCGCTGGTCGATCTGCGGATGCGCGACGGCACCCGGCTGACCGCCGCGGTGACCCCGGTCGCGGCGCGCGGCGCGTGCCTCGTGCTCAAGAAGCCCGCGGCGCAGATGCCCAAGCTCGCCGACCTGGTGACCCAGAACGCGCTGACCGCGGGCATGGCGGACTTCCTCGGCACCTGCGTCACCGCGCGCCGCAACATCCTGGTGTGCGGCGCCGCCGGTTCGGGCAAGACGACGATCGCGGCCGCGCTGGCCGCCGCGTCGCCGCCCGGCGAGCGCGTGGTGTCGATCGAGGAGGTCGCCGAGATCGCGATCGCGCGCGACGAGTGGATCCCGCTCGAGACCCGCGCGGGCTCCGGGCGCAACCCCGAGATCGATCTCGGCCACCTGCTCGAGACCGCGCTGCGGCTGGCGCCCGATCGCCTGATCGTCGGCGAGGTTCGCGGCCGCGAGGCGCTGCCGCTGGTCCAGGGGCTGTGCGCGTCGATCGACGGCGCGGTGGTCGCGATGACCGGCGAGGGCGCGAACTCCGCGCTCGGCCGGATCGCGATGCTGGCCCGGCTGTCGGCGCCCGGCGCCGATGGCGCGATCCGCGAGCTGGTCGCCCAGGCGTTCGAGATCGTGGTCTACGTGACCCGGTGGTCCGACGGCTCGCTGCGGGTGACGTCGATCGAAGAGGTCATCGGCTGCACCGAGACCACGTTCGATACCCACGTGCTGTTCCAGTTCCAGAACGGCGCGTTCCTGGCGACCGGCGCCGTGCCGCGGTTCTACGCCGAGCTCGAGGCGCGCGGCATCCCGGCCGACCAGGCCGTGTTCCGTTAGGCGATCTGCTGCGTGGCAAAGAAGCGTCGCAACGACGAGCGCGGTGACAGCAGCCCGGGCAGCTTCGATCGCGTGTTCGAGCTGCTCGAGCTCGCGCCCGCGGGGCTGCACGACGTCGCGCCGCCGGCGGCGCAGCTACCGAGCGGGCTGCCCGAGCCGCTGATCGATTTCTATGCGCGGTGCGACGGCGCGCGGCTGTTCATCGACAGCGTCGAGCTGGTGGCCTCGGCGGACGTCGTCGCGCGCGGCGAGCACTGGCAGTTCGGCTCGCTCGAAGGCGAGGATCTCCTGATCGATGCGCGCGGCCGGGTCTGGCGCAGCGACGAATCGCTCGACGATCTGGTCTGCGAGGGCACCCGGCTCGATCGCTGGTTCGCCGGGATCGTCGATGCGATCGGCGTCTTGTACGACGAAGAAGGCGAGTTCGCGGACGGTGTGTTCGACGAGGAAGGCGAGGTGCTACCGGTGGTCGGCGAGCGCCAGCTGCGCGCGATCCTCAAGCGCGATCCCGCGGCGCCGGCACCGCGCTGGCGGCTCGGCCACGCGCTGCTGGCGCAGGACAGCCTCATCGAGGGCCGCGCCGAGCTCGAGGAAGTCGTGTCCCACGAGCCCGGGTTCGCGTGGGGCTGGCTCGATCTCGCCAAGATCTCCGAGCGGATCGGCGAGCTGACCGGCGCGGTCGACGAGGCGCGCGCCGCCGCCGAGGCCGCCGCCGATCATCCGCAGGCCGGTTACTTCCACGCCCAGCTCGCCCGGCTCGCCGCCCGCGCCGGCGACGAGGTGACCCGCGCCACCGCGGCCCGACGCGCCGCCGAGCTGGCGCCCGAGCTCAAGGCGGCCCAGCTCGCCGGCGCCGCCGACTCGCTCGCCGAGGGCGATCTCGCCTCCGCGCGCGGCCTGATCGATCTGCTGCGTGCCGTGTGGCCGCGCGACCTCGAGGTCCTCGAGCTCGCCCACCGGGTCGACGCCGCCGAGAATTGAGCCGGCTCAGTGCGCGAGCGGCGCCGCGCCGATCGCGACGATCGGCTCGCCCGCGGCGTCGACGCCGCGGTACACCGCGACCACGCGCGTGCCGGACGGCGGCAGCGCGACCTGCACCAGCTGGTCGCCGCCGGGAGTCACCGCGCTGGTGAGCTTGGTCCGCACGCCGCGGTCGTCCTCGACCAGTAGCTCGACCGCACCGGCCCCCAGGCCGCTGCCGGTCACCGTGACCTGGTCGGCGACCGTGACCGTCAGCTCGCCGCGCAGCAGGAAGTCGAGCAGGCCGGTCTCGAACGCCGTGACCTCGGGCAGGATCTCGGCGAGCTGCTCGAGCAGGCAGTCGTCGTCGAGCGAGAACGTCAGCCGATCGTGCTCGACGCGGTAGCGCGCCAGGCAGGTGCCCGCCGGCGAGCGCAGCGTGGTGCCGTCGTCGTGGTAGGCCGCCATGAGGTTCAGGCGCGCCGGTAGCGCCGGCTGCGGCCGCGCGAGCCGGAGCCGGGTGTCGCCGGCGATCCGCGTCGGCTCGGGCAAGGTGTTGGGCGAGAAGTAGCCGCGCGCGATCTCGTCGGCGAGCCCCTTGCCGTCCTTCGACGTGAAGTAGTCGCGCAGGTGGGCGCGCGTGATCGTGCGCGACGGTCCCGGCACGCCGAGCCGGCCGTAGGTCAGCGCCGCGATCCGCTCGAGCCGCGAGCCGAGGTCGTCGGGACCGGCGCCGAGCGGCTCGAGGTGAGCGGCCTCGTCGCCGCGGACGCGCGACGGCGCCCCGAGATCGCCGAGCGTGTGGATCATCGCTCCGGCGGCGACCAGCGCCGCGGCCATGTAGCGCGACCGCTCGCCCGGGGTCGCCGCGCTGGCCGCCTTGGCGTACTGGTTCAGGAACTGATCGAGGTTGAACGGGTTGGCCTTCGCCGTGACCCAGTCGGGGGCGGGCACGCCCTGCTCGGGCAGCGCGGCCGCGCCGAGCAGCTCGCGGACCTTGCCGGACAGTCCGACCGACGGCGCGACCCAGCCCGCGCCGGTCGCCGGATCGAAGAAGTGGTTCGCGCCCTGGCTCGCCGGGATGTCGGCGAGCGCGGCCCCCGCGCTGAGCCACGCGATCGCTGCTTGCCGGCCGCGCGAGTCGGGCACCGCGCCGTGGGTCGGCGACAGCAGCTTGAGCGCACCGGCGAGCGCGGGCGCGTCGGCCGGCGGGATCGTCAGCGGCTCGTACAGCCCGCCGGTGAACCCGAGCGTGATCAGCCGCCTGTGCAGGCGCGACGCGAGCGCCGCCTGCTCGGCGAGCCCGGCGTGCGTGGTCTGCGGCTCCCACGCCGACGCGGTCCCGGGCAGCACGGCGAGCGCGAGCGCGAGCGCGCCGAACGCGCCGCGGATCCGGCGGATCCGGCTCACTTGCCACCTCCGGGCGCCGCGGGCACGATGGTCGTGGTCAGCAGCGACTTGATCCGGCCGTAGATGATCTGGGAGAGCGCGGTCACGTCATCCTTCGAGGCACACTGGTTGGTGCCGCAGGTCATCAGCACCACGACGCCGCGCCCCGAGTCCAGGAACCCGACGCCGCGGATGTCGGCCTCCGAGGTGGTGAACGACTTGGTCGCGAGGTCGTCCTTCTGGGCGACGTCGGGCAGGCTGCCCAGCAGCTCCTCGTAGCGCTCCTCTGCCTTGTCGGGCGCGAGCCGCCACATCCGGACCGCGACGTCCCAGGTCTCGGGCCGGCCGAGCGCCTTGAAGTGCTGCGACGAGTAGCTCGCGGTGTCGGGCTCGTCGGACAAAGGGCCGGTCTCGAACCCGCCGTCGAACCGGGTGCGGGCCTTGATGTCGGTCTCGGTCAGGAGCTGCGCCGCGACCACGTACTGGCCGTCGCCGCGGCCGGGCCGCAGATCGTCGCCGCCGCGCTTGCCGTCGAGCTCCGCGCTGGCGTCGCCGAGCTCCCACTGGGTCAGCGTGGTGACCGCGGTGCCGCCGCCGACGAACCGCAGGTGCTTGGCGTGCGACAGATCGTTGCGCCAGCGCTCGAGCAGGATCTGGTTATCGAGCTGCGCGAAGTCCATCCGCAGCCCGAGATCGGCGAACCGGCGGTCGCTGCGGTACGCGATGAACCCGCGCTTGTAGACCAGCAACGTGAAGTCGGTGACCCGCGTGCCGTCCGGCAGCTTGCCGAGCTTGGGCACCTTGTAATTGCCGGCGGCGTCGGTCGAGCCGACGAAGTCCTTGGCGCCGGCGGGCTCGGCGAGCCCGGTCCCGCGCTCGAACGTCCACGCGGCGTAGATCAGCGCGCCGGCGATCGGCGCGTGGGTCGTGGCATCGACCACGCGGCCGTCGAACGGCCCCTGCAGCGCGCCGGCCTCCGCGGCATCGGGCCGGATCCGGAACGGCGCGGTGCGGATCGCGGTATCGACGCACCCGGTGGACGCGGCCGAGGCCGCGAGCGAGCCGGCGAGCGCCGCGCAGATCGCGAGCCGCCGCGCGGCCGGAGCCGACGCCGACCAAAAGTTGACGAGGTTGGCGATGTTGGCTGCCACGGAGCGCGCCCGTCTTAGCAAGACCGTCATGGCGTTGCAAACCAGCCGGCGCCCATTCCCGAGACTTGCAGTTGTTGAGACACTTGGATCGGGTTCAATGTCAGGGGAACGATGCGTTGTTCGATGTGTGGCCACGAAAGCCCGGCCGGGTCGTCGTTCTGCCTGAACTGCGGCAGCTCGTTCGCCGGGCCGCAGGTGTTTGCGCAGCCTTCCCCCCAGACTCCGCTGGCGGGGCCGGGGTTGCCCGGGATCATCGTGTGCGGCGCGTGCCGCGGCGAGAACCCGCCGGGGATGAAGTTCTGCCGCAGCTGCGGTAGCGCGCTCGCGCAGACCAACGCATCGCTGCCGGCGTACGGCGGCGGTCCCGCGTTCGGCGGGCCAGGCCTGGGGCTGCACGATCCCGGGCCGCCATCTCCGGCTGCGCTCGGCCTGATGCCGACCGGCATGGTCAGCCCGGTGCAATTCGGCGGACCGCCGCAGCCACTGCCGCCGGCCCAGCTGGTGCCGACCCTGCTACCGCCGCCCCCGCGCGCCGAGGACAGCACGGTCACCTGCCCGCGGTGCGGCACCCAGACGCCGCTCGGGTTCGCGTACTGCCAGCAATGCGGCCTGAACATGCAGGCGCTGCAGCCGGCGGATCCCGGGTCCGGCGCGCGGCTGCGCCCGCCGTCTTCGGCGCCGCCGATGGCGCCGACCATGGCGCCGTCGCTCGCGCCGATGCCGCCGCCGCTCGCGCCGATGGCGCCGCCGCTCGCCGGCCGAGCCGATGGCCGAGCCGACGGGCGGATCGATGGGCCGATCGACCCGCACGCCGGCACGCTGGCGCAGGACGGCCTCCAGGCCGGCCCGCTGGAATCGCTCTTGTCGCGCGCCGCGCCGGCACCCGCGCCGCAGCCGCGCCCGCAGGCCGGTCCGGCCTGGGGCACCGCCGTGCTGGTCAACCGCGACGGCTCCGACGGCCAGCGCTACCCGCTGTCCGGCGAGTACCTCGTGATCGGCCGCGCCGGCGCCGACATCGCGTTCGAGGACGATCGGTTCCTCGCCCGCCAGCACGCGCGGATCGAGCGCGGCGGCGACGGTGCGGTCACGGTCCACCCGCTCGACACCCTCAACGGCGTGTTCCGCAAGACCGACGCGCCGGTCGAGCTGTCCGACGGCATGACGATCCTCGTCGGCCGCGAGGTCCTGCGGTTCGAGCGGGTCGATCCCGAGGAGACCAAGCTGCACCCGCTGGTTCGCCACGGCGTGGCGCTGTTCGGCTCGCCGCCGCGCGAGCCGTGGGGCCGGATGGTCCAGCTCGTGCCGTCGGGCGGCTACCGCGACGTCCGCCACCTGTTCGCCGACGAGGTCGTGCTCGGCCGCGAGGAGGGTGACATCGTGTTCCGCGACGACGCGTTCATGTCGCGCCGCCACGCCGCGGTGACCTGGAACGGCAAGCAGGCGCAGCTCACCGACCTCGGCAGCTCGAACGGCACGTTCGTCCGGATCACCGGGCCGACCGCGGTCAAGCACGGCGATCACGTCCGGATGGGCGATCAGCTGCTGCGGGTCGAGCTCGCCAGGTGACGTGAGGTGACGTGACCGAGCCGATCGCACGCCCCGCGCCGCTCGACGTGATCGTCGTCGGTGCCAGCGACATCGGGCAGGTCCGCGAGCACAACGAGGACCACCTGCTCGTCGGCGATCTCGACGGCCGCGTCCCGGTCGACGTCGCCGAGCCGTGGTCGGCGGCGAGCGAGCGCGGTCCGCTGATCGTCGTGTGCGACGGCATGGGCGGCGTCGAGGGCGGCGAGGTGGCGTCCGAGCTCGCCGCGCAGGTGATGTGGCGCGAGATGAAGGGCACGCCGGCGACCCGCGATCCTGAAGTCTTCGCGCGCCTGCTGCGCCGCGCGGTCCGGGTCGCCAACCACGACGTCTATGCGATGGCGCGCCGCGAGCCCGGCCTGCGCGGCATGGGCACCACGCTGTCGGCGGCCGGCGTGGTCGGCGATCGCCTGGTGCTCGCCACGGTCGGCGACTCGCGGGCGTACGTGCTGCGCGCCGGTGCGCTGGTCCAGGTCACCCAGGACCAATCGCTGCAATCGGCGCTGCTCGCCGCCGGCCACAGCGCCAACGAGGCCGCGAGCGCGGGCGGCGCGATCCTGCAGGCGCTCGGGGTCGGCGACGACGTCGAGCCGTCGCTCTCGATCATCGAGCTGCGGCGCGGCGACCGCGTGCTGCTGTGCAGCGACGGCCTGCACAGCCTGGTCGGCGACCCGGCGCTCGCGCTGCTGATGTCCGAGCCGCACAGCGTGACCGAGGCGGTCCGGCTGCTGGTCGCGGCGGCGCGCGCGGCCGGCGGCAGCGACAACATCACCGCCGTGGTGTGCGCGCTCGGCGGCGACCGGCTGATCCCGCCGGCCAGCGACGACGACCTGCCGCGGTTCCGCGAGTTCGATCCGCAGCAGGAGGGCGACCCGGCGCTGACCTCGACGTCCTATGTGGCGCGCCGGCTCGCCGCGCGGATCGGGATCCCGACGCCGTCGATCCCGCCGTCGATCCCGGTCACCGGCCAGCACGCGATCCTGCGCTCGCAGATCGGGATCCGGGTGCCGGCGACCGCGCTGCCGGTCGATCCGGACGACGCCAGGCTCGACGCCGCCGAGCTCGAGGGCCCGGCCCGGCGTCTCCTCCGTCATAGCGGCCGGGGCTGGTGGCTGTATGCGGTGATCGCCGTCCTGGCGTGCCTGATTGCATGGTGGCTGGGCGGGCGGTGATACCATCCCGGCCGTGCGGGTCGTCATCGACCACGTCGCCGGCAGTCGCCGGGGGCAGCGTCAGGAGCTGTCGGCCGACCTGCGGGTGCGGTTTGGCCGCCATCCCGAGTGCGAGGTGTCGTTCGACCCGCAGCGCGACATCGATGCCAGCTCGCGTCATGCCGAGCTGCGCCATATCGATGCCGGCTGGGTCCTGGTCGATCTCGGGAGCTCGAACGGCACCTACGTCGATGGCCACCGCGTCACCGAGACCCCGGTAGTACAGAACATTCCGCTGTCGGTCGAATTCGGCCCCGGTGGCCCGCGGGTCCGGCTGTTCGTGGGAGATGACAAGGCGATCGAAGGCTTGCCGCCCGCGCCGGTCGAGGCATCTCGCCCGACCTGGCTGGTGCCGGCGGTCGCCGGTGCTGCCGTCCTGCTCCTCATTTTGCTGCTCGCGCTGCGCTGCTGACGAGCGCGCCGGCGATCGGATGCTGTGCCGTCGTCGCAGCCGGAAGATTTTCACTGGAATGTTGCGTGCCAAGTCTGGATTGTTCTGCGAAGATCCGACGGAATGACGTGCCCGTCATGCAACTCGCCGCTCGAGCCGAATGCTCGATTCTGCGGCGTGTGCGGCCACCGTCAGCTGCCCAATCGCCCGGCCGGATTCACCGGAGCGCCGGCAGCGCCGGCAGCATCGGGCGCGCCTGGGGCGGCCAGCCCGGCGTCCGGCTCGCCTGGGGCGTCTACTGGCACACCCGGTGCGCCGGCAGCGGCTGGCGCCGGCGGCTCTGGCGCGCGTAGCCCGATCGCCGCCAAGCCGTCGCCCGCGAAGGCCGGCTCGCCGGCCGCCGCGGCCTTGGGCGCAGCCGCCACCGCGCAGGGCACCCAACCGGCGCCGGTATCCCCCGCGGTCGCCGCGCAGGCCAAGCTCGCGCGCGCGCAATCGCCGGTCGCCGGAGCCCGTCCGCTCGACGGCGCCAAGCCGGTGCTCAAGCCGCAGCCACGCGCCGCGGTCAAGTCGGTCTCGCGGGCCAAGTCCGGCGACGAGATCTACATCAACCAGGTGCTCAACAACCGGTTCAAGGTCGAGTCCAAGATCGGCGAGGGCGGGTTCGGTGCGGTGTATCGCGGCACCCAGCTCGCGACCAGCCGCAAGGTCGCGCTCAAGCTCTTGCACCCCGAGATGACCAAGGACGAGAACCTGGTCGCTCGGTTCCGCCGCGAGGGCATGGTGCTGTGCAACCTGCGCGACGCGCACACGATCACGACCTACGACTTCGATCAGACGCCGGACGGCACGCTCTACATCGCGATGGAGCTGCTCGAGGGCAAGAGCCTGCACCAGCTGTTCCACGAGGAGGCGCCGCTCGACTGGAAGCGCGTGTTCAAGATCCTCACCGAGATGTGCAGCTCGCTCGCCGAGGCCCACCAGCAGGGCATCGTCCACCGCGATCTCAAGCCCGAGAACATCTACCTCGAGACCCGGTCGGGCAACCCCGAGTTCGTCAAGATCCTCGACTTCGGGATCGCCAAGGTCATGCGCGGCGACTCGATCGATCCGCAGTCGCCGCAGCTCACCGCGACCGGCCAGACCCTCGGCACACTCGAGTACATGTCGCCCGAGCAGCTGATGGGCAAGCCGCTCGACGGCCGCAGCGACGTCTACGCGCTGGGCGTGCTCGCCTACGAGATGATCACCGGCCGGCTGCCGTTCCCCGACGCCAAGGGCCCGGCGGGCTTGATCACCGCGCAGCTCAAGCAGACGCCGGCGCCGCCGTCGCAGGCCAGCGCCAAGGCGCACCTGCCCAAGGCGGCCGATCGCGCGATCCTCAAGTGCCTCGAGAAGGACAAGAACAACCGCTACCCCGATGTCTCGGCGCTGTCGCTCGCGCTGCAGGAGGTCATGAGCGGGCAGAGCAGCGAGCTATCGGCGCTCCAGCAGATGCCGATCCCCGGGCAGAGCCGGGTGCCGCATGCCGGGCTCGACATGCTCGAGACCCGGCGCGGCGATATGCCGAGCATGATGCCGCCGCCGATGCCGATGTCCGCGTCGCCGATCCCGCAGACCCCGCTGCCGGCGGGGCAGGGCCCGCAGCCGCACCTGCCGCAGACGCCGCTGCCGGGCATGCCGCAGGAACGGCCCTCGGGGCTCGCGATGATGGGTCCGAACGGGCCCCCGAACGGACTGCAGCACGGGCTGCAGCATGGGCCCCCGAATGGTCCCAACGGCAGCCCGAACCCGAACGGCCCCAATGGCATGCACGGCCCCAACGGCGCGCCACCGCCGCGCGGTCCGCAGATGAGGTCGCCGCCGGTCGGCGCGCCGGTGGCGCCGGCACCGTACGCGGCGCCCCAGCTGCCGCACACGCCGATGCCGCTGAGCTACCAGCAGCCTCCGCTCCCGCTGCAGGCCGGCGCGCCGTACGTGGTGACCGGCAGCCGCCGGAGCTCGCCGATCAAGCTGATCTGGTGGGTGTTCGCGTTGCTCGCGGTCGGCGCCGGGGTCGGCACGCTGATCGCGCTGCTCGTCAGCAAATAGCGGCGGCGCGAGGCTCGCTGACCAGCGCGAGCATGCGAGCGCGTCCGGGGTCCGTATCGCCGAGCGTTTCGCGAGGCGATCGAGGCGACGGAGTCCGTATGCCATACGGACTCCTAGCGCGCGATCGCCGCGCGGGCGCGCTCTTCGCCGCGCGGATCGTCGGGCACGCCATCGAGCCAGGCCTGGAACCCGGTGCGGGTGCGCGCCAGGTCGCCGCGCGCCTGCGCGATGATCGCCTCGAGCTCGATCGCCTCGGGCAGCGCCGGGGCGCGGGTCCGGGCCCGGGCGCAGGCCTCGGCCGCGCGGCCGAGCGCCCCGGTGCGCAGCGCGCCGCGCGCGGCCCGCAGATCGGCGCGCGCCGCGGCGAGCAGCGCGCCGCGATCGGGCTCGACGTTCGGATCCGCCGCGATGTCGGCGGCGGGCGCCGCGCGATCGCCCTCGCCGCGCAGCTCGTGCCGCAGATCGAACGCGCGCAGCCGGCCCTCGGCGCGCGGATCGGCGACCCACAGCGCGAGCGATGCCGGATCGAGGATCACGGTCTGCACCGCGCGGCCGTCGTCGATCACGCCGCGGTGGCCGAGCGGGCGGGGCGCGTCATCGACCGCGCGCTGATCGCGCAGGATCGCCGCCATCGCCGCCGGATCCGCCAGCGGGGTGCGCAGCAGCCGCGCCGCGCGCTCGACCCGGCTCTGGGTCGGCAACATCCGGCGCGCCCGATCATTCTCCGGATCGCTCGCCAGCGCGTTGGTGGTCAACACGTCACCGAGCACCGGCGACTTCGGGTTGCGCTCGACGATCGCCTTGCTCGGCGTGCGCTCGATCTGCACCCACTTGCCGCTCGTGCCATCGACCACCGCGAGCGCCGCGCTGCCCAGGGTCGCCGTGCTCTCGATCAGCTTGATCGCGTCGTCGAGCGTGCGGGCCTGCTCGAGCACCGTGCGCGCGAGCAGCACGACCGGCCGCGCGGTCCGCGTCACCCGGACGTCGCTGGTCCGCGCCGGGTTGACGATCACCGCGATGCCCTCGGCGTTGATCCCGGTCACCACGCCGAGCTGGCCGGGCCAGCCCACGCCGGCCCACGCGATCCGGCCCTCCGGGTGGGCGATCGTCACCACCGGGATCGCCGAGTCGCCGCCGTCGTCGAGCCCGGGCAGCGACAGCGCGCGGCCGATCCAGATCCGCGCCGGTGCCTGGGCCTGCGCGCCGAACAAGGTCAGGCTGTGCGCGACCAGGTGCTGGTCGGCCTGGTCGCTGCGCGGCGAGGGCGCGCCGACGTCGAGCACCGCCTGATCGCGCAGCGCCTCCTCGTAGCCGAGCGCGACCCCGCTCGCGGTGGCGCCGCGCGTCATCCCGGCGACCATCTTGCGGTCCTGCTCGACCAGCCCGTCGTCGACGAACCGCCAGCGCCAGGCCAGCCGGAGGCCGTGCGTGGTGGCGCCGAGCCAGCCATCGTCGGACACCGTCGCCGCGATCGAGGGTGCCGCCGCCGCCGTCACCGCCGGCAGCCACGGCGCGAGCAGCCGGCCGTGCGCCGCGCCGATCTCGTGGGCGTCGCCGGCGACGTGCAAGAGCGCGATGCCGCCGACCCAGGCCAGCGACGCATTGCCGTAGGTCAACACCGGCGGCGGTACACCTCCGGCGCCGGCCGGAACGGACGCGATCTCGCCCTGCAGCGCGCCCGCGGGCATGTCGTAGGTCACGGATCGCCGGTAGATGAACCACGCGACCACGATCGCGACCCCGAGCATCGCCAGCGCGATTCCACCGGCGCGCCACGGTCTTGCAACGGCCGCACGGCGGCCGCCGATCACCAGGTCGGGCATCGCCCGCCGGTAGTACCGCGAACCGGCCGGGCGAGCCATCCGTCGCACCCCGTCGCCCCATCAGGAATTCATCTCGCGGCCCGGCGCCACCCGCGCCGACGGTGAGAGCGGTTTTCCACATTGACCGGCCCAGGGCCGGTTGCTAGCTTCGAGGCACCAGGTTCACTCGTCGATGTCCGGATTCACTCCATCGACCGCGGTGCTGGCGGCTACAGGCTCGACAAGCGCGGCTGGCGCCAGCGCGGAGCCGCTGCTGATCGCCGTGATCGGCCTGCTCGCGCTCGTGATCATCGGCCTCGCCGCGCTCGCCCTGCTGCTGCGCCGGCGCAACCGGACCCAGGCCGCGGTGGCTCCTGCGCCGGCCCGTCCGCCGGCCCCGCTCCCCGCCGCGCCGGCCCTGCCGCGGCCCCGGCCGCGCCCGGTGCACCATGTCCGCGGCGGTGGTGCCGGCGGTGGCCTCGCTGTTGCGACCTCGAGCGCGATGGTCTGCCCGACCTGCCGGACCGAGTACCACGGCATGTCCTACTGCACCAACGACGCGCGTCGCCTGGTCCCGCCCGAGGAGATGCTGGGCGGCACCGGCCTGGGACCGCTGCGCGCCCTGTCGCGCAGCGCAGGCCTGGTCTGCATGGCCTGCCGCCGCGCCTACGAGCCCGGCCTGCGCAACTGCCCGCACGACGGCAACGAGCTGGTCCCGTTCCCGGTCTACAACGCGACCCGCCCGCGCCGCGCGCGCACCACCGAGCCCGCCGGCGTGATCGCTCGGATCTGCCCGGTCTGCGGCTCCAAGTACGATCTCAACGCCCGGTTCTGCGGCCACGACGCCGGCCAGCTCGTGGTCATCAACTAGCCAGGGGCCGGACTCGAGGGCGTGCTCGTGGCGACCGGGACCGTGAAGTAGCAGGTCGTGCCGATTCCGACGCGGCTGTCGACCCAGATCTTGCCGTGGTGTGCATCGACGATGCCCTTGGCCACCGATAGCCCCAGGCCGCTGCCGCGACGATCGTTGCTCTTGGCCTGCCAGAACCGATCGAACAAGTGCTCGATCTGCTCGGGGGCGATGCCGGGTCCGGTATCGGCGACGGAGAACACGACGACATCGCCCTGTCGGCGGATGCCAACCACGACGTGCGCCCCTGGCTTCGAGAACTTGATCGCGTTGCCGGCGAGGTTGTCGAGGACCTGTACGAGGCGAGCGCGGTCGGCTCGAATTTCGGGGAGGTCAGGGCCGCACTGGAGCTCGAGCTCGATGAACAAAGCTGCCGCCTGGGCCCGCAACAAGTCCACGACCTCCTCGGCGATGATGGCCGGCGCCACGCGCGCGAGATCGATCGCCAGTGGTTCGCTGGCCTCCAGTCGTACGACATCGAGCAGGTCCTGGATCAGCTGATTCATGCGCCCGGTCGAGCGGCGCATGCGATCGAGGGCGCGATCCACCTCGATGTTGCCCTTGAACGTCTGGGCCAGGAGGTCGGACTGCAGGTCGATCGAGTTGAGCGGGGTGCGGAGATCGTGCGCGACGATGCCGAGCACCTCTGCGCGCGCGTCCGCGGCGCGTTGCACGGCGCGGTGGAGCCGGGCGTTGTCGACCGCGACCGCGACCCGCTGTGCGAGCTCGATCGCGAGCCGGAGGTCATCGGGGCTGTAGCGGCGGGTCCTCGAACCGAGCACGTAGACGCCGAGCAGCCGTCCGCCGCTGATGAGCGGCACGATGATCAAGGACAGGAGCTCGAGCCCGCGCAACAGCTCGAGGTGATGGTCGCTCTGCGCCATCGCTGCAAGGTAGTCCGGCGAGACCTCTGCGACGAACATGGGCTCGCGCGTGCGGAACACCTCGAAGCCGAGGTGTGGTCGCTCGCGGTCGAGCTCGATCCCGCGCAGCGCCTCGCACTGCGCGGCCCGGCCCGGGTCGACATCGACAACGTCGCGACGATGGCCGCGGCCGGCGTCATCGATGAGCTCGGCGATACAGAAGTCCGCGAGCATGCCCAGGGCCACGGGGGCCACCCGCGCCAGCATCTGCGTCCAGTCGAGCGTGGCGGCGGTCAACCTCGCGCTGACCTCGGCGAAGAACCGTTGGGTATCCTCGGCGCGCTTGCGATCGGTGACGTCCCATGCCGCGCCGGTGATGCCGATGATCCGATCGTGCTCGTCGCGCAGCGGCTCGATCGTCGTATCGAAGTAGCGCTCGATCCCACCGAGCACGTTGGACATCAGCTCGCGCACGGGGACGCCGCTCGCGAGCACGCGTTGCTTGACCTCGATCAGGTGCTGGTTGAGTGCGGCGGGCGCCAGATCCTCCTGGCCCTTGGCGACGATGTCGGCTGGCGTGAGCGGCGCGGGTGGGTTGAAGCTCCACGTGTAGCGGAGCTCCCGATCCTGCGTGAATGCCGAGATCGGCGAGCCGGTGAGCGCCACGCGAAGCCGCTGCTGATCGAGGTGCAACGCCGCCTCCATCGCCTTGCGATCGGTGATGTCGCGGACGAAGGCGATCCACCGGCCATCGGCGTGGATCTTGGCGCTGACCTCGACGGGCAGGGACGAGCCGTCCTTGCAGCGAATCAGCCACTCGCGGACATCGGTGTTCCCGGCATCGAGCTGCCGCCTGGATTCTGCCAGGTGCTCCAGCTGCTCGGCCGCGATCATATCGACGATGGTCTTGCCGATCAGCTCGTCGCGGCGATACCCGACGAGCTGGCACCCGGCCGTATTGACGTCGAGGTAACGGCCGTCGAGATCCGCGATGAAGATGCCGTCGGAGGCGGCCTCGAACAGCTCGCGCCAGCGTCGCTCGTGGGTCAGCTCGGCGCGCGCCCGCACGTCGAGATCCCGGATGATCACCGATAACCAGCGCTGGCCGTCGATCTCGTGGCTCGCGATCGTCGCTTCAGCCGCGAACTCCTCGCCATTGCTACGAATCCCACGTACGGGTCGATCGTCCGCCATGCGCCGCGGTTGCCCGCTCGCGGCATAGCTTCGGACGTAGCCGGCGTGCGCTCCGTGAAACCGCTGTGGGATCAGCAAGTCGAGCGGCTGCCCGAGGACGGCTTCGCGCGCCCGCAGAAACATGGCCTCGGCGCCCTGGTTGAACTCGACGATGTGCTGCGCGCTATCGACGCAGAGGATCGCGTCCGAAGACCTCGCAACGATCGCCGCGAGCAGCGCGTTCGAGCTCTCACTCCCGCCCGTGAGAGGTCCTGTCAACCCAGATGTCGGGCGAGAAACTTCGGCCATGGGGAGGCTCGAACATTTTAACACTTTGTGGCAGCCCGGCACGCCCGGCCATTGGGAGTGTGGAAGTGCGATTCTTAGGATATTTGCTTATGGAACCTGCGCTGGGCGCGCGAATCATGCGTCGCAGGAATTGCGCGAATGGCAGCACGCGATCTTCGCTGACCCAGCGCGAGGGCCCGTGATCACCCTGGTGCTCGCTTCCGCCTCGCCCTCGGCGCGCCTCGCTACATGTTCCGCAGCCAGCTAGATCGCTTCGCAGAACTCGATCCGGCGCGGGACCTTGTAGGGCGCGAGGTTGCGCGCGCAGTGGTCGATGATCTCCTCGGCACCGCACTTCTGCTTCATCACGACGCGCGCGACCACCATGGCGCCGGCCATCGGGTCGGTGATCACGGTCGCCTGCGCCGCCTTGATCTTCGGGAACGCCTCGAGGCAGCCCTCGACCTCACCGAGCGCGACCCGCTTGCCGTCGACCTTGACGACGTCGTCCTCGCGGCCGGTCAGCTGCAGCCGGCCGTTCTTGTCGAGCTTGCCGAGGTCGCCGGTGCGCAGCCAGCCGGCCTTGTCGATCGCGCCGATCGCCACCATGCCCGACGCGCGGGTCGACGCCGGCGCCTTCTCGTCGTCGAACGGCCCGATCGACTTGAGCGACAGGGTCTTGCTCTTGACCCAGATCAGGCCGTCGTTCGGCTTGGCCGCGGGCTTGATCGGCGAGCCGTCGGGCGAGGTGATCTTGACCTCGACGCCGTCGATCGGCTTGCCGACCGTGGTCGGGTACTTGCCGCTGTCCTCGAGCGTGACCGTCGCGGCCTCGGTCGAGTGATAGCAGCTGAGCAGCCGGACGCCGTACTTGTCGTAGAAGTCGTCGGCGACCGCCTGATCGAGCCGCGACCCGGCCGCGAGGTAGCGCGGCGCCTTGATCTCGAGCTTCTTCGCGGTCGGCAGCTTCGACAGCTCGGCGTACATCGACGGCGTGCCGGGCAGGACGTCGACGTCGTGCTCGCGCACCAGCTTGCCGATCCGCCGCGCCGAGATCTCCTCCTCGAGGAACATCGTCGCGCCGAGCTTGAGCGTCGGCAGGAACCCGAGGTCCCAGCCGTAGGCGTGGAACAGCGGCACCGCGACCAGGACCTTGGTCGACTGGGTCAGCCCGAGCGCGCCGATCGCATGATCGACCGCGGCCACGGTGTTCTTGTCGGTGCGCAGCACGCCCTTGGGATCGCCGAGCGAGTCCGCGGTGAACAGCACCGCGATCGGCTCGACGCCGTGATCCGGCGGCGAGCGCTTGTAGACGCTGCAGGTCAGGAGCGTGCCCTGCAGCCGGCGGCGAACCTCGGCGGCGTCGCCGGTGACCGGGACGTTCGGCGGCGGGTTCTGCAGCGGCGGCGGGGCAGGGCGCGCGACCCGCGACCTGGGCAGCGTGCTCGGCGGGACCGGCGCGCTGGTGCCGTTGGCCGAGATCGAGCCTTCGCTGCCGCGCGGCCGGGTGACCAGCGCGCGCAGCGGCGCCGCGGCCAGGATCAGCTCGAGCTCGCGGCCGCCCGTGGTCGGATCGATCGGCACGATCGCCGCATCGAGCCGCGACAGCGCGAGCGCGAGGATCACGAAGTCGGGTACGTTGCCGAGCATCAGCCCGACCCACGCGCCCTCCTTGATGCCCATGCTCTTGAACTCCTGCGCCCGGCGGTCGACCCGGTGCAGCAGCCCGCGCCAGGACAGATAGTTGTCGCGATAGACAACGGCTTTGTTGTTACCCTGGGCCTTCGCGGCCTTTTTGAGCCAATCGTAAAGCAGGGTCATGGATCCTCACACCCGGACAGAGCCTGAGCGGGCGCACTGTACCAGGCGGTCGGGGTAGGCTCAATGCGTGGAACTGGCTTGATTTAGCCGGCGATCCGCGCGAACAACACGCCGTGAGCGCCGTGTTCGCCCCCAAGCCCGACGAGGCCCCCGAGCCCGCCGGGGACGCCGATGGTTGGGCGCTGCTCGAGGGCCTGCGCCGCCGGATCGATGACCAGGCCGCGCTCGGCCGCAAGACCGCCGCGCAGGTCACCCAGCTCGCCGAGTCGATCGCCGGGCTGGTCGCCCAGCAACGCCGCCGCTCGCTGTGGCTGAACGTCAACTCGTTCGCGGCGTACCTGATGTTCACGATCCTGTGCGCCGCCGGCTGCTACCTGCTGTACCAGAGCCGGGCCCGCGAGCTCGCGGCCGCCCGCGATCAGGTGGTCGGCGAGCGCGACGCGGCTGTCCGGCGCGCGGACGATCAGACCGCCCGGCTCGTGGCGCGCGACGCCGCCGATGCCCGGGCCTGGGAGATCTACCAGCTGCTCGAGGCCGGCAAGCGCGGCGACGCGGTCGCCAAGCTCGACGCGCTGCGCGATCAGCCGCTGTCGAAGACCGAGCGCGCCGTGCTGGCCGCGCGGGTCCACGACACCCAGGTGATGGAGGTCGACGCCGCGCTCAAGGCCGCGATCGCCGCGTTCAAGGCCGGCCGGCCGGGCGATGTCGTCAAGCCGCTCGAGGCCGCGCTGTCGGTCGAGCCCGCCGGCGCGCGCGCGGCGACGATCCACTACTACCTCGGCGTCGCGTACGCCCGGACCGAGCTCGACAAGGCGGCGGCCCACCTGCAGGCGGCGGTCGCCGGCGACGTCGAGCAGGAGGACGCGCGGTTCCAGCTCGCGTCGGTGCTCGACCGCAGCGGGGCGTACGGCCAGGCGCGCGCCGAGTACGATCGGTTCGCCACCGCGCACCCGCAGTCGCAGCTCGCGGTGTTCGCGATGCGGCGCTCGGCGACCCTGGCGCGGCTGCCGGCCGTGGTGCCGCCGCCGGCGGGCGCCGCCCCCGCGGTGCCCGGTGGGGCGAGCCCGGTGAATCCGGCGGGCTCGCTGGCACCCACGATCCAGCCCGGGCAACTGCCCGGCGCCGCGAATCCGGTGAATCCGGGCACACTGCCCGTGGTCCCTGGCCGAGCGCCCGGCGTGGCGCCGAATGGCCCGGTGCGTCTCGCGCCCGGCCTCGCGCCTGCAGGTGCCGCGGCGCCGGCAGGCCCGATCGCACCCGCGGTGCCCGGTCGCCCTGGCGCGCCGGCGCTGAACGTCCCGGCGCGTCCTGCCACCGGCCTCGCGCCCACGGGATCCGGCGTCGCGCCGCGCGGAATCGCTCCGGGTGGTCCTGGCATCGCGGCGCCGGCGTGGGGCAAGGCGGGGATGGTGCCGCGACCGGCCGTCCCGGGCGCGCCGATCGCGCCACCGAGGCCTGTCGGCGCCCCGGGATCCGGTTCATCCGCCACATCGGCCGCGCCGATCGCGGCGCCGAGGCCTGCCGGCGCTCCGGGATCCGGTCCATCCGCCACATCGGCCGCGCCGATCGCGGCGCCGAGGCCTGCCGTCGCCCCGGGAGCCGGTCCATCGGCCACATCGGCCACATCGGCCGCGCCGATCGCGGCGCCGAGGCCTGCCGTCGCCCCGGGATCTGGTCCATCGGCCGCGCCGATCGCGGCGCCGAGGCCTGGCGTCGCCCCGGGATCCGGTCCATCCGCCACATCGGCCGGTCCATCGGCCGCCACATCGGCCGTCCCGCCGGTCACCAAGCCGTCCGCCACGTCGCCCGCCAAACCCGCCGCACCGCCGAGCGCGCCCGCGGCCGCCGCCGGCGATCCGCCGCCCGCCGGGCCGTGACGCCATGGGCGCGCTGCGTCCGCCACCGCGCCGCGACCCGGCCGCCGAGATCGCCGCGATCCCGCCGGCGGTCCGCGCGCGCATGGAGGGCTGCTCGTGGCACGGCGACGATCCGCGCTGCCCGCGGTGGGCCGACCTCGCGTACGTCCGCGTCGATCACGTCTCGTTCGACGGCACCGCCGGCGGCGAGCTGGTAGTCGCCGCGGCGCTCGCGGCGCGCACCGTGGCGCTGTTCCGCCGGCTGTGGCAGCTCGGGTTCCCGGTCCGCCAGCTTCGCCTGGTCGACGACTTCGCGGCGTCCGACGACGCCTCGATGGCGGCCGACAACTCGTCGGCGTTCAACTTCCGGGTCATCGCCGGCACCGAGCTGCTGTCGCAGCACGCGCTCGGCCGCGCGATCGACATCAACCCGGTCGAGAACCCGTGGCGGCGGCCGGACCGCATTGTGCCCGACGCCGGCCGGGCGTTCGCCGATCGCCGCGCGATCCGGCCCGGGATGTTCGTCCGCCCCGGCCCGGTGGTCGCCGCGCTCGACGAGCTCGGCTGGGAGTGGGGCGGCGACTGGCTGCACGCGTTCGACGACCACCACCTGGTGTGGTCGCGGCCGCTGTAGCGGTGACGCCTGGTGTACGCTCGGGAGCGATGCCTCAGGTCGTCGAGCTTCCCCCGATCGGACAGGATGCGCGCGGCGCGCTGGTCGCGTTGGTGCGGGTCTGCAAGGAGATGCCCGGCAAGGGCGAGCCGTTCCGCGAGCTACGCAGCCGGCTGCGCGCCGCCAAGCTGTGGGATCGCGATCGGCCGGCGGTGATCCTGCGGTTCCTGGGCACCGGCGGCGCCACCGCGATGCCGTCGCTGTTCATGCAGGCGCTCGCCGCGGCCAACGGCGACGACGAGACCGCGGTCGCCGTGCTCGACCGCGTGTGGCACCTGAACCCGCTGCTCGGCAAGACCGTACTCGAGCTGGTCGCCCAGCGCGCCTATCACAAAGACGAGATCTACAAGCACCTCGCGTCGGCGGCGTACCGCGGCGTGGTGCCGTCGCGCCCCGCGCTCGAGACCTGGCTCCAGATCGCGATCGGCACGGGCCTTTTGCGCACGCTCGGCATCGCGGTCACCACCGGGCCGCGCGTCGAGCGCTATGCCGCGCTCGGGACCGGGCTCGATGTCGACGAGTTCCTCGCCGAGGATCGCCCCGACCCCGAGCCGGTGATCCCGCAGGCGGTCGAGGACGAGGCCGCGCCCGCCGAGGCCGCGGCGCCCGAGGCCGCGGGAGCGGCGACCGTGGCGGCGCCCGCCAGCTCGCCGCTGCCCGCGCCGCTGCGCCACCTCACGATCGAGGGCGTGCCGTGCCCGCGCAACCGCGACCGCGTGGTCCCGACCTCGCGGTTCGTCCAGGGCTTCCCCGATGAGCTACTCGACGAGACCCGCCAGCGGATCGCGGGCTGGTGGAGCGAGGCCCAGCGGCCGTCGCCGACCTACCAGCCGTCCGACTTCGGGATCGACGCCGAGGCCTGGGTCGAGGGCGCCGACGAGGTCGTGTACCGCGTCGCGGTCGCCGCCGCGCTCGCGTTCCGCCTCGATCGCGACCGCGCCGCGGTGATCGCGTCGTTCCGCGCGCTCGACAAGGCCGGCGTGCTCGGCGATCTCTACCAGGGCACCGTGCCCGAGAACCTGCCGGCCCAGGTCGACGCCCGCGCGCTGATGCTCGCCTCGCTCGCCGCGCGGCGCTGCGCCGAGGTCCCCGAGCTCGCGTCCCAGCTCGATGGCCGGGCGACCGCCGCCGAGGCGTTCGCCTCGCTCGACGCCGCGCTCGGCCGCGGCCTGTTTCGCACCGAGCTGTTCTGGATCATGGACATGCTCGCCAAGCTCGGCGTGATCCGCTACGCCGACCTCGGCGACTTCACGGTGACCCCGTACCGGATCGTGCGCGACACCCTGTTCCGGCTCGGCTTCATCGGCTCGCCGTACGCCAGCGACGGCCCGGCGCTGACCGCGGCGACCCGGGCGACCCGGCGCGCAGTCCCCGACGGCCCGGCCGACGAGATCCTCGCCACGTTCGCGCTCGCCTGCGGCTGCGCCTACGACTGCACGCATCGCAAGACCTGCGATTACCCGTGCCGCGAGCGCCTCGAGTAGCCCATCGTCGCCCGTGGCGCGGCGCAGATCGTGTAAGATATTGGAAATACCGCGAATTTTCTGAGGAAACTCAGGGCGGATCGCGACGATAAGGGACGTTATGGGCCAGGTTGCTGTTGTTTCCCTCGTGCTCGCCACGATCGCGGTCGGCTGCACCAAACCCAACCCGGAGGCATGCTGCGAGACCGACGCGCAATGCGCCATGCTCGGTGTGACCGCGCACCGGCCATGCGTCGCCGGTCAGGCATGCGCGTCGACCACGCTGACCTGCATGGCGGCGGAGTGCGAGACCTCCGCGGACTGCACGTCACCCGACGCGGCGGTCTGCATCAACCGGCTATGCGTCGGCGCCTGCCAGTCGAACGCCGACTGCGCCGGGCTGACCGACAAGCCGCTGTGCCTGGCGGCGACCGGACAGTGCGTCGGCTGCCTCGACGCCACGACGTGCCCGAGCGACCAGGCGTTCTGCGATGCCGATACGCATGCATGCCGGGGCTGCCAGCGGGACGACGAGTGCGCGAGCGGCGTCTGCGTCGAGGCCGACGGCGTGTGCGCGACCAGCGATCAGCTGCTGTTCGTCAGCAGCGTCGGCGCCGACACCGGCGACTGCGTCGCCGCGCCGTGCGCCTCGGTCGGCTACGCGCTCCAGAAGGTGACCGGCCAGCG
>DATBBB010000418.1:0-31507 GCA_036271215.1 Kofleriaceae bacterium | reverse complement strand
CACCGCCGGCCCGGTCGGCGCCCGCGACACCGCTGGCCCGGTCGGCGCCCGCGACACCGTCGGCTCGCGCTGGGTCGGCACCCGGGTCATCACCGGCTCGCGCGGGGTCGGTGCGCGCGACACCATCGGCTCGCGCTGGGTCGGCACCCGGGTCATCATCGGCTCGCACGGCTGGGTCGTCACGCCCGACAGCATCGGCTCGCGCGCGGTGGGCACCCGGGTCATCGTCGGCTCGCGCGGCGTTGGCGTCCGCGACACCGTCGGCTGGTGCGGCGAGCTCGGCGGCCGCGCGGGGATCTCGATCGCGTCGCTGTCGGTATGGGCGATCGCGCCGCACGAGGCGAGCGCGTAGATCACGGCGCGCGCGGTGCGCGGATCGAGCTCGCGGTGGGCCGCCTCGATCTCGGGCAGGCTGGAGCCGCGATCGAGCGCCTCGAGGATCGGGTACTCGCGCGTGGTGAGCTCGAACCGCGCCAGCGTGGGGTGGGCGCCGGCCTTCATGACGAAGTGGGTGCCGAGCTGGCGCAGGTCGTCGGTCAGGCGCTGCTCTGACAGGTTGAGCCGCGCGCCGTAGTAGATCACGCCGCGGATGTCGATCTCGCTGTCCGGGGTGGTCGGGATCGTGATCTGGGACGCGAACGCCAGGGTGCCGTCATCGACCGAGAACGTGCGCGCGGCGCGCTGGATGATGACCCGGCGGCGCAGCCGATCGATCTGCTCGGGCAGCAGCCGGGCGGCCTCGGCGACCACGGTGATCTCGTCGCGGCCACCGGCGGCGGCGAGCCGCTTGGCGATCTCGTTGACCTGGGACGAGCTGACCAGGTGGCAGGTCAGCGCGATCCGGGCGACCGAGTCGACCACCAGGGGCGATGTGGCGCCGACGACCGTGCCGTCGATGAACGCGATCCGGTAGAGCTTTCCGTCCGCGGCATGGACGGTGAGCTGGCCGGTGCGCGACCCCAGGCCCAGGCCGGCCAACGTGATCCCCCACGGCCGGCTCGACACCGGTTCTCCGGAGAGCTCGGCAGGCCGAACCGACTGCACCAACGATGTGCCGGCGCCATGCATCGCGGTCATTAGAACGTTTTCTCGACGAAGAACTCAATCGGAACCGACCTATCAGGCTGGTTTCGGTAACGAAAATTACTCCGTAGGTAAAACTTCTGTAGGTAATAATAGATGATTAGATTACATCTGAGCCTCAAATTGTGGGTCTAGCCATATTTCTACTGAGGCAGATTCCGTAGGGAACGCTACGTTAGGGCTGGACTCGGGCAATCAAGTGGGCGCCCGCGGCCACGCGCCGGGCTGCCGCTGCGCACGTTCTATGGGCCGTCCTCTGGGCTCGTGCTCTGGGTCCGTCCCCTGGGCCTACGACCTCGATCAATTCAGGCACTTGGGCATGCTCGCCGGCCGCCTGAGCCCGGGTTGTCCGGATTTCGGACATGATCTCGAAGCCTTCGGCGCTAGGGGATGTCGGAGGGCTCTGCTAGGGTGCGCGCCGTGCTGGGTCCCGCCATCAGTGAGCCGCACGGCGCCCACGGGGCCGGCGCCGCCGATGGCGATCGGGGCGCCCCAGATGTCCTGCTGCGCGCGCTGGCGATGTTCGGGCACACCTCGCTGCGGCCGGGCCAGGCCGACGTCATCGCGGACATCCTGTCGGGCCAGCCGGTGATCGCGGTCATGCCGACCGGAGCCGGCAAGTCGCTGTGCTACCAGCTGCCGGCGCTGGTGCTGGGCGAGCGCGGCGGGGTGACCCTGGTGGTGTCGCCGCTGATCGCCCTGATGAAGGATCAGGTCGATGCGCTGCGCGCGCGCGGCATCCCGGCGGTGGCGCTGACCTCGGCGGCGGCGATGGACGAGCAGCGCGAGATCATCGAGGGCATCCGGGCCGGGATCTACACGCTGATCTACGTCGCGCCCGAGCGGTTCCGCAGCCCGCGGTTCGTCGATGCGCTGCGCGGGATGGCCGGCCGGCTCGGCCTGGTCGCGATCGACGAGGCGCACTGTATCTCCGAGTGGGGCCACGATTTTCGGCCGGACTACCGGCGGATCGGCGAGCTGATCCGCCAGCTCGGCGCCAGCCGGGTCGCGGCGTTCACCGCCACGGCCACGCCCGAGGTCCGGCGCGACATCGCGCACCAGCTCGGGTTCGACACCCCACGGATGCACGTCCGCGGCTTCGATCGGCCGAACCTGTACTACGCGGTCGAGCGCGTCGGCGGCGGCGACGACAAGATCGACAAGCTGGTCGAGCTGGTGCGGACCCGGGACGGCGGGGTCGCGCTGGTCTACGCGTCGACCCGCAAGAACGCCGAGAAGTACGCGGCGGCGCTCAAGGTCGCCGGGATGCGCACGCGAGTCTATCACGCCGGGCTCGAGGGCGCGGTGCGCGAGAAGGCGCAGGACGTGTTCATGTCGGGCCAGCTCGACGCGATCGTCGCGACCAACGCGTTCGGCATGGGGGTCGACAAGTCCGACATCCGGCTCGTGGTCCACGCCGATATCCCGCGCAGCCCCGAGGCGTACTACCAGGAGGCCGGGCGCGGCGGACGCGACGGCAAGCCGACGCGCTGCGTGCTGCTGTTCAACCACAGCGACATCAAGCTGCAGGAGTTCCTGATCGACGCGTCGTATCCGTCGGCCGAGCTGCTGCGCGGGATCTGGAAGCTGTTGCGCGACCGGCCCGAGCTCGGCGCGCTGACGCCGTACGACGACGAGCTCGAGGCCCGGCTGCGCAACCAGCTCGGCGGCGACATCAAGGGCGCGACGATGGGCGCGGCGATCCGGATCCTCGAGCGCCACGGCATGCTGCGGCGCGACGATGAGCGGCTGGCGGCGTCCCGCCCCGAGCCCGGGGTGTACCCGCCGCTCGACGTCGAGTCCCTGGCGCGCCGGGCCGACGTCGAGCGCAGCAAGCTGCGGACGATGGTCGAGTACGCGTACTACCCGCGGTGCCGGCGCCAGTTCGTGCTCGAGTACTTCGGCGACCAGGAGTGGATCGACCGCGCGCGGCAGTGCGGCGGGTGCGACACCTGCGAGGCGATCGCGCACGGCCGGCCGTCGACGATGGTGCTGTCGGAGTCGGAGCTGGCGGCGATCCGCGGGCTGCTCGGGCTGGTCGGCGCGCTGCACGGCCGGTTCGGCCGGATGCGGGTCGTCAAGATCGCGGTCGGCACCGAGGACGATCCGAGGTTCGACGAGCTGGCCGAGCGCAACTGCCTGCGCGGCTGGCGCGAGCGGCCGGCGCTGGACCTGTTGCGCGCGCTCGAGGGCGCGGGGCTGGTCGAGGCGTCGCGCGGCGAGTACCCGACGATCACGATCACCCGGCGCGGCGACCAGGTCGCGAGCGGCCAGCTCGATCCGGTCGAGGTCGGGGTGCAGATGCCCGCGGTCGCGAAGAAATCGCGCAAGCCGCGCAAGTCCTGAGCGCATGGTAAGGATGCGAGCGCAGCGGCTGCGCGACGCGCACGGCGCGTAGCCGGGCCGCGTGTTAGTGTGCGGCATGGTCGTCGGCGGACAGGACTGACCGACGTATGCGCGACGTCCGTATGCACGGATTTCGCGAGAGGACGAGCGTTTCGGCGGCGCTCGCGATGCTCGAGCGCCGCACCTCGTCGCTCGGCGTCGAGCGGGTCGGCGTCACCTCCGCGCACGGCCGCGTGGTCGCCGAGGCCGTGGTCGCCGGGATCGACGTGCCGGCGTTCGCTCGCAGCGCGATGGACGGCTTCGCGGTCGTCGGCGAATCGACGTTCGGCGCGTCGGCGCAAGCACCGATCGAGCTCGCGGTCATCGGGGAGACCAAGGCGGGGCGAAGCTTTGCCGGGACGGTCCGCTACGGCCAGGCAGTGCGGATCACGACCGGTGCGCCGATCCCCCTGGGCGCCGATGCGATCGTGATGGCCGAGGTCACCGAGCGCGCCGGCGACACGGTCCGCGTACGCGAGCCGGTCGCGCCCGGCAAGCACGTCGGTGCGGTCGGCGAGGACATCCGGCGCGGCGACCTGGTCGTCGAGCGCGGGCGACGCTTGCGGCCGCAGGACCTCGGCGTGCTCGCCAGCCTCGGGATCGCCGACATTCTGGTGGTGCGCAGGCCGCGCGTGTCGATCGCGATCACCGGCGACGAAGTCCTCCCGGCCGGCGACGCGCCGCGCGACGCGCTGATCGCCGACGCCAATGGCCCGATGCTCCGCGCGCTCGCCGAGCGCGACGGCGCCGCCGCGCTCGAGCTCCGCTACCTGCCCGACGATCGCGACGCGCTGCGGGCGGTGTTCGCGGCCCACGCCGGGGACGTCCTCCTGATCTCCGGTGGGTCGTCGGTCGGCCCCGAGGACCACGCACCGATCGTGCTCGCCGAGCTCGGCGAGCTCGCGGTCCACGGCGTTGCGTTGCGCCCCGCGAGCCCCGCGGGCTTCGGCTTTCTGCCCACCGGCTGCCCGGTGTTCTTGCTCCCCGGCAACCCGGTGTCGTGCCTGTGCGCGTACGAGTTCTTCGCCGGACCGACCATCCGCGCGCTCGGCGGTCGGTCCCGCGCGTGGCCGCACCGCCGGGCCAGGCTCCCGCTCGCGGCCAAGATCGTCTCCGAGCTCGGCCGCACCGACTACATGCGGGTCGCGATCGTCGGCGGCCGGGTCGCGCCGATCATGACCAGCGGCGCGTCGATCTTGTCGTCCACGACGCGCGCCGATGGGGTGGTCATCGTCGCCGCCCATCACGAGGGCCATGGCGAGGGTGAGGAGGTCGAGGTCCAGCTCTACGACAACGAGGATCCGGGATAAAGGAGCTGCGATGAAGCAGGAGCAGTTTCTCCACGTCGTCGATCGCGACGCGGCCGAGCGCGCCTTCCGCGCGGCGCTCGGCGAGCTGTCGCCGCGCATGGAGGTGATCGCGCTGCACGAGGCGCTCGGCCGGATCCTCGCCGAGGACGTCTGTAGCCCGGTCGACGTTCCCGGCTTCGACCGCGCCAACGTCGATGGCTTCGCCGTCCGCGCGCAGGACACCTTCGGCGCCAGCGAGTTCGCGCCCAGGAAGCTGGAGCTGCTCGCAGCGCGGATCGCGATGGGCGTCGCGCCGAGCGCCAGCGTGGGACCGGGCCAGGCGATGGCGATCCCGACCGGCGGCGTCGTCCCCCGCGGGGCCGACGCGGTCCTGATGGTCGAGCACAGCTCGGTGGCGCACGACGCGCTCGTGGTCACCAAGGCGCTCACGCCCGGCCGCAACATCAGCTTCGCCGGGACCGATATCGCGCAGGGCGAGACGGTGCTGCGCGCGCGCGACGTCCTGACCTCGCGGGAGACCGGCGTCCTCGCGGCGATGGGGATCGCGCGGGTGGCGGTCGTCGCGCGGCCGCGGGTGGCGATCCTGTCGACCGGCGACGAGATCATCGCGCCCGGTGCGGCGATGACGGTCGGCAAGATCTACGACTCCAACGCGACCATCGTCGGCGACGCGGTGCGCGAGCAAGGCGGCACGGTCATCTCGCTCGGCGTCGTCGGCGATGACCTCGAGGCGGTGAAGGCGGCGCTCGCGCGCGGCCTCGCGGCCGCCGATGTGGTGCTGCTGTCCGGCGGGACCTCCAAGGGCCCGGGCGATCTCAACGTGCGTGCGCTCGAGGCCGTGCTCGGGCCGTCCGCGATCGTGGTCCACGGCGTCGCGCTCAAGCCGGGCAAGCCAATTTGCCTCGCGGTCGCCCACGGCAAGCCGGTCGTCGTGCTCCCCGGGTTCCCGGCGAGCGCGATCTTCACATTCCACGAGTTCGTCGCGCCGGTCATCCGCAAGCTCGCCGGGCGCGACGAGCAGGACGTGGCGAGCGTCGCCGCCCGCGTGCCGTACGCGATCAGCTCGGAGATCGGCCGTACCGAGTACGTGCTCGTGCGCCTGGTCGAAGACGACGGAGGCGCGCTGGTCGCGTACCCGATCGGCAAGGGCTCCGGCTCGATCACGGCGTGGAGCCAGGCCGACGGCTACTTCGTGATCCCCCAGGCCGTCGAGCAGCTCGACGCGCGCGAAGCCGTGACCGTGCTCGCGATCACCGGCGCCGCCACCCGCAAGGACAACCTGGTCGTGATCGGCAGCCACTGCGTCGGGCTCGACGTCATCCTCGCGCGCCTGCGCGCCCGCGGGTTCACCGCCAAGCTGATCGCGATCGGCAGCGAAGGCGGCCTGCGCGCCGTGCAGCGCGGCGAGTGCGATCTCGCCGGCGGCCACCTGTTCGACGCGGCGACCGGGACGTACAACCAGCCGTTCCTCACCCCCGACCTCGACCTCGTGCGTGGCTACGGCAGGCTCCAGGGCGTCGTGTTTCGCCCGGGCGACGAGCGGTTCGAAGGCAAGCCCGCAGAGCTCGCGTTCCGGCAAGCCGCCGCGACGCCCGGTCTGGTGATGGTCAACCGCAACCGCGGCAGCGGCACCCGCGCCATCGTCGATCGGCTGCTCGGCGAGCTGCGGCCCGACGGCTACGGCGTCGAGGCCTCATCGCACCATGCCATCGCGGCGGCGATCGCCCAGTCGCGCGCCGACTTCGGGGTCGCGATCGATGTCGTCGCCCGCGAGCGCGGCCTCGGGTTCGCGCCCATCGCGGAGGAGCGCTACGACTTCTTCGTGCGGCGGGCGCGCAGAGATCGTGCCGCGGTGCGCGCGTTCATCGAGGAGCTGGAGCGACCGGCGACGCGCGCCGCGCTCCGCGCCCGCGGGCTGATCGCGTGACGCTGCCGGTGCCACGGCTCGCCGGGATCGTCCTGTGTGGCGGGCGGAGCTCGCGGATGGGGTCGCCCAAGGCGTGGCTCGATTTCGGCGGCGAGCCGCTGCTCGCCCGCGTCGTCCGCACGGTTCGCCGTGCCTGCGCGCCCGTCATCGTGGTCGCCGCGCCCGGCCAGGACGTCCCGCCGTTGCCGCCGGAGATCGCCATCGCGCGCGATCCGCTCGAGGGCCGCGGACCGCTCCAGGGGATCGCCGCCGGGCTGCGCGCGGTCCTCGAGTCGACGGCGGGCGGGGATGGTGGCCGGGATGGGGTCGATGCCGCGTTCGTGACGTCGACCGACGCGCCGTTCCTCGCGCCGGCGCTGATCGCGCGGCTCGCCGCGCTGCGCGGCGACGACCACGACGTCGCGGTGCCGCACACCGACGATCACTTTCACCCGCTCGCGGCGGTCTACGCGTGCACGTGCCTCGCGCACGTCGACGCGTTGCTCGCCGCCGATCGCCTGCGCCCGTTCTTCCTGTTCGAGCGCGTCCGCACGGTGGTGTGCGACGGCCCCACGTTGCTCGCCGATCCGGAGCTCGCGGCCGCGGATCCCGTGCTGCGATCGTTCGACAACCTCAACACGCCCGACGACTATGCGCGCGCTTTGCGATCGCTCGCGGCGCCGGGCGAGCGACCGTAGCTACAGCGGATCGAGCTGGTTGGCGCGCAGCGTCTCGGCGGGGATCGTGCCGTCGGAACGCAGGCCACGGGCCTCATAGTACGCGGCGATCGATCGGGCCAGCCCCGCGCGCGAGATCACGGCGCCGTCGGCGGCGCCCTGGGTCAACGCCTGGGTGAAGAACCGCTCGGGCAGGGTGTCCTCCGCGCAGGTCCAGCCCTCGCGCTCGTTGAACAGCCGCTTCAGGAGCACGATGCGCCGCGCGGCGCGACGCAGCTCGTCCGCGTCGCAATCGAAGCCGGTCACGGCCGCCAGCAGCTCGGCCGATTCGCCGTAGAAGTCGACCAGGGTCCCGCGCAGGAACTTGCAGAGGATCAGCGAATCGAGCACGGCGGCCCGGTCCTCGGTGGCGATCGCCTGCCGCGCCGACTCGGTCGAGACGCAGAACCGATCGACCTGGCCCGAAAAGTCGGCCTCGTAGGCACCGCTGCGGTTGTGATCGGCGCCGCGGCTGCCGACGCTGAAGCCGAGCGCCATGCTCTGGAGGGCGCGCGGTTCGTAGCCCGGCAGCTCGAGCCCTTTGACGTGAGGCGCGAAGTCGGGCGCCGGCGGCCCCAACCGCGCCGCGGCGCTGCGGCTGCCTTCCGCGAGCAGATCTGCCAGCGCGCCGCGCCGGAACGCGATGTCCTCGAGCAGGCCGAGCAGCCGCGCGCCGTCGCCGAACCGCAGGCCGCGCGCCTCGGCCGCGAACGCGGTGCCGTCGAACAGGCCGCGCTCGGCGCACTCCATGGCGAACGCGATGGTGCCGCCGGCGGAGATCGTATCGAGGCCGAGCTCGTCGCAGCGGCGCGACGCGCGGAGGACGATCTCGGGGTCGCGAACGCCGCACAGCGGGCCGAGCGCGAACACGCTCTCGTACTCCGCCTTGACCGGCGCCTCGCCGGGCGTCACTTCGAAGAAGTGCTCGCACCCGATGGTGCAGTTGGTGCACGAGCCGCGGCCCTTGCGGCGCGTGGCCTGGAGGACCTCGCCCGAGACGTCGGCCGCGCCCTCGAACGTGCTGGCCTGGAAGTTGCGCGTCGGCAGCGCGGCGAGGCGGTTGAAGGCCGCGAGGTTTCCGACCGTGCCCAGCTCGCGGTACTTCTCGGTGGCCGGGCCCAGCGACCGCCGGGCGAGCGCCTTCGACAGCGCGATGGTCTTCGCGGCGTCGGCGAGCGGAACGCGCCGCGCACCGCGCACGCCGATCGCCTTGAGCCGCTTCGCACCCAGCACGGCCCCGAGGCCACCTCGTCCGGCGTGGCGGCCGTCATTGGTGACGCCGGCGTAGCGCACCAGGTGCTCGCCCGCCGGCCCGATCAGCGCGAACGTATGCTCGGGAAACCGGGCCGCGAGCGCGCGCGCGGCATCGGAGACCGACAGGCCGTGGCCCCACAGGTCGTCCGCGGCCTCCAGCGAGGCACCGGCTTCGTCGAGGATCAGGATCGAGGGCCGCGCGGCGCATCCGGTGATGACGATCGCGTCCACCGCCATGCGCTTGGCCTCGACCGCGAAGCGTGACGACGACAGCGCATCGCCGATCCGCCCGGTGAGCGGCGACTTGGCGACCAGCGCGTACTTGGCGCTGGTCGTGAGCGGCGTGCCCAGCAGCGGGCCGAACGCGAAGATCACGGCCGCCTCGGCGCCGAGCGGATCGAAGTCGCGCGGCGTCTCGTGGTGGAGCAACCAGGCGCCGAGCCCGACGCCGCCGATGAAGCGGCGCGCGATCGCGGGATCGAGCGCGACCCGGGTCGCCGCGCCCGAGCCGAGGTCGATCCGGAGGTAGGCTCCGAACAAGCCCCCCTGCATGTCAGCCGCCTGCGTCGGCCGCCAGGAGCACGATCGCGTCCCCGTCGCGCAGCGGGTGTGCCGCGTCGGCCGTGAACTGGACGCCGTTGATGGCGACCACGTAGCGCGGCTGTAATCGCGGGCCGTCGACCACCGAGGGCGTCAGCACCGGGCACGCGCGGCCCAGCGCCGCCAGCGCGTCGCCCAGGCAGGTCGCTTCGACGGCGACCTCGTCGCGCCCCGCGCGCATCCGCGGCACGCCGTAGAGCTCGATGGTGACCACTCCGGGGAGCGTAGCCCTTCCGACCTCGACGTTCAATCAGCGGTTTTCGGTGTCACCGCCGCGCCCGGCAACGGCGTCCGTCCTCCGCCGTAGCTCGCGTGCTTCGGGATCTCACCGCCGCCGGCGACCCGCACGGCGCAGTACTTGAATTCCGGAATCTTGCCGACCGGATCGAGCACCGGGTTGGTGAGCTTGTTCGCGGCCGCCTCGTAGTAGCAGAACGGCATGAACACCGCGCCGACCGGCGTGCCATCGTCGACCCGCGCGTAGAGCGAGACCGCGCCGCGACGCGACGCGACGGTGACCACCTCGCCCGGCGTCACGCCGAGCCGCTCGAGGTCGCTGTGATGGAAGCTCGCCACCGGCTCGGGCTCGATCGCATCGAGCACGCCTGCCCGGCGCGTCATCGAGCCGGTGTGCCAGTGCTCGAGCTGGCGGCCGGTGATGAGCACCATCGGGTACTCGTCGTCGGGCTGCTCCGCCGCGCGGATGATGTCGGCCGGGACGAACCTGGCGCGCCCGGTCGCGGTCGGGAACTCGGTGACGAACACGACCGGCTCGCCCGGGTCACCCTCGTGCTCGCACGGATAGGTCACCGACGACTCGCGCTCGAGCCGGTCCCACGTGATCCCGGCGATCGAGCGCATGCACCGACGCATCTCGTTGAACACGTCGCGCGGGTGGTCGTAGCGCCACGGCAGGCCGATGCGCCGGGCGAGCTCCTGGATGATCCAGAAGTCCTCGCGCGCATCGCCCGGCGGCTCGATCGCCTTGCGCCCGAGCTGCACCATGCGATCGGTGTTGGTCACCGTCCCGATCTTCTCGGGCCACGCCGTCGCGGGCAGCACGACGTCGGCGAGATACGCGGTCTCGCTCAGGAAGATGTCCTGGACGACCAGGTGATCGAGCGTGGCGAGCGCCTCGCGCGCGTGCTCGAGGTCCGGATCCGACATCGCCGGGTTCTCGCCCATGATGTACATGCCGCGGATGGCGTGCTGCTTGGCCGCGTTGATGATCTCGACCACCGTCAGCCCGGGCTGCGGATCGAGCTCGGTGCCCCACAGCCGTTCGAACGACGTCCGGACCTCCGGGTCATCGACGCGCTGATAGTCGGGATACACCATCGGGATCAAGCCCGAGTCGGACGCGCCCTGCACGTTGTTCTGGCCGCGCAGTGGATGCAGCCCCGTGCCCGGCCGCCCGATCTGGCCGGTGGCCAGCGCCAGCGCGATCAAGCACCGCGCGTTGTCGGTGCCGTGCACGTGCTGCGAGATCCCCATGCCCCACAGGATCATCGACCCCTTCGACGTGGCATAGAGCCGCGCGACCTCACGGATCGTCGACGCGGGGATGCCGCAGATCGGCGCCATCGCCTCGGGCGAATACTTCTGCACGTTGTCGCGCAGGGCCTCGAAGTTGGCCGTGCGATCGCGGATGAACGCCTGGTCGACGAGCCCCTCCTCGACGATCGTATGCAGCATCGCGTTGAGCAGCGCGACGTCGGTGTCGGCGTGGAACTGCAGCACGTAGGACGCGTGGCGCGCGAGGTCGGTGCGGCGCGGATCGGCGACGATCAGCTTGGTCCCGCGCTTCGCGGCGTTCTTGATCCAGGTCGCCGCGACCGGGTGGTTGCCGGTCGGGTTGGCGCCGATGACGATGACGACCTCGGCGTGCTCCACGTCGCGCACCTGGGTCGACACCGCGCCCGAGTTGATGCCCTCCATCAGCGCCGCGACGCTGGAGGCGTGACACAGCCGCGTGCAGTGGTCGACGTTGTTCGAGCCGAACCCGGTGCGCACGAGCTTCTGGAACAGGTACGCCTCTTCGTTGGTGCACTTCGCGGACCCGAAGCCGGCGAGCGCCTTCTTGCCGTGGCGGTCGCGGATCTCGCGCCACCCGCGCGCCGCGAGCTCGAGCGCCTCGTCCCAGGTCGCCTCGCGAAACGCCTCGTGCCAGTGCGCCGGGTCGACGGTGAAGTCCTTGGTTTTCGGCACACCGGGTTTGCGCACCAGCGGCGTGGTGAGCCGCTGTTTGTGGTGGACGTAGTCGAAGCCGTAGCGGCCCTTCACGCACAGCCGGCTCTCGTTCGCCGGACCCGAGCGACCTTCCACGTGCAGGATCTTGTTGTCCGTGATGTGATAGGTCAGCAGGCAGCCGACGCCGCAGTACGGGCAGACCGAGTCGACGGTCCGCTCCGCCTTGGCGAGCGCGACGTCGCGCGCGGGCATCAGCGCGCCGGTGGGGCAGACCTGCACGCATTCGCCGCATGCGACGCAGGTCGACGAGCCCATCGCGTCGTTGAGATCGAACACGATCTGCGAGCGTTCGCCGCGGAACGCGTAGCCGATGACGTCGTTGACCTGCGCTTCGCGGCATGCCCGCACGCAGCGCGTGCACTGGATGCACGCGTCGAGGTTGACCGCGATCGCCGGGTGCGAGAGATCGGCCGGCGGCTGGTCGCGCGCCGGGAACCGCGACCGACCGATCTGGAGCTGTTTCGCGTAGACGTCGAGCTCGTTGTCGGGCGTGTAGCGCTGCTCCGGCATGTCCGCGAGCAGCAACTCGAGCACGATCTTCTGCGACGCGCGCGCGCGCGCGCTGTCGGTCGTCACCTCCATGCCGGCGCTCGGGAACCGGCAGCACGACGGCGCGAGCACGCGTTCGCCCTTGATCTCGACGACGCAGGCGCGGCAGTTGCCGTCGGGGCGCAGGCCCTCGCGGTAGCACAGGTGCGGAATCTCGATGCCACGCTTGCGCGCGGTCTCGATGATCAGCTCGTCCGAACGGCCGATGACGGTCTCGCCGTCGAGCTTGAACTCGACCGGCGTCGGGGCCGCTTGCGCGGTGGTCACTCGAGTCATGGCGTCATGCTCCTTGCTGCAGCTCGTGCCGGAAGTACTTCATCACGCACAGCAGCGGGTTGGGCGCCGCCTGTCCCAGGCCGCAGATCGACGCGTCCATCATCGCCTGTGACAGCTCGGCCAGCAGCGGCTCGTCCCACACGGGGCGCTCCATGAGCGCCAAGGCCTTCGCGGTGCCGACCCGGCACGGCGTGCACTGGCCACAGGATTCGTCACGGAAGAACCGCAACACGTTGCGCGCCGCGTCGATCGCGCGGTCGTGATCCGAGAGCACGATGACCGCCGCCGAGCCGATGAAGCAGCCGTACTTGTTCAGCGTGTCGAAGTCGAGCGGGAGGTCGCCCAGCGACGCCGGCAAGATGCCGCCCGACGCACCACCTGGCAGGTAGGCGTACAGCGCGTGACCGTCCAGCATCCCGCCGCAGTACTCGTCGATCAACTGCCGCACGGTGATGCCCGCCGGCGCGAGGTGCATGCCGGGGTGCTTCACACGGCCCGAGACCGAGAACGAGCGCAGCCCCGTGCGGCCGTTGCGCCCGAAACCCGCGAACCACGCGGGGCCGCGCTCGAGGATGTCGCGCACCCAGTACAGCGTCTCCAGGTTGTGCTCGAGCGTGGGCCGGCCGAACAAGCCCACCTGCGCGACGTACGGCGGACGCAGCCGCGGCATGCCGCGCTTGCCCTCGATCGACTCGATCATGGCCGACTCTTCGCCGCAGATATAGGCTCCCGCGCCGCGCCGCAGGTCGATCGGCGGCAGCTCGCAGGGTGGATCCGCCTGCAACCGCGCGAGCTCGGCCTCCAGGATCGCGCGGCAGCCGTGATACTCGTCGCGCAGGTACACGTAGCAGGCGCCGGCCGCTACCGCCCACGCGCCGATCAGCATGCCTTCGAGGAAGCGGTGGGGATCGCGCTCGAGATAGATCCGGTCCTTGAACGTGCCCGGCTCGCCCTCATCGATGTTGACGGCGACCAGCTTGGGCTGCGGCTCGGCGCGGACGATGCGCCACTTGCGGCCGCTCGGGAAGCCGGCGCCGCCGAGCCCGCGCAAGCCGGAGTGCTCCATCTTCTGGATGATGGTCTCCGGGTCGTGCGTGCCGGCGACGCACTCGGCGAGCATGCGATAGCCGCCGGCCTGGCGGTAGGCGGCGTAGCCGACGTAGTCCGGGTTCACATCGCGCTGGGCCCCCAGCGAGCTGCCCGGGCCGATCAGCGAGTCGGGCGCGAACTGCGCATGATCGTGCGCCGCGGGGTGCTGCGCGTCGGCGTGCTTCACGAGCGCTTCGATCTTGGTCAGGTCCGCGGATGGAACGGGATGCTGGCCCACGGTCGCGGCGGGCGCCTGCTCGCAGCGGCCGATGCACGGCGCGGGGACGACGCGAACGTCATTGCCGAGCAGCGACGGGAGTCGCGCGAGCAACCCGTGGGCACCGGCGAGCTCGCACGCGAGCGAATCGCACACCCGCACCGTCAGCGCGGGCGGTGCCGGCTCGCCCGCCTTCACGATG
Organism: Kofleriaceae bacterium; assembly: GCA_036271215.1. Taxonomy (GTDB): domain Bacteria; phylum Myxococcota_A; class Polyangia; order Haliangiales; family Haliangiaceae; genus JABFXX01. Next base: position 17,670 of record DATBBB010000418.1, on the reverse strand, counting down.
TCGAAGTGATGATAGAAGCTCGCGACCTCGTACACCTCGGTCATCGCGAGCTTCATCTCGCGCGCGAGCGCCACCAGATGCCGGTCGGCGAGGCACCCGAACCGATCCTGGATCTTGTGCAAGTGCTCGATCAGCAGATCGCGCCGGCGAGGAGCCTCGCCGAGGAGCTGTTGGACCTCCTGCAGCGCCGGCGACTCGACCGTCCGGCCCTTGGGGGTGGACCGCATTTTTCCAATGCGGATCAAGCTGCTAGGGCGTGGCCGATCGCTCATCTCTGGGCCTTGCTCCCCGGCCTTCGCACCGCGCGAGGACGGGGAGGCAAAGCTAGCACGTACGGACGCCGTCCATGTCGATTGCCTTCAACGCCCTACCCGCGCGCTACCACCTGATCGAGAGCGACGCGCCCGCCTGGTCGGACGTCAAGACCGGCGTCAGCGCGATCGAAGCTTTGCCACGACGAGCTGCCACCGCCTTCTCGCCGCTGCCATGGTCGAGGATCAGCAGGATCGCCGACGCCACCGTGCCCACCACACCAACAGCCAGTGCCGTGACTCCGTAGTATTGCCGTGTATGCCACTCACATGAGTGCTCGAAGATCTTCGGGGTGATCAATCTGAGATTGCTATCCTGGATCAAACCCGTCTTTTCATCGAACTTTCCACAGCTGCTTGGACCTGGGGCAGCCGCGTCCGAAGGACCGTCGAACACCGGGGCGGGATCTTTCGACTTATCGACGGCATAGCGCCAGTAGACGCCGCCGATCGCTGCGGCCGCCAGGCTGGCGCCCAGCGTCACCCGCCACACCGCGGCGTGGGACGATGATGACGACGCCGAGGCAGTCGACGCACCGCGCGCGACCAGCGTCGCATCGACCCTGGTCGGCTGACCGGCATGAACCGTCACCGTCTCTTCGAACCGCCGGAACCCACCGGACTCGATCGCGACCACGTGACGACCTTCCGCCACGCTGGGGAGCGTCAGCTTGCCACCTGCGAGGTCGCCGGCGCGCTCATCGTCGATCATGACCTTGCCGCCGTCGACCGACTTCCCGGCGTCCGAGCGGGCCGCGATGGTGAGCGATCCCTCGCTCACGGTATCGGTGATCAGCTTGCCGTACAGCCGCTTGGACACGCCGACCGGCGACCCGCCGACCGGCATGTCATCGGTGCGGCTCTCGAACGTCTTGTTCTTCACGTCGAACAGCTTGAGCGTGACCTTGTAGAGCTCGCCCTTCTTCTCGACCCGGCCGTACAGCATCACGTCGGCTGCGAGCCCGGCGCCGATCACCGCCATGCAGTCGCGGCCCTCGTTGTCGCACGACAGCAGGAGCTTCTCGTCGGTGAGCTCCTTGTTGCTGTTGGGGGCGATGATGTACGGGCTGGAGCCGGACTGGGCGCGGGTGCGCAGCTCGCGGGTGATGTCCTTCGCGATCTGGGTCGTGGCCGGGTCGACCGTGCCGCCCAGGCCCGGCGCCACCTCCAACCCCAGGACGGCGATCTTCGGCTTATCGGCCCGAGCCGATCCGCCGGAGCAGATCAGGAATGCGAGGCATACGCATAAGAGTGATAGCGCCTTGCTCATAATAAGGGACGTCGTTACCAGTCGATCCGGAGGGTCGCGCCACCGCCGTCGGGAGAGACGATCGGAGTGACTGCAATTTCACGCCGCTTCTTGTGGGGGCCACTCGCGCTCTGGGTCTCTGTGCTATGGCGGTCGAGCACGTATGCCATGACGAACGAGCCAACGACCGCGACGGACATCACGCCGGTCACGACCCAGCCGATCTTCTGATTGTGCAGATTGGAGCACGCAGCTTTGAAGTTCTTCAGATCGTTCGTATCCGTCGCGTTCATGGTCATAAAGCCAGCTTCCTTGCCACAATCACCTTGATCGGGGACCTTCGCCGAGCCAGGCATTCCGATGTGCCCTGCGAGATTGCCCGACGTGGTCACTTTTTCGCCATTCGAGATGCCCTCGCGCCACTCGTACACGGTGAAGCCGATCGCCGCCGCGTCCACCACTGCCGTGGTGTAGAACACCGGCTTCCAGATGTTGGACTTCGGCTGCGCCGAAACCGTGCCCTCGACCGTGGTCGGGCGCGTGGCCACCGGTGGCGACGCCTTGGACTGCTCGGTCAAGGTCGCGGTATGCGATAGCGTCTCGCCGGTGCGCACGGTGATCGCCGCCTCGTAGCGCTGGTAGCCGTTGGCCTCGATCGCCAGGGTGTGGCGGCCCTCGGGGATGCCGGCCACGGTCAGCGCGCCGCTGGTCAGGTTGCCCTTGGTCTCCTCGTCGATGATCACCGTGCCGCGGTCGCTGTTGGCCTTGATCTGCACGGTGCCACCCGTGGTCACGCCGACCAGCTTGGCGTACCAGTTCTTGGCGTAACTCGACGACCGGATGGTCGCGGCGTCGGCCTGCGGCAGGTTCTCGGAGATCGAGTTGACCTGCTTGCGGCTGACGTTCAGCAACTTGAGCGACACCTGATAGAAGGCCACCCCGTTCTGCCCGGTCTTCTTCTCGATCTTGCCGAACATCAACAGATCGGCCTGCAGCTCGGTGCCGATCGCCGCCATGCACGACGCCGCCTCGGAGTCGCAGTTGTTCAGCAGCTTCTCGTCGATCAGCTCCTTGTCACCCGTCGCGGCCAGCACGTACGAGCCGCCGCTGGCGGCGGGCCGCCCGCGCAGCCCCGCGGTCAGATCCTTGGCGACCTTGGTCGTTTCGGGATCGATGCCGGTGCCGTTGTCGGCGACCTCGAGGCCCAGGATGGCAATTGTCGGTTTGGGTCCCGCCCAGGCTGTCCCGCCCAAAGCGAGCAGCAGGACCACCACACAAGTTGAGGAAAGAACACGGATCATTGGTTCCTCGGCCAGATAGTATACACATCCGGGGCGGCGAATACGGGGTCTGGCCTGCCTGAACCGCCCGAGCTACCGTTCCGGTGACGAACGTCATGCGCACGCTATCCGCCCGAATCCTCCTCGGTTTCATCGCGCTGACCCTGACGCTTGGCGTGTTCGCCGCCACGATCGTGGTGAACCTCCGGGAGGTCGAGGACGAAGCGTCGCTGATTCTCCGGGGTTACGTGCCGCTGGCGATGGTCTCGGCCGACCTCCTGCACCGTCAGGAAGACCTCAAGAACTACCTGGATAGCGGCATCGGCGACGCCGCCCGGCCGGGCGAGATCACCCGCACACTCACCACCCTGCGCGGCTACCGGGATCGCGCCCTGGGCGAGATCGTCAAGACGCTCGAGGGCCTGGGCAGCTTGACCAACACCGACGGCCAGGCGTCCTCCGAGCTGTCGAAGCAGCTGCCGAAGACCACGCCGATGGTCGACGACCTGAAGCACGCGATGGTCGACGTCGGTCCGCTGTACGACCGGCTGGATGCAAAAGTCCTTGCCGCGCCCCCCAAGGCGCCCAACAAGTCCGATCCCGGGTTCCAGGCCGCTTACGACGCGCTCGATCCCCAGCACAAGGCGGCCTACGACGCCCTGCAGCGGCTCCGCGAGGCCGAGCTCGGGATCTCGCGCAAGGTCGTCGATCTGAAGAACGCCCAGTCGATCCACACCACGCAGACCAAGGACTGGCTGGCCAACAACGAGCGCACGATCATGATGCGCGCGATCTACTTCGGGCTCGCCGCGGTGGTGCTCGGCGTGCTGATCACGGCCTGGGTCGCGGTGACCTTGCGCCCGCTGCGCCGGCTGCGCGAAGGCGCCCGCCGGATCGCCGCCGGCGACTACGGCAAGCGGATCTCCGAGACCGGTCCGACCGAGATCGCCGACCTCGCCCGCGAGTTCAACTCGATGGGCCGCGCGGTCCAGGAGCGCGAGGAAGAAAAGCTGCGGGCGGCGCGGCTGGCGATGGTCGGCAAGATGGCGGCCCAGATCGCCCACGAGGTCCGCAACCCGCTGTCGTCGATCGGGCTCAACACCGAGCTGCTCGAGGACGAGCTCGGCGACAACGCGACCGAGGCCCGCGAGCTGTGCCGGGCGATCCACACCGAGGTCAACCGGCTGACCGAGGTCACCGAGACCTATCTCGGCCTGCGCGGCGGCAAGCCCAAGCTGGCCCGGGAGTCGCTCAACGCGATCATCGGCGACCTGGTCGGGTTCGTCCGCAGCGATCTCGCGACCCGCCACGTCGAGCTGGACACCGATCTCGACCCCGCGGATCCACCGAGCCACGTCGATGCCAACCAGATCCGGCAATGTTTGATCAACCTGGTCCGCAACGCGGCCGACGCGGTCGCCGCCAAGGGCTCCGGCCGGGTCACCCTGCGGACGCGGGGCGGCGATCGCCGGATCGAGATCGCGGTCGAGGACAACGGGGTCGGCATCCCGAGCGAGCTGATCCCGAGGCTGTTCGACCCGTTCTTCACCACCAAGGAGCGCGGCAACGGGCTGGGCCTGGCGCTGACCCAGCAGATCATCCGCGACCATGGAGGTGATATTCAGGTGAACAGCAGGGTCGGACGAGGTACGACCTTTACGCTCAGCATCCCTGCGGGGTAGCCGCCCATCGCTTGCGATCTTGCTAGCGCCGCGTGATCCTAACGCCTCGGACATGGCAGACGGCGAGGAAAAACGGCGCGAGGCTCGCGAGACGGTGGCGTTGTTCGTCGAGTACGAGGGCGCCGACGATCTGGTAGGCGACTTCACCGACAACCTGTCGTCGGGCGGGACGTTCGTCACCACGAATCGCAAGCTGCCGGTCGGCACGCTGGTCCAGCTGGTGCTGAGCTTCCCGGGGCTGCTCGAGCCGATCGCGATCGAGGGCACGGTGCGCTGGACGCGCGGCGGCAACGCGGCCGGCGATGCCGGCGCCGGGATCGAGTTCTCGCCGGGTCCGAGCCGCGACGCGCTCGCCAGCGTGATCGATCGGATCCGCAGCCGCGATCCGCGGACGATGGCGCGCCTGCTCCGCGTGCTGATCATCGAGGACAACCACCACATCGCCGAGCTGATCCAGCAGGGCCTGACCGGCTCGACGCGGCGCGATTTCGGCGGCGGGGTCTCGTTCGTGTTCCGCAACGCCGAGGACGGCCGCGCGGCGCTCGAGATCCTGCGCAGCGAGCCGTTCGACGCGGTGATCATCGATGTCTACCTGCCGATCGTCGATGGCCCGCAGGTGATCACGACCGCGCGCGGCGAGCTCGGGCTCGTCGATCTCCCGATCATCGCGGTGTCGGGCGGCGGCGATCAGGCGCGCGACCTGGCGCTCGGGGCCGGCGCGAACATCTTCCTCGACAAGCCGATGCGGCTGCGCCGGGTGATCGAGACGATGCAGCGGCTGCTCGCGCCGCCGTCGTAGCCGGCGCTTTCGGGCAACTCGGGGTTGCGGCGCCAGCGCGCGCTGCGCACGCGTCCAGTGCGTCACTCGTTTCGTCGCACCTTTGCAAACTCGTCACGACTTGGTACGTCAGCTGACACCAACAGCTCCGGAGCGTCCACGTGAAGACACGACTGTTCGCGGCCCTCGTCGCGACCCTGGCAGGTTGCGGATCGAGCAAGCCCACGCCCACGCCCACCATGCCGGCCCCCACGCCGGACATCGCCGTTGCACCACGGGCACCTGCGATACCGACCAGGCCCCGGCCCGAGATCGGCATCTGGGGATTCGACGTCGCTGGCATGGACCCGTCGGTCGCGCCCGGCCAGAGCTTCTACCAGTACGCCAACGGCACCTGGCTCAAGACCACGCAGATCCCGGCGGACAAGTCGAACTACGGCATGTTCACCGCGCTCGGCGACAAGTCCGACGAGCGGACCAAGGGCATCCTCGAGGCCGCGAACGGCACCCCGGGCAGCGATGGCCAGCGGCTCGGCGACTTCTACAAGACGTTCATGGACGAGGCGGCGATCGAGGCGCTCGGCGTGTCCCCGATCAAGCCCGGGCTCGACGAGATCGCCAAGATCAAGAACGTGAACGGCCTCATGCTGCAGTTCGCCGCGTCCGCGCGCCGGCTGAGCCGCAGCACGCCGTTCGGCACCGTGGTCGATCAGGATGACCGCGAGCCCGACAAGTACATCCCGACGTTCCACCAGGGCGGCCTCGGCCTCCCGGATCGCGACATGTACGACGCCAAGAACAAGCAGTTCGAGTCGCTGCGCGCCGGCTACCGCAAGTACGCCGCGACGATGTTCGGCCTTATCGGCATGAAGGACGCCGACCGGCGCGCCGCCGCGGTCTACGCGCTCGAGGAGAAGATCGCCGCGACCCACTGGACCCGGGTCCAGAACCGCGATCCGCAGAAGACGTACAACAAGCTCACCGTCGCCGAGCTCGCCAAGCTCGCGCCCGACGTCGACTGGAAGCCGTGGCTCAAGGCGGTCGGGCTCGACGGTCAGCCGGCGATCGTCGTGGCGCAGCCGCCGGCGATCGCCGGCACCGCCAAGCTGGTCAAGAGCCAGCCGCTCGCGGTGTGGAAGGACTACCTGACCCTCCACCTGTTGACCGACGCGGCGCCGTTCCTGTCCAAGCCGTTCGTCGACGCCCACTTCGAGATGTTCGGCAAGGCGCTGAGCGGCACGCCGCAGATCGAGGACCGCTGGAAGCGCGCGGTCGGCTTCGTCGATCGCGGCATGGGCGAGGCCGCCGGCAAGATCTACGTCGACAAGTACTTCACCCCCGAGACCAAGGCGCACGCCGATCAGCTGGTCAAGAACCTCCTGACCTCGATGGGCCAGCGGCTCGACGGTCTGACCTGGATGAGCGCCGAGACCAAGGCCAAGGCCAAGGAGAAGCTCGCGACCTACAATCCCAAGATCGGCTACCCCAAGCACTGGCGCGACTACTCGGCGCTCAAGATCGTCGCCGGCGACGCGGTCGGCAACGCGCGGCGCATCGCGGAGTTCGAGTACAACCGCCGGCTCGCCCGGCTCGGCAAGCCGATGGACCGCGACGAGTGGAACATGACGCCGATGACGATCAACGCCTACTATAACCCCGGGCTCAACGAGATCGTGTTCCCCGCGGCGATCCTGCAGCCGCCGTTCTTCGACCCCAACGCCGACGACGCGGTCAACTACGGTGGGATCGGCGCCGTGATCGGCCACGAGATCAGCCACGGCTTCGACGACCAGGGCGCGCAGTACGACGCGACCGGCGCGCTCAAGAACTGGTGGACCAAGGACGACACCGACAAGTTCAAGACCGCGACCGCCAAGCTGGTCGCGCAGTACAACGCGTACTGCCCGATCCCGGCGTCCGACGGCAAGCCGGCGCAGTGCGTGAAGGGCGAGCTGACGCTCGGCGAGAACATCGCCGATGTCGCCGGCCTCACGATCGCGTACAACGCGTACAAGATCTCGCTCGGCGGCAAGCCGTCGCCGGTGATCGATGGCACGACCGGCGATCATCGGTTCTTCCTCGGCTGGGCCCAGGTCTGGCGCCGGCTGTACCGCGACCAGGAGCTCGCCAACCGGCTGGTCACCGATCCGCACAGCCCGTCCGAGTTCCGGACGTCGACCGTGCGCAACCTCGACATCTGGTACGACGCGTTCAAGCCCAAGGAGACCGACGCGCTCTACCTCGCGCCCGACAAGCGCGTGAAGATCTGGTAGCCGGCTACACCATCGCGGTATCGGCCGCCGGCATGGCGCCCGGCTTGCACAGCGGATCGAGCAGCGCCGCGGCCGCCGAGGTCAGCGCGCGGATCACCGCCATCGCCGGCATCCCGGCCTCGACCATCAGCCTCGCCTCGCCCGCCGGGTTGATCCGCCACGGGAACACGCCGGCGTCGGTGCCGAACACGATCGCCACGCCGCGCTTCCACGCGCGCGCGACCGCCGCCTTGTGGAGTGGGATCATCCATGCGCGCGGATCGGGCGCCAGCTTCCTGGCCGCGTACTGATACGCCAGGAGCGTCGGGCATCGATGCCGTCCCAGCCGTTGGCGTGGGCCGAGACCTTGACCCCGAGCCGGTGCGCCTCGTCGACGATCGCCGCGGCCTCGGCCGGCGTAAAGTTGACGATGCTGCGCACCGGGCGATCCGGTCGTCGTCGACCAGCACCGCGGCCGCGTCGCGCGGCCGATCGGCGACCCCGTCGATCAGGTGCGCCGCCTTGATCAGCGTCGGCGACGCGACGGCGGCCGAGCTGAGCAGCGTGCTGAGGGCCGAGCCGACGGCCAGGCAGGCGAGCGCGGATCTCCACATGCCCGCGATGCTCGCACGATCCGGATCGGCGACGGCGGCTACGGAGCGGTGACCGCGACGAACCAGCCGGGGTGGTCGGTGTGGCTCATCGCGATCGTGTGGCTCGAGCTGAACACGAGGTCGGTGGTCGCCATGACGTGCTGCACGTCGCCGTCGCCCTTGCGGTAGTAGCCGGCCGGGACGCAGCTCTGGGCGTCGGGCGAGCCCTGGTACTTGAGGTTGAGATCGCCGCCGAGCACGGTCGGCTCGTAGCCGCCGGGCGCGCGGACCGACGGGATGATCGTCGTCATGAGGTTCTTGCACTGGGCGAGCGCGACGGTGCCGCTGGTGCTCGCGAGGTGCGTCGTGCAGGCGTAGAAGTTGCCGGTGGCGTACAGGCACAGCCACGCGCGCTCCTCGGCCGACGACGTGTCCTGGCTGGCGTAGATGCCGCTGAACGTCTGGTAGCCGTTGTACGGTGCCGGGATGTGGGCGACGAGGCCGATGCCGTAGTCCTGGCCGTTCTTGCACTTGTACGCCGCGTTGGTGCGCCGGTCGGTGGCCGCCTTGAACGCCCACACCACGGTGCTGCCGCTGTACACGCCGGACAGCGTGGTCGCGAGCTGGACGACGTCGGGCTGGCAGATCTCGTTGAGCGTGACGATGTCGGGCGCGCTGTTCTGGATCGCCGCCGCGGCCTCGGGGATCGACTTGCCGCCGTCGTAGCAGCTGGCGAACCCGCTGTTGCACAGATTCATCTGCAGGATCCAGAACGGATAGCGGCTGGGCAGCGCGTCGGGCAGCGCGGCCGCGGCGCCCGCCGCCGGCGCGATCACGCCGGTCTGCACGCAGGCGCCGCCATCGCCGCAGCCCTGCGCCACGCTCGACGGGTCGCTCGATGGCTCGCCCTCGGTACAGCCGGTCAGCAGCGACGACATCGCCGCCCCGGCGGCCAGCACACAAGCGACGAACACGGCTTTGCTTGAGGTCATGGCGTCACGGAGTATCAGAACCACCGATGCACCATCGGCGCACCGCCGGCGCACCCGCTGACAACGCACGGCACGTCGCGAGCCCGGCCGCGCGCGGACTGTGAGTTGCGATGACCCCGCGCCGCGGACTGTCAGTTGCGCTGCCGCACCACGCAGCGCCCTACCCGACACCGCGACCCGCGCGCACCGCTACTTGAGCTTGGCCGCGAGCTCGAGTAGCTCGGCGTTCTCGGGCTCGGTCGTCATCGCCTGCGCCAGCGCGGCCTTGGCCTCGGCCTTCTTGCCGAGCGCGATCAGCGCCCGCGCCCGGCCGAGCTGGACCAGCGCCGGGCGGCGCGGCGGCGGCGTGGTCAACAGCATCGTGTCGAACGTGTACAGCGCCCGGGCCGGCTGGCGCAGCTCGAGGTACGCACGCGACAGCCCGCCGAGGATCTCGGGGTCCGCCGGGTTGATGTAGGTCGCCATCTCGCCGTAGGTCCGGACCTTGGCCCAGTTGCCGAGCTTGCCGTACTCGACGACCAGCTTCTTGAGCGGCGCGAGATCCATCTGCTCGAGGAACGCGAAGTGCTCGAGCTCGATCAGCGCCCGGGGCAGCTGGCCCGCCTTCTCGTACAGCTGCGCCAGCTCCTGGTACGGCGAGCTGCGCTCGGGGTCGAGCTTCTTGGCGGCGCACAGCTCTTGCTCGACCTCGTCGGTCTTGCCATCGCCCTGCGCGATCTGCGCGAGCCGCGACCGCAGGTCGAAGCTATCGTGGCCGTCGGCGATCAGGCCCTGGAACAGCGCCTTGGCCTTGGCGGTGTCGCCCTCGTGCAGCACGATCTCGGCCTGGATGTAGCGCGCGATCGGCTGCTTGGGATCGAGCGCGAGCGCGGCGGCCACCGCGACGGTCGCCTTGTCGGCGTCGCCGGCGTAGTAGTAGCCGAGCGCCACGTTGGCCTTGGCCCGGGCGTCCTTGGGCGCGGCGTCGGCGGCGACCTCGAGCTTGGTGACGTCGTCGAACCCGCGGGTCGGCAGCTTGAACGTACCGGCGTAGGCCTTGAGCCGGATGTCGAGGTACTTGCGGAAGTCGAGGTCGAGCTGGGCGATCGGCTTGCCGGTGATCGCCTGCAGCACGGCGGCGGTCTCCTCGCCCCGGCCGAACCGCTTGAGCGCGTCGACGATCTTGGGGAACCCGTAGGTCTGGACCAGATACTCGATCGTCACCGCCGACTGGTAGTACGCCACCACGACGGCGTTGCTATCGGGTTGCATGAACTCCGAGTTGAGGTTGCCGATCGACGGCAGCGTGTTGTTGGCGACCGCGCCGTACAGGTCGGCGTCGTTCTCGCGCCGCCAATCGGGCCGCGCGATCAGCGTCTCGTACTCGCTGAGCCCCTCGGTGAACCACCGCGGCACCCGCGAGCTCGACAGCTGGATCGCGAACACGTGGCCGAGCTCGTGCCACAGGATCATCCCCCAGTTGATGTCGCCGTTGGCGGGCGACATCGCGGTGATCACCTGGCCGAAGCACACGCCGAGCGCGGCGATGTCGGGCAACCCGACGGTGCGGATCCCGTAGTCGTTGCGCTCGGCGTACAGCTCGAGCGTGACCGGGGTCTTGGGCGTGAACCCGTAGCGCCGCACCATGTCGGCGAACGCGCGCTCCATCGTCGGCTCGAGGTAGCGCGCGAGCACCGCCTTCTCGTCGTTGTGGTAGCGGATCCGGAAGTTCTTGCTGGCGCCGAACGTGTAATGCTTCGGGATCGTCTCCTTGAACAACGTCCGGGTGTTGAACGTGCGGACGTTGTACTGATCGCCGGCCCATGACTTGTCGAGCCACTCGATGCCCTCGCGCTCCATCCCGAGCCGCAGGTAGCCCAGGCCTGCGCCGGCCATCGCCTCGAAGAAATCGGGCTTGAGCACGACCGCCTGCTTCTCGAGCTCGATCGCCTCGACGTAGCGGTGCTCGCGCACGGCGGACCGCGCGACGATGCGGTACAGCTCGGCGTACGCGGGGTCGATCGCGAACGCGCGTTGGACCTCGGCGTTGTAGGCCTTGGTGTCGTCGCGCAGCCACGCGACCGTGGCCTTCATCGCGATCGCCTCGACGTCGTCCTTGTTGGTCGCGAGCACCGCGTCGAGCGACTTGTTCGCGGTGTCCCACTGGTTCTGGTCGATCTCGATCGACGCCCGGACCTTGAGCGCGCGCGCGTTCCTCGGGTTGACCGCGAGCGACGCATCGAGGTGGTGGCGGACCGCGGCGAGGTCGTAGCGGGTCTCGACGATCACCTCGGCCATCGCGGCGTGGGCCTCGGGGTCGTTCGGGTTGACCTTGAACACCTCCTCGAGCGTCTGCTCGGCGAGCTGCGCGGCATACTTGCCGAGGAACAGGTCGGCCCACTCGATGCCGGCGTCGGTCAGCTGCGGGCTCAGCTTGAGGGTCTCGCGGAACGCGTCGTTGGCGAGCTGGAACTGCGAGGTCTCGCGCGCGGCGACCGCGAGCTGGTAGGTCTGCACCGGATCGTCGAGGTCGAGCGTCCGGGCGTCGCTCTCCTTGATCGTCTCGTCGAACAGCGCCTTGCCGCCGACCACGTCGCCGAGCGCGCGGCGGACCTCGCCGAGCGCGGTGCGGACCGCACGGTCGGTCGGATGATCCTTCCACAGCTGCTCGAGATCGGCGCGCGCCTCCCTGGTCCGGCCGGTGCGGCGGCGCAGCTGATCGAGCACCAGGTGGGCCTCGATCGCCGTCGCGTCCTTGGCGGCGGCCGGCGCGAGCGGGGTCAGCGTGGCCTCGGCGGCGGCGTAGTCACCGGTCGCGAGCTGGGCGCGCGCGAGCAGCAACCGGGCAGCCGGGCGGTCCTTGCCGCCGATCTTGCCGAGCTCGGCGAGCGCGGTCTTGTAGTCGCCGGCGATCAGCTTGTCTCGGCTCGAGGCGAGATCGGCGCGGGCGACGCCACTCGCGGCCATCGCGACGATCAGCACAAGCCCCGGCCTCGCGGATATCATGCCCTCGAATCTGTGCGACGGAGGTACCCCTGTCAAACCCGAGTGGTAAGCTACCTCGGTGGCCGAGCCCTCGAAGGAACCCGCGGCGAGCGCCCAAGGGCTCTACACGACGTGGGATGCGTTCCTGAAGCAAGCGATCCGCGAGTATTACGACCGCAGCTGGGTCGCCCGGAAGGGTAACTTCATCGCGCTCCTGATCGCCTCCGGCCAGACCTCGCTGGCGCTCGCCAAGGACTCGGTGGTCGATGGCTCGGGGACCAAGAAGGTCGCGATCGGCGCCGGCCTGCTGCTCGCGCTTCGGATCGGCCTGCGCTACGCGATCGGCGGGCCGCTCGGCCTGGTGCTCGGCGTCGCCGCCGGCGCCTCGATGGTGTCGTACTTCATCAAGAACCAGAAGGACATCATCAAGAAGGTCAGCCTCTATCGGACCGCGATCGCCGACCACGAGAAGCGGTACAACGAGGTCCAGGCCGGCTGGCGCGACGGCAAGTACCAGATCACCGATCGCAACCTCATGATCGACGGCCTGATGAAGCAGCTCATTACCCAATTCGACGAAGCGTGAACCGCCTCTCTCTGGTGGCCCTGGCGGCCTGTTCGGTGCTCGGTGGTGTGGCGAACGCCAGCCCCGTTCGACCCGCGTCGGGGCATCCGGCGCCGGCGCCGGCGCCCGCCCTCGCGCCGGTGGCCCCCGATAGCACCGGTGTAAGCAGTCGGCCGCAAGTCGCCGACACCCGCCACATCATCGGCCTGCTCGACGTCCGGGTCGACGGCATCCCCGACGAGGTCAAGGACAACTTCCAGCACCGCCTCGAGGAGCAGCTCGACAGCAAGCAGTACCGGCTCGCCGACCGCGCGTACATGCGGCAGATGCTGCAGCGCTCGACCAAGTGGACCGACGGCTGCTTGATCGGCACCTGCCTCGTCGAGCTGCGCAAGCAGACCGGCGCCGAGATGGTCCTGCTCGCCGCGCTCACCGGTGTCGGCACCAGCATCGGCTACGTCGTCACCCTGGTCCGCACCGATACCGGTCGCGTGGTCGCCCAGGACTCCGACCACTGCGACGTCTGCCGGGTCAGCGAGGTCATGGATCGCGCGACGCTCGCGACCCTCGAGCTGCTCAACAAGCTACCCGACCAGCTGCCCGACGAGGCGGCCGAGCAGTCCGCCACGGTCGACGCCGCGGTCGGCAAGGTCCGCGGCCAGCTGGTCGCCCATGACCAGCACACCACCCGGCTCGGCCTCGCGCTCACCGTGATCGGCGTCGCCGTGGCCACGACCGGCCTGACGATCTACGCGGTCGAGAGCGACCGCCCGACCTACGCCGCGGCGACCGCGGTCGGCGGCGCCGCCCTCGCGATCGGCGGCATCACGATCTTCGCGTTCTGATCCACCGGCCGCGCCGCCGGCTATTCGGCGTCGCCGCCCTTGAGGCCGTGGCGCTTGAGCAGCTCGCGCAGGTGGTAGCGGGTCAGGCCGGCCTCCTGCGCCGAGCGCGTGATATTGCCGTCGTTGCGGGCCATGAGCGCCGCGAGGTACGCCATCTCGAACGCGTCGACCACGGTCTGCTTGGCGCCCTTGAAGCCCAGGCCGGCCTTGAGCAGCGACGGATCGAACGTCGCGGGCCCCGAGGCCTGCGGCAGCTCGACGCCGGACATCTGCGCCGCCGCGCGCTGCGCCGCCTGCGCGCCCGCCTGCGCCAGGTCGTGCGAGGTCATGAGGCTGGGCCCCATCTCGCGGCCGAACACCAGATCGGCGCGCGTGATCACCGGGCCGTCGCTGAGCGCCGCGGCGCGCTCGACGACGTTGCGCATCTCGCGCACGTTGCCCGGCCAGCTGTGGCTGCCGAGCGCCGTCATCGCGTCCTGCGACCACGACATCGTCATGCCGCGCCGGGCGCCGACCTCGCGCAAGAAGTGGTTGGCGAGCCCGGGGATGTCATCGCGGCGCTCGCGCATCGGCGGCAGCTCGACGTGCACGACCGACAGCCGGAAGTACAGATCCTCGCGGAACGTGCCCTTGTTGACCTCCTCGCGCAGGTCGCGGTTGGTCGCCGCCAGCACGCGGACGTCGACCTTGTGGGTCTTGTCGCCGCCGACCCGCTTGATCTCGCGCTGCTCGAGCACGCGCAGCAGCTTGGGCTGCAGCGTGACGTCGAGCTCGCCGATCTCGTCGAGGAAGATCGTGCCGCCGTTGGCCTGCTCGAAGCAGCCGACGTGCTGGTTCACCGCGCCGGTGAAGCTGCCCTTCTCGTGGCCGAACAGGGTCGACTCGATCAGCTCGCGCGGGATCGAGCCGCAGTCGAGCACGACGAACGGCCGGCTCTTGCGGCCCGACGCGTTGTGCAGCGCGCGCGCGACCATCTCCTTGCCGGTGCCGGTCTCGCCGGTGATCAGGCACGTCAGGTCGCTCGGCGCGACCTTCTCGAGGTGGGCGAAGATCTCGCGCATCGCCGGCGACGCCCCGAGCATCGCGTCGAACCGGTCCTTCTTCGACAGCTCGATCTCGACCACGTCCTGCGTGGTCTGGAACTGGATGTTGGTATGGCCGATCCGGAACACCGTGCCGGGCCGCAGGAACACCTCGCGGATCCGCAGCTCGCCGACGTAGACGCCGTTGCGCGAGTTGAGGTCGCGCAGCCGGTAGCCGTCGTCGCGCACCGAGACCTCGAAGTGGGTCCCGGAGACCGCCTTGTCCTGCACGACCAGGTCGCTGATGATGCTGCGGCCACCGGTGACCCGCGGCTTGATGATCTCGAGATCCTTGCCCTGGTCCGCGCCCGCCACCACCACCAGCTTGCCCTTCTGCATGCGGCGGACGGTGGCCCACTCACCCTCGAACAGCGTGGTCAGGCCGGTCGCGTTCTCGCCGGCATCGAAGGACCCGTCTTCCATCGAGCCGAACCTATCACTAATCTTGTGCCGCTATCAGCCGGCTTAATTCAGCCACTTGTGCTCGTCGCGCACCGGCGGGATATGCCCCTTGCCACCGGTCATGACCTTGAGCCGCGCGCGGGCCCGCGCGATCCGCCAGCGCCGCCACGCCAGCCCCGGGCTCCAGCGCTTGGAGATCATGATCGCCGCCGCCAGCATCGCCGCGGCGTACGCGACCCCGAGCTCCCACTGCTGGCGGAGCACGACCGACAGCGCGAGGAACCCGAGGATGCCGTACATCAGCTGGCGGCCGGTCAGCGGCAGCACGCCGAAGAACTGCACCGGCTGGCGCGCATACATGATGCCGAACGCGACGATCGCCGCGTAGATGAACGGGTCGAGCCCCGAGACCGAGATCATCGAGTTGTGGGTCGCCAGCCCGAACAGGCAGCCCGCGGCGGTCCCGACCAGCGAGGTGACCGCGACGAACCGGTAGAACCGCGCCGTGCCCCAGAACCGCTCGAGCGTGGGGACGAACATCCACAAAACGCTCATGTGGAGCAGCAGGGCGATGAAGTTCTGCTCGAGGAACACGCCGGTCGCGAGCGTCCACACCCGGCCGTGCGCGAACACGTTATCCGGAGTGGCCTCGACCCACAGCGAGATCTGGGCTCGGGTCGCCTGGTCGGCCAGCAGCCAGACCAGCGACAGGCCGAGCTCGAGCCCGGCGACGATCATGGCTCCCTGGGTGATCCGGAGCCCGGCAAACCGGGAGCGTTGTTTCGCGCTCACGATTTACATCCTAGCACCTCCAGGAGCCCGCATCGAACCGGGCTTTTCTAGTGCGAGTCGACCGGGATCAGGACCAGGCCGAGGTTGGTGAGGCCGTTCGGTGCCGTGATCTCCTTGCTGGTCAGCGTGTCCGCCGTGCCGACCGCGGCGCCGTTGACCTCTGCGTCGATCGAGACCGTGTACGAACCGGCGACCAGGCCATCGGTCGTGCCGTAGTGATCCTGGCACGTGAACATGTCGGTCTTGAAGTCGCTCGAGTTCGCCATGCTGGTCGAGATGACCTCCACCGAGTCACCCGTGGCGAGGCCGGCGTCGGCGCACGTCATGTGGGCCATGGTCGTCGAGTCGACGATGTCCCACTCGAGGTAGAAGTAGCCGCCGTCGTCGAGGATGTTGAACTCGATCGGCGCGACGGTCGCCGAGGTGTCGACGTACGCGGAGTCCGACTGCGCGTACTGATTGCTGCCGGTACTGTCCTCGATCACGACCCACACCAGGTAGGTGTCGGCGTCGGGCAGCAAGATCGTGCCCTTGCCGGCCGAGCAGTCGTACTTGTCGGCGATCGGCGTGCCGGTGCCGAGGTGGGTGGTGTCGTCGGTCTTCTGCGACATGACCGTCGCGGTGCCGAAGCCATCCGGGCACGCGTTCGTTCCCTGGTCCGCGGCGCTCGTGAACTTCCAGCTCACGTCGACGGTGGTGCCGCTGCCGCCGCCACCACCACCGCCGTCATCATCGTCGCCGCTCGCCGTGCAGCCGACCGAGACCGAGATCGAGATCGAAGCGACTGCAAGCAGCGCTCCCACGATAAGATTCTTCATGTATTTGACTCCCTAGATAAAGTGAACAGTTGCGTCGCTCGCGTCGTCAGCGCCCATCGACGAAGATCGTGATGAGGCCCAGGTCGGTGATGTGGTTCTGGCCGGCGATCTGCTGACCGCTCAGGGTGAGCGCGCCGCCCGCCGGCACGCCCGCCGCTTCGGCGTTGATCGTGAGGTTGTAGCTGCCCTGCAGGAGCCCGCTGGTGACCGCCGTGTGATCGCCGCACGCCAGCTGATCGTCGTAGGTGCGCTCGGGATCCGCAGCGTTCACGCTGATCGCGTGGATCGTGGTCAAGCCATCGAGATCAGCGCAGTCCACGGGCTGGCCGGTGGTCTTGCCGACGAGCGCCCACGACAGCTGAAAATATCCGCCGTCGTTGAGGATGTCGGTGAAGAACGTCTGGTTGAGCTTGCGGACGTCGAAGATCTGCGAGAGCGACTGCGCGTACAGCGCCAACAGATCGTGCGATCGGACCTCGATCCACGCCTGGTACACGCCGGGTGCCAGCTCGGTACTCTCGCCGAGCCCGTCGTTGCAATCGAACAGGTCGACGACCTGCGCGCCGGTCGGCTGGCCGGCGTCGTCGACCGGCTGCGCGATCAGCTCGACGGTGTCGTAGCCCGCCGGGCACACGGTCGCCGCACCGTCGGCCATGTTGCGCAGGGTCCAGCGCGCCGAGATCGTCGCGACGTCGTCGCCGAGCACGCCGCCGCCATCGCGGTCGGTCGTGTGGATCACGCAGCCCCCGGCCAGGGCGGCCAGGGTTGCGATCCCGATCGTGCGCGCGAAGTGGGTCATACGAAGAAGGATCCGAGACCGGCTATAGCAAGCCCCGGGGCGCCTCAGACGCGGGAGCTTCGATTTTCTTCACACTTCGTACATACGCAAGTAATGATCCGGGGGGCGGGGTTCGCGATGTGATTCACCGCAAGCTCACTGTGTCGCAGGGTCGCAGGCGCTGCCCGGCGAGGTCGCGATCGGGACGGGTGGGCCGCAGATGCAGCGGTGCACATCGCACGCCGTCGACGTCACGATCAGCTCGACCGCGCCGAGGCTGATCGTAT
>DATBBB010000417.1:0-13904 GCA_036271215.1 Kofleriaceae bacterium | reverse complement strand
GCTCGGTGACTTCGAAATCACGGCGCTGTCCGACGGCACGGCGCCGCTGCCAGTGGAGAAGCTCCTGACTGGCACCACGCAGGCCAAGACCGAGGCCGCGCTCGCCAAGTCGTATCTGAAGCCGGGGTTCGAGACCTCGGTCAACGCATACCTCATCAACACTGGCAGCAAGCTGGTGCTGATCGACACCGGCGCCGGCGTGCTGTTCGGCCCGACGCTCGCCAAGCTGATCCCGAACCTCAAGGCGTCGGGCTATACGCCCGAGCAGGTCGATGAGATCTACATCACCCACATGCACGGCGATCACGTCGGCAACCTGGTCGCCAACGGCAAGATCGTGTTCCCCAACGCGACGATCCGTGCCGCCAAGGCCGAGGCCGACTACTGGCTGAGCGCCGATAACCTCGCCAAGGCGCCCGACGCAATGAAGGACTTCTTCAAGGGCGCGCAGGCCTCGGTCAACCCGTACGTCACCGCCGGCAAGACCAAGTGGTTCGACGGCGAGACCGACTTGATCCCCGGGATCCACGCCAGCCCGGCGCCCGGCCACACCCCGGGCCACACGATCTACACCGTCACCAGCAAGGACCAGAAGTTGGTGCTCTGGGGTGATCTGATACACGTCGCCGCGGTGCAGTTCGCCGATCCGTCGATCACGATCCAGTTCGACAGCGACGCCAAGAGGGCGGCCGTCGAGCGCAAGAAGGCCTTCGCCGACGCCGCCAAGAACGGCTACTTCGTCGCGTTCGCACACGTGTCGTTCCCCGGCCTCGGCCAGCTGCGCGCCGAAGGCGCCGGCTACCGCTGGATCCCGGTGAACTTCGGCGGCAACGGCGGCGTGGTCACCGCGCCCGCCAAGAAGTAGTCGCCCGCCAGGCGACCGGCGTCACGGGCTCGCGATCTCGCGCGCCCAGATCCGGCCGCGCCGGGCCGCGGCGATGAACGCGGCGATCGCCGCACCGCCCGCCAGATCGATCACGCCGGCGTCGGCCACGACCCGCGCCGCGTCGAGCAGCGGCTGGGCCGCGGCGACCGTCGCGATCACCTTGCAGTGGTGGAACGCGTCGCTGACCCAGTCGAGCGCCGCCGGCTCGGCGACCAGGCCCGCGATCGCCGCCGCGCCCGGCACCACGGCCACGGCGTCGAAGATCACCGACGGCCCGCCGCCGATGATGTGATCGGCCGCGACCACGCGGCCATCGGACCCGCGCGCCCCGCCGATCTTCGGCGCGACCAGCTCGACCAGCGCGTGCTCCTTGATCAGCGCCGCGGTGAGCTGGTCGACCAGCGCATGATCGAAGCCGTCGCCGATCAGCACGCCGACCTTGCGGCCGCGCAGCGTGTCCGGCGCCTTGGCCAGCAGGCTCAACGCGGGCGACGGCGCCAGATCGCGCGGCGCGACCGCCGGCTTGATCGCGTCGGCCATGCCCTGCATGCCCATCGCGTCCGCGACCCGATCGTGGAGCACCGGCTCGATCAGCTTCAGGTGACCGAGCATCCGGGTCCGCACCGCGATGGTCTCGACCTTGGACAGCTCGAACGTGAACGCGCGGACGATGTGGTGCTGCTCGGGCGGCGTCATCGAGCGCCAGAACAGCCGCGCCTGGCTGTAGTGATCGGCGAACGTCGGCGAGCGCTCGCGGACCTTGTCGCCCGGCGCGACCTTGCGGTGGGTCACGAACCCGCCCGGGGTCTCGCGCGGCAGGTCGGGCACCAGCGAGCTCGGCTCGTAGCTGATCCGGGTGCGGTCGACCGCGACCCGCGCCATGCCGTCGCGCTGGAAGTTGTGCATCGGGCACTTCGGGCGATTGATCTCGAGCTCGTGGAAGTTCGGGCCGCCGAGCCGCTTCAGCTGGGTATCGGTGTACGAGAAGATCCGGCCCTGCAGCAGTGGATCGTCGGAGAACTCGACGCCGGGCACCAGGTGGCCGGGATGGAACGCCGCCTGCTCGGTCTCGGCGAAGAAGTTGTCGGGCCAGCGATCGAGCACCATCTTGCCGATCGGCACCAGCGGCACGACCTCCTCGGGGATCAGCTTGGTCGCGTCGAGGATATCGAAGTCGAGCCGGTCGGCCTCGGCCTCGGGCACCGCCTGGATCGAGAGCTCGAACTCTGGGAACTGGCCGTGCTGGATCGCGGTGAACAGATCGCGGCGGTGGAAGTCGGAGTCCGCGCCGTTGATCTTGACCGCCTCGTCCCACAGCACCGACGACGAGCCGATCGCCGGCCGCCAGTGCCACTTCACGAACTGCGCGTTGCCCTGGCCGTCGATCAGCCGGTAGGTGTTGACGCCGAAGCCCTCCATCGTGCGATACGACCGCGGCAGCGCGCGATCCGACATCGCCCACATCAGCATGTGCATGCTCTCGGGCATCAGCGACACGAAGTCCCAGAACGTGTCGTGCGCGGTGGCGGCCTGCGGGAACCCGCGGTCGGGCTCCATCTTCACCGCGTGGATCAGGTCGGGGAACTTCAGCGCGTCCTGGATGAAGAACACCGGGATGTTGTTGCCGACCAGGTCGAACACGCCCTCGGAGGTGTAGAACTTGGTCGCGAACCCGCGGACGTCGCGCGGCAGATCGACCGAGCCGGCGCCGCCGGCGACCGTCGAGAACCGCACGAACACCGGCGTGCGGACCTTGGGGTACTGCAGGAACACGGCGCGCGAGTACTTGCGCGCGACGTCGTACGGTGCGAACGAGCCGTGCGCCGCCGAGCCGCGGGCGTGGACGATCCGCTCGGGGATCCGCTCGTGATCGAAGTGGGTGATCTTCTCGAGGAAGTGAAAGTCCTCGAGCAGGGTCGGCCCGCGCGGCCCGATCGTCAGCGAGTTCTGATCATCGCTGATCGGCACGCCCTGGTTGGTGGTGAGGACCGGCTCGTGGCCCTTGGCCTGCTGGTGCAGCTCGCCACCGCTGCCGGTCACGGCGTGATCGCTTTCGTGCTTGGCCATCGCGATGGCGATCAGCAAGCGATGTACCAGCGGGCCCCGGGGCACCCCGGCCGCGGATCAGGCCGGTCCGTCGGTGCGCAATATCTCACCGGTGCGCCCGCCGCACGCCGTGCGCCCGCGCGCGTGTCCGACCGGCTTTTCTTACGCGGGGGCCGCGCCGCCGCGGGAGCTCGGGCCCGGTCCGCCGCGCAGCCGCGCCGCGAGCGCCTGGTGCGGCGCGCTGCCGACGACGTCGAGCCCCGGCCGGGGCGTCCGCTCGGCCTCGATCGTCTGCTTGAGCTGCCGCACGCGGTGCGCCGACTCGGCGATCCGCCGGCGCAGCTCGCTGTCGCGCTCGGCCCCGCGGATCAGCGCCTCGCGGGCGAGCTCCTGGTGGCCCGGATCCCGGCACAGCAGCAGCACGTCGCACCCGGCGCGGATCGCCGCGACCGCCGCGGCGTCGACCCCGATGTGATCGACGATCGCCCGCATGTCGAGATCGTCGCTGATCACGATCCCGCGGTAGCCGAGCCGGTCGCGCAACAGGCCCGTGATCACCAGGTGCGACAGGGTCGCCGGACGATTCGGATCGAGCGCCGCGAACACCACGTGGGCCGTCATCAGCATCGGCAGCGCCCGCGCCGCCGCGGCGCGAAACGGCGCCAGCTCGACCTGCTCGAGCCGCGCCCAGTCGTGATCGATCCGCGGCAGCTCGAGGTGGCTGTCGGTCGCGGTGTCGCCGTGGCCGGGGAAGTGCTTGCCGCACGCGACGATCCCGGCGCGGCGCAGCCCGTCGGCGAACGCCAGCGCGCGGTCGCCGACCGCCTCGGCGTCACGGCCGAACGCGCGGTCGCCGATGATCGGGTTCGCCGGGTTGGTGTGGACGTCGAGCACCGGCGCGAAGTCGATGTCGAACCCGAGCGCGGCGAGCTCGCCGCCCATCGCCTCGCCGACCTCGCCGGCGAGCTGCAGCGCGGCGGCCGCGGGCAGTTGATCGTGGCGGTCCATCGCCGGCCACACCGTCGCCGGCGCCTTCACGCGCTGGACCCGCCCGCCCTCCTGATCGACGGCGATCCACGCCGGGGTGCCGTCGGGCGCGCGGCGATGCAGCGCCTGGTTGAGCTCGACCAGCGCCGCGAGATCGCAGCGCTCGTCGCCGCCCGCGCCTGCGATCGCCAGGTTGCGCTTGAACACGATCGTCGCGCCGGCCTCGCCGCGCTCGAGCCGGCCGCGCAGCTCGGGCGCGACCGACGTCCCTTCGAACCCGATCCACAACAGCTGACCGACGTCGTCGTGCACGGTGCTACGGTAGCCCGGCGCTGCGCGGCCCGCCAACTCCGGGCAGAGCTCTCGGCGCGGTCAGTGCTGGAACGACTGGGCCTCGCCGACCAGCTCGAGCCGCTGCGGCGAATTCGTCGCGCTGTACACCACCACGGTGCGCACCGTCGGGAACCGCAGCGCGAGCACCAGCTCCTTGCGGCCGTCGCCGTCGAGATCGATCACGCCGAGCAGGTCGAGCGTCACGGTCGCCCGCGGATCCGCCGTCCGGCCGGCCTCGGTCTCGGGCTGCAGCTTGACGTCGTACGCCGCGAACTTCGCGTCGCACGGAGCCTTGAGCTGCGGGCCCGCCGACCACTCCTGCGCCGGGCCGCGCGTGCCGTCGAGCACGCCGGACAGCGGGAACCACTCGTTGACCCCGTCGCCGTCGATGTCGACCCCGATCGACACCCCGGACACGCACGCCCCGCCGGTCGCGTAGGTCGGGGCCTCCGGTAGATCGTCGGGCCGCTCGAGCTCGGACACCGCCACGCCGCAGCCGCCGGTCGCCGCCACGCACGCCGGATCCTCGAGCCGCTGGCCGTTCTCGCCATCGGACGAGCACGGCGGTCCCCCGACGTAGGTCCCCGAGGCGACCGACTGGCCGAGCGCGATGTCGGCGAGCCCCACGGTGTCGAACACGCCGGCGACCTTGCCGTCGACCCCGAACGCCGCGAACCGGGGCGTGCTGCCGCGCTCGACCGCGTTGTCGACCTCGGTGACGTTATCGGTCCACTGCGTGGTGCGCATCAGCAGCGGCGCCACCGCCGGCCGGCCCACCGCGGACTGCGGGCACAGCTCGCCGACGACGATCTGGCGCCCCGCGCGCACCGCCGGCGCGGGCGCGCGCTCGCGGCGGGTCACGCCTTCTTCAGGGAACGGCGTATCCGGGCGCGGCCGCGGCCCGCAACTGAACGCGACAAGTGCGAGAAACCAGGCAACGCGGGGCAGCTTGCCCGGGTCTTTAGCCATCGCATGCACCATATCCTGCCGGATCTAGACCCAGCCAATCGGTGATCCCGTTGCCTGTTCGTTGCCTCGGTCGTTTGACCCGGCTTTGGGCCCATGCCTATAGTCCGCCCGACTTCCGGCGAGCCTAACCTCCCGTACTTTCTATGCATTACACCTACGGTCGTCCTATTCTTCAGGCTGGTCATCACGCCTCGGGCGCTTCGGGCGCTCCGAAACGGAGGGCCCGCCTGGCTCGCCTGGTGATGCTGGCGGCCGTGCTCGTCGTCGGTGGCCCGGTCGCGTACGCGCAGATCGGCCCCGGCCCGGGGCTGACTCCCGGTGCGGGTGGACCACCCCAGGGCGGCGGCAGCGACGCCAAGAAGGAAGGCGTGGCCGAGGCTGCCCCCAAGGCGCCGGGCTTGTTGCCGACCACGCCCGCGCTGCCCGCGCCCAAGAGCCGGCGCAAGAAGTGGAAGCTGCTCGAGCTCGACGGCTACTACCGGATGCGCACCGACTGGTTCAAGAACTTCAACCTCGGGTTCCCCGATCCCGGGTACGGCGGCTCGCCGTTCCCGAGCGCGCTCGGCTGCAAGTCGATCACGGTGGATCACCCGTGCGACGGCTCGCTGTCGAGCGCCAACATGCGGCTCCGGCTCGAGCCGACGATCAACCTCGACGAGGGGACCTCGGTCCACGTCCAGGCCGACATGCTCGACAACCTCGTGCTCGGCTCGACGCCGAGCGATCAGACGCTCGCCGGCGTCTACACCGCCATCCCGCCGGCGATCCAGCCGCCGGTCGGCGCGTTCGGCAACGGCACCCAGGGCTCGGTGATCCAGGGCGTCAACAGCAACGTCCCCGCGGTGCAGATCAAGCGCGCGTGGGGCGAGGTCGCGCTGCCGCTCGGCGTGCTCAAGTTCGGCCGGATGCCGAACCAGTGGGGCATGGGCATCCTGTACAACGCCGGCGGCGCCGATCCGATCAACGGCACCTACAACTACGACGCCGACTACGGCGACTCGGTCGACCGCGCGAGCTTCTCGCTCTTGATCCCCGGCACCAACCTGCGCGCGATGATCGCCTCGGACTGGGCGAGCACCGGGCTGCTGTCGAACCAGACCGCGGCCAACAAGGGCAACGAGGGCCACCCGTTCGACCTCGACGACAGCGATGACATCAACAGCTGGGTCGGCGTGATCTCGCGGATCGACTCGCCGCAGGACTTCAAGGACACCGTGGCGCGCGGCGAGCTCGCGCTCAACTACGGCGTCTACTTCGAATACAAGACCCAGTCGTGGAACTACGACCTCAAGGACTTCAAGCTCGGCGGCGCGACCGACCCGGGCGGCCTGCTGAACACCAACGTCGGCTCGCCGCATTACGTGCCGCGCAACCTCAAGCAGTACTCGCCCGACCTGTGGCTCAAGGCCGGCTACAAGGACTTCTTGGTCGAGGCCGAGCTCGTCGCCCAGCTCGGCTCGGTCGACGACCTCGATGACATCGGCCACACCGGCAGCGTGGACATCCGCAAGTACGGCGGCGCCGCGCGCGTGTCGTGGACCGGGCTCGACGGCAAGTTCAAGCTCGGCGCCGAGACCGGGTTCGCGTCCGGCGATCAGGTCGTCGACCCGACCCAGCCCGGCGTCATCAACCTCGCGTACGTCGACACCGCGGCGTCGATCGCCGATGGCACGCTGTCGCGGTTCGAGTTCAACCGCGACTACCAGGTCGACCTGCTCCTGTGGCGCCGGCTGATCGGCGCGGTGAGCAACGCCGCGTACATCAAGCCGTACTTCCAGTACGACATCACCCACGGGATCTCGTTCCGCGGCTCGAACATCACGTCGTTCGCGCTGCGCACCGTCGCCACCCCGGGCCACAGCTCGATCTACGGCACCGAGTTCGATGCCGACCTCGGCTACCAGGCGGGCGGCCTGTACATCGGGATCTCGTACGGCGTGCTGTTCCCGCTCGGCGCGCTCAACCACCCGGCCGACCCCACCGACGGCTCGATGCAGCACTACGGGTTCACCAACCCGGCGGACCCGACCGACCTCAGCAACGTGATGGACGCCAGCACCGCGCACTGCGTGCAGTCGCGCGTCGTCCTGGCATTCTAAGGAGGCTCAGAGCTCGCCGAGCGCGGAGATCAGGCGATCGACCGCGACGATCTCGAGGCCGGTGCCGAGCCCGGCGCGCGCGAGGCGGGCCGCGTTCTGCGCCGGCAAGATCGCGCGCTGGAAGCCCAGCCGCGCGGCCTCGGCGAGCCGCTGCTCGCACAGCGGCACCGCGCGGATCTCGCCGGCGAGCCCGACCTCGCCGAACATGATCGTGTGCGCGTCGAGCGCCCGACCGCGCGCCGACGACGCGATCGCGCACGCGATCCCGAGATCGATCGCCGGCTCGGTCAGCCGCAGCCCGCCAGCGACATTGACGAACACATCGCGATCGAGCACATCGCAGCCCGCGCGCTGCGCCAGCACCGCGAGCAGCAGCGCCACCCGGTTGCCGTCGACCCCGGCGGCGGTCCGCCGGCCGAACCCGGCGCTCGCCGGCGCCACCAGCGCCTGGATCTCGACCAGCAGCGGCCGCGCGCCGTCCGCCGACGCCACCACGATCGAGCCCGGCGCCCCGACCGGCCGCTCCGCGAGCAGGTGGGCCGACGGGTTGGCGACCTCGGCCATGCCGGCGCCGCGCATCTCGAACACGCCGATCTCCTGGGTCGAGCCGAACCGGTTCTTGTGCGCGCGCAGCACGCGGTACGGCCCGCCGTCGCCCTCGAGCTGGAGCACGACGTCGACCAGGTGCTCGAGCGTCTTGGGGCCGGCGAGCGCGCCGTCCTTGGTCACGTGGCCGACGATGATCGTCGGGATCCCGGTGGTCTTGGCGAACTGCATCAGCCGGCTCGCGCACTCGCGGACCTGCGCGAGCGACCCGGGGATCGAGTCGAGCATCGGCGTGTACACGGTCTGGATCGAATCGACCGCGAGCACCGACGGCGGCTCGGCCTCGGCGTGGGCCAGGATCCGTTCGACGTCGGTCTCGGCGACCACGCTGAGCGCGCCGGCGGCGGCGCCGACCCGGCGGGCCCGCATCGCGGTCTGCGCGACCGATTCCTCGCCGGTCGCGTACAGCACGCCGCCGCGGGTCGCCAGCCCGGCGAGCGCCTGGACCAGCAGGGTCGACTTGCCGATCCCCGGATCGCCGCCGAGCAGCACCAGGCAGCCGGCGACCATGCCGCCGCCGAGCACGCGATCGAGCTCGCCGATCCCGGTGGTGCGACGATCCTTGGCGCTGATCTCCACGACCTCGGTGATCGCGACCGGCGACCGGCCATCGGCCACGCCCGAGGCACTCGGCCGCGACGGCGCCGCGGACTCGAGCTCCTCGACCAGGCTCGACCACTCCTGGCACTGCGGACACCGGCCGTTCCACTTGGGCTCGACATGGCCACACGCCTGGCAGCGCCAGATCGCGCGGGGCGCCTTCGGCTTGATCGCACGCACCTTCGCCACGGGGCTTCATAGCAGCCGGGTATGACGAACGACGACGTGATCATCATTCACCCGACTGGGCGTCCAAGAACCTCAACGTCGGTCACGTTCTACACATCCCGTCGCGCTGTTAGGCATCGCTTCGTCCCGTCGCGTTCCGCTCCGTGCCGCTGGATCTCGCCACCTTTAGCGCGGTCAGCCCGACCATCTCGCTACCGAACAGGCCGCGCTGGCATCCGAATTCCGAGGGCAGATTGGTAACGCAGCCGATGTTTGTGGGGGCCGAGCTACCGCATCGCTTTACTCGGCGAGCCGGCCGGTCTCGGGGTCGCGCTCCGGAACACTCTTTTGTTCTACTTATGAGCCGTGCGACTTGCTCTTGTCGGCGCGTGCGATGTCGCTCACGGTTTCTTCAGTCTTGATGCGCTCATCGCATGCCCGGGCCACGCTTCAAGCGCTCCGCACTACTGAACAACATGATCGAGCAAGAGAATGGCGTTGGCGTCGCCGATGACCAAGCCGTCGCCTAAAATAGCTAGACTGCGAGGCGCTGCGAATCGCGGAGTTGTGCCGAGAACGATACCGATTGCGCCAGCAACACCGCCGATAGTGGTCGTGAGTCCGGTTGGTGTAATCCTCCGAATAGTGCCATTGCCGGTATCGGCGACGTAAAGGTTGCCAGCGCTATCCACCGCTACGCCGATGGGGCTGTTGAACCGAGCGGCAGCACCGGCACCGTCGGTGCTACCTTTTGTGCCCGCAGCGCCCGCCAGCGTGGTTACGATCCCGGCAGGCGTGACCTTGCGGATGGTGTGGTTAGCTGTGTCTGCGACGTAGAGGTTACCTACGTCGTCCACGGCCACATCTTGGGGGTCATTGAACCGAGCGGCGCTGCCCCCGTCGGCGCTGCCAGCTATGCCGGCGGCGCCCGCCAGGGTGGTTACGATCCCCGTTGGCGTGACTTTGCGGATGGTGTGGTTGAATTCATCGGCGATGTAGAGGTTTCCGGCGCTGTCCGAGGCCACACCTTGAGGAAAGTTGAACCGCGCAACGGCACCGGTGCCGTCGGCGCTGCCCGACATGCCTGCAGCACCCGCCAGGGTGGTCACGCCCCCCGCAGGCGTCACCTTCCGGACGGTGTGGTTACCGGAGTCGGTGACGTAGAGGTTACCGGCGCCGTCCATTGCCAGGCCTTGAGGCTCGTTGAACCGAGCGGCGGCGCCAGTGCCATCGGCGCTGCCCGGCATACCTGCAGCACCCGCCAGGGTAGTCACACTTCCCGTGGGAGTGACCTTGCGAATAGTGTGGTTGTTTCCGTCGGCGACATACACATTACCTGAGTTGTCCAGCGCTATACAGGATGGGACATTGAACTGCGCGGACGCTCGGGTGCCATCGGCGCTGCCGACAACTGTCGCAGCGCCTGCAATCGTGGTAACGACTCCCGTGGGGGTAACTTTGCGGATCGTGTTGTTGCCCCCATCGGCAACATAGAGGTTGCCCGTGGTGTCCAACGCCATTTCATAAGGCTTGTTGAACCGAGCGGCGGCGCCCCCGTCGGCGCTGCCGGCGATGCCGGCAGCACCGACCAGCGTGGTCACTATTCCTGCGGGAGTGACCATGCGGATGGTATTGTTATCTGTGTCGGCGACGTAGAGGTTGCCCGCGCTGTTCACTGCCACGCCATAGGGACGGTTGAAACGTGCCGCGGCCCCATCGCCATCGGCAGCTCCCGGCATGCCGGCCGCGCCCGCTAGCGTGGTCACAACCCCCGCCGGAGTGACCATGCGGATGGTCTTGTTATCTGTGTCGGCGACGTAGAGGTTGCCGGTGGTATCCAATGCCGCGCCAACAGGGTCGTCGAACCGGGCAGCGGCACCAGTACCATCGGCGCCCCCGCTCGTGCCTGCAGTCCCCGCCAACGTAGTCACGACCCCCGCGGGCGTGATCTTACGGATGGCAGAGTTGTGGGTGTCGCCGACATAGACGTTGCCCGCGTCGTCCACCGCAACGCCCTGTGGAAGCGTGAACCTCGCGGCGGCACCGGTGCCATCCGTGCTCCCGGCGATGCCGGCGGCGCCCGCTAGCGTGGTCACAATTCCTACGGGTGTGACCTTCCGGATGGTGTGATTGTTGAAGTCCGCGACGTAAAGATTGCCGGCGCTATCCACTGCAATCCACGCAGGCACGTTGAACCCTGCGGCAGTCCCGGCGCCATCGGCGCTGCCGGGCGCACCCGCCGTGCCCGCCAGCGTGCTCACAACCCCTGCGGGCGTGACCTTGCGGAGGGTGAAGTTGCCGCGGTCAGCAACGTAGAGGTTACCGGCACTATCCATCGCCACGCCTTCAGGGAAGCTGAACCGCGCGGCGGCGCCGATGCCATCCACATTCCCCGGCCCGCCGATGTCACCAGCAAGGAGCTCGAGGGTGGGTGATCGCAGGCCACTGGATGCGTCCTGAGCACCGCTGCCGCCGCCACCATCGGGGGCCGTCCCCACACGGCCGCACGCCGCAATCGCCACAATAACTCCGAGTCTCAACCACGCAACTCGCATTGCCCCTCCTCGTCGTCAGCTCGACACCAACACCCGCCGCAGTTTAGCAGAGCGGCGAAACACTCCGGAGGAAGCAATGAAGAGGATCGTCCGCCGCACTCGGCGGCAGGCCAGAGTTTCTCGCGGGATCGCCACTGCCGGACCCTTCTCCGCGCTGTCGTGAGCCCGGGTTCACAGCTCGTTGGGCGAACGCACACGTAAAGCGTGACAACCATGCCAGCTTGCTCGCCTCGATAAACGCGACTACAAGGGCAGCAAGCCCCGAGATCTATCGATCACCGGCGGAGCCAGCCGGGCGGAGCCAGCCGGACGGAGCCAGCCGAGGTTCCGTGCTGGCACTCGGCCGTGTTCGGGCCTCCGAGACCCGGAGCGCGTCTCGATTGGTCACACCTCGTCAGCTCAGGCAGCGCCGAACACCAGTGGACGTCACGTCTCCGCCACGGGCACATAGACGAAGCGTCGGAGCCAAATAGGTGCCGGGCGGAAACAGAGTCGGCTCGCCCGATCGGTGAGCCGCGATCAAGTACGCTGGCGGGAGATGATCGATCTTCTCGAAGAGGTGATCGTCACGCCGCGCCGAGCGTTTCCACGGCTGCCAGATCTGCAAGTGATCGAGCGTCCGGGCTGGCTACAGATCGTCACGCCCTCGATCAAGACCGGCGCCCTGAACGAAGTGATCTACTCGTTGCTCGACGAGCGAGGGGCAGACGCCACGATCGAGGCCGCAATCGCGACGTATCGCGATCTCGGGCTGAAGTTCCGCTGGAACGCCGGTCCGGGCAGCGGTCCGGCCGATTTGAGCGCACGTCTCGAGCGACGTGGCCTTGCTCCGAGTTGGGGCCGTGGCATGGCGCGGTCGACGGACGACCGCGGCCCTCTCGGCGACGTCGTCGAGGTCGACGACAGGACGGTCGACCACTACACGCACGTGATGGCGGCGGGATGGAACGCAGATGCCGCCGCGCTTCTTGCGTTGCACGGACACATCCTCGCGGAAGGCCGGCACTGTCTCTTCCTGGGCTACTGCGAAGGCGTGCCGGCCGCGGCGGGGAGCTACGTGCCGTTCGAGCGGTCCGCATTCTTGATGGGGGGTGTCGTGCTCGCGAACTACCGCGGCCGCGGGCTGTACCGCGCACTCGTACAAGCACGGCTGGCCCACGCCCACGCGCGGGGTATCACGCTAGCGACCTCTCACGCACGCGAGGCCACCTCGGCACCCATCCTCGAGAAGATTGGATTCGAGACGGTGTGCCGGTTTCCGATGTACTTCGGCTGAGCCACAGCCGAGGGAGCCGGACCGTCACCGCGGGGCCTGACTTCGAAACGGTCTTCTCAGATCTCGTCGATCGCCGGTGGCAACGGCACGCCGACTGCGGTCGCCGCGCCGGAGACCTCGCTGGCGCCCAACTGCGTCGTGACGTGCAATGGGCAGGCGGTCCCGGGTCACGTCGAACCCGGCGCTCGCTGACCCGAACAAGAAGTCGTTGCTCGGCGGCGGGGGTGGATGTTACGTTGGACAGGTGAGCTACCGTAACGATCAAGACGCATTGTACCAACGGGCGGACGAGGCGACGCGTGAGGCGGAGCGTCTGCGAGCGGAGAACCAGGCCATGCGCGCGGTGGTCGCGCAGCCGCCGGTCGCCGTCGCCGGTTACACGCTGAACATGCAGCCTGCCATGGTCTACACCCTGCTCGACGTGCGCTCGCTGCCGCTCGAGGAGCGGGCGCGGCTGGCGGCGCACGCCGTCCAGCCGTTCCCGGCGTGGCTGATGTTCCCGCTGTCGCTCCTCACGTTCGGCTTGTTCCCGCTGATCTACTTCGGGCTCCAGCATGATCGCTTGCCGCGTTCGTCGTTCAACGACCCGACGTCCGGTCAGGCGATCGGCTATCAGTTCATCCCGTTCTACAACCTGTACTGGATCTTCTTCAATACGCTGCGCCTGTGCGACCGGCTCAGCCTGCAGTTCAAGCTGCGTGGCATGCCGGACCGCGCGCCGCGCGGGCTCGTGCTGGCGACCTGCATCGTGGGGGTGATCCCGTACGTCAACTTGCTGGCGTACCTGCTGATGTGGCCGATCACGAACTGCGTGCTGCAGTCGACGGTGAACAAGATCGCGGCACTACCGCCGCAGAGCTGGGACGCCACGGTGTACGGCCACGGGGCGCAGCAGGGCTATGGAGCGCAACAGGGCTACGGAGCGCAGCAGGGCTACGGAGCGCAGCAGGGCTACAACTACCCGCCGAGGTAAGACCGGCACGCGACAGAGCGCGTTCCGGCATACTGCGTGCGATGTCGGTCGGCGCGCACCTCTTGCTGTCCCACTTGATCTCGATCGCGGGGCTCGTGCTGGGGGCGGTGCTGGTGGCGGTCGTCGTGGTGCAGCGCCGCGCGCCGGGGACGACGTTCGCCTGGCTACTCGCGATCGTGTTGATCCCGTATCTCGGCGTCCCGCTGTTCCTGGTGCTCGGTGGCCGCAAGCTGCGTGCCCGCGTGGTGCCGGAGCCACACCTTCGCTCGGCGCGCGCGCGACCGCCGGTGCCGCCCGACTCGATCGCGGCCCTGCTCCGTTCGTCGGGCGCGGCGCCGCCGGCCACCGGGAACACCCTCGAGCTCCACACCACGGGCGAGGCCGCGTTCGCCGCGGTGATCGCCAC
>DATBBB010000416.1:0-20515 GCA_036271215.1 Kofleriaceae bacterium | reverse complement strand
GCGCACGTAGTCTTCTCACCCGCGGGATAACCTCCTTGTCTCGCTCGCGACCGCGCTGCGGTGATGCACCCCGCGTGCATCGCGGTTGCGAACCGCTGCTCGCTACTTGAAGAAGTCCGCGCAGAGGAACTTGAGGTGCGGTCTTTGGCCTTGGGGCTGGAGCAAGTGTTCTCGCGCAGCGCCTTCGCCGTCAGCGCGCCGGGCAGCGGATAGATGAGCGCATCATAGAAGGTGAGCCACCCCAGCAGCGCGGTGAACATCGGCGCTTCCTGGACGATCGCCGGTGCGTCGATCACGGAGGGCTGTGACCGGCGAGCGACAGTGTCACGGCCACAGCGCCGGCCCGCGCGTTCACACCGTCGGCTGGCCAACTATTTGAAATATCTCGGAGCTGCCGGGTGGCCCATCGCTTGCTCTATCTCCGGTCATGCAGATCAAGACTCATTTGATGAAGTGGATCGCAAGCTCTGTTCTTGTGGTGACGGCGGCCGGCGTGCTCTCGGGCTGCTACGTCGATGCTCGGCCGCGCCATCACTACGTCCGCCCGGTCGTCATCTATCGCTGAGCTACATTTAGTCGTGTCGACATAGCGGCGAGCGCGCGCGAAAGCGCTGTGCTCGCGCAGGGTTGCAGAAATCCGTCAGAGCTGGAGCCGGAAACGGCTCACAAAGCTTCCGGGGTGTCTCTATTCCCTTGAACGCGTCAGAGACCTGCTGACGCGATGGGGAACTGAAGAACGACGCGACGGCGCCATCGGCCGTCGACCGTCCAACCCTGCTCGCACGCCGCCGGCGTGCGCGAGGAAGCTATGACGACACGCCATTCGCACATCAACTCGCTCGTCGACGTACTCCAGCGCTGGTCGGTGGAGTCTCCGGATCGCGATGCGTGCCGGTTCCCGTCGTTCGGCGCCGCCGCCGAGCGCGGCGTGAATTACCGCCAGCTGGTCGCACAGGCCCGCGCGGTCGGCGCCGCGCTGCAGGCGCGGATCCAGCGCGGTGACCGCGTGATCCTGTTGTATCCGCCGGCGCTCGACTTCGTGATCTCGTTCCTCGGCAGCTTCCACGCCGGCGCGATCGCGGTGCCGGTGTATCCGCCCGACCCCAGCAAGCCGGGCCGCGACCTGGTCAAGCTGCGCGCGATCATCGCCGACGCCAAGCCGGCGATGATCCTCAGCACGTCGGGCATCCGCCGGCTGGTCGCCGCCGCCGGCGATGACGCCCGCGACCTCAACGCGATGGCGTGGCTCGAGACCGACAAGCTCGCGCTCGACATGGCCGCCGACTGGCGCGACCCGGGCGTGATCGGTAGTGACATTGCCTTTCTGCAATACACGTCTGGCTCGACCGGTCAGCCCAAGGGCGTGATGGTCAGCCACGGCAACCTGCTCGACAACGTGCGGTGCCTGGAGCAGGTGTTCGAGGACGACGCATCGTCGCCCCTGGTCAGCTGGCTGCCGCTGTATCACGACATGGGCCTGATCGGGAACCTGCTGCACGGGCTCTACGTCGGCACGACGTGCCTGCTGATGTCGCCGATGGAGTTCCTCGAGCAGCCGCTGCGCTGGCTCGAGACCATCACCAAGTACCGCGCGCACACCAGCGGCGGCCCCAACTTCGCCTACGAGCTGTGCGTGCGCAAGATCGCGCCGGCGCAGCGCGCGGGCCTCGACCTCGGCTCGTGGCGCGTCGCGTTCAACGGCGCCGAGCCGGTGCGGCGCTCGACGCTCGACCGGTTCGCCGAGGCGTTCGCGCCCCACGGCTTCCGCCGCGAGGCGTTCTTCCCGTGCTACGGCCTCGCCGAGTCGACGTTGATCGTCTCGGGCTCGGACAAGTCGGCCGCGCCGCGGTTCGCGCAGCTCGACACCGCCGCGCTCGAGCGCGGCGGCATCCAGGTCGTGCCGGACACCCAGGCCGAGAGCCGCGCATTCGTCGGCTGCGGCAAGGTGATCCCGGATCACCGCCTGGCGATCGTCGACCCGCACAGCCTGGCGCGCTGCGCGCCGGACACCGTCGGAGAGATCTGGGTCGCCGGCCCGAGCGTGGCCCAGGGCTACTGGGGCAAGCCGGAGCAAACCCTGCAGACGTTCGGCGCGATGCTCGCCGATGGCAGCGACGGCCCGTTCCTGCGCACCGGCGACCTCGGCTTCGTCCGCGACGGCGAGCTGTTCATCACCGGCCGGTTCAAGGACCTGATCATCGTCCGCGGCCGCAACCACTATCCGCAGGACCTCGAGCTCACCGCCGAGCAGGCGTACCCGGGGCTACGGCCGGGGTGCGGCGCGGCGTTCACCGTCGACGCCGGCACCGCCGACGAGCGCCTGGTGATGGTGTTCGAGATCGACCGCAAGCATCGCGACGCGCCGATCGATGACATCGCCGCCGCCGTGGTCCAGCGCATCGCCGAGCACCACGAGCTCGAGCTGCACGAGCTGGTGCTGATCGAGCAGAGCCGGATCCCGAAGACCACGAGCGGCAAGATCCAGCGGTCGACGGCGCGGATCGCGCTGGCCAGCGGCAAGCTGCCGGTGGTGGCGCGGTGGCAGCGGCCGACCACGGCACCAGCCGCGAGCGCGGAGGTACCCGAGGTCGGCGATGCGCAACCCCAGGCTCCGACCTCGACCGACTGGCTGCGCGACACCGTCGCGCGCGTCCTCGAGCTGCCGGTCGCCGCGCTCCGCACCGACGTGCCGCTGGTCCAGCTCGGCCTGAGCTCGCTGCGCGCCGTCGAGCTGCGCAGCGCGATCGCCAGCGTCGCCGGCGCCGAGCTGGCGTTCGCCGAGCTGTTCCAGGCGACCAGCCTCGCCGACCTCGCCGCGCGGATCGCCGCGCATGGCGCCCGCAAGCCGCTCGCGCCGCTGACCGTCGGCGGCCCGCGCACGATGTCGTTCGCCCAGCAGCGGCTGTGGCTGATCGCCCAGCTCGCGCCCGAGAGCGCCGACTACAACGAATGCCTGATCCTGCGGCTGGGCGGCGCCGTGCAGCCCGACGCGCTCGACCGCGCGCTGCACGCCATCGCCGAGCGCCACGAGATCCTGCGCACCGCGTTCGTGCCCGGCCGCGACGGCGCGACGATCGAGCTGACCGATCGCTACCCCGCGATCGCCCGCGCCACCGCCGCCAGCGACGCCGAGGCGATGCACGACATTCGCGCGCTCGCCGCGCAGCCGTTCGACCTGAGCCGGGCGCCGCTGATCCGCGCCCAGCTCACCACGATCGACGCCGAGCACCACGTGCTCGGCATCGTCGTCCACCACATCCTGTGCGACGGCCGCTCGGCGCAGCTGCTGTGCGACGAGCTCGCCGCCCGCTACGACGCCTGCGTCCGCGGCACCAGCATCGCGCTGCCCGCGTTGCCCGCGCAGTACGCCGACCTGGCGCGCGCGGAGCGCGATCAGCTGCACGGCGACACCGCCCAGCTCGCCTACTGGCGCGACCAGCTCGCGCACATGCCGACCTCGGTCGCGCTGCCGATCGACGACGACCTCGCCACGGCCGCGCGCCACGCGCGCTGCGTCGGCTTCTCGCTGTCTGCCGAAGCCAGCACCGAGCTCCGCGCCCTCGCCGCCCGCGAAGGTGTGACCACCTCGGCCGCCCTGCTCGCCGCGCTGTTCGCGCTGCTCCAGCGCTACTCCGGCCAGGACGACCTGCCGGTCGGCATGCCGGTCAGCCGCCGCGACCGCCCCGAGGCCACCGCGCTGATCGGGTTCTTCGTCAACACGCTGGTGATGCGCGGCAACACCGAGGGCGACCCGACGTTCCGCGAGTTGCTCGCCCGCACCGGCGCGACCGTCGTCGCCGGCCTCGAGCACCAGGCGCTGCCGTTCGACGCGCTGGTCGAGGCCTTGCGCCCCGAGCGCCGCGCGACTCAGTCGCCGCTGTTCAACGTGATGTGGGCGTTCGAGGGCGCGGCGATGCCGAGCTTCGATGCCGGCGGCGTCCACGCCACGCCGGTCACGCTCGACCACGCCACCGCCCGGTTCGATCTCACGGTCAGCGCGCGCGACACCGCCGGCGGCATCACCGGCGCGTTCGAGGTCGACGCCCGCAAGTTCTCGCAGATCACGATCGCGCGCATGGCGCGCCACTTCGAGCGCCTGCTGATCACCGCGATCACCACCCCAGATCACCGGCTGTCCGAGCTCGCGCTCGACACCACGACCACGAGCCTGCTGCCCGCGCCGCCCGCGCTGCCGCTGGGGCCCCGCGTCCACGACCTGGTCGCCGGCCACGCCCGGACCACGCCCGACGCGATCGCCGTGGTCGACGGCACCACCGCGCTGAGCTACCGCGCGCTCGACCGCCGCGCCCGCCAGCTCGCGCACCAGCTGCGCGCGCACGGCGTCGGCCCCGACGTCATCGTCGGGATCTGCCTCGAGCGCTCGGCCGACCTGATCGTCGCGCTGGTCGCCACGCTCTACGCCGGCGGCGCCTACCTGCCGCTCGATCCGTCGCATCCGGCCGATCGCCTGCGGTTCGTGCTCGACGACGCCCAGGCGCCCGTCGTGATCGCCACCGGCGAGCTCGCCGGCCAGCTGCTCGCGACCGACGTGGTCGAGCGCGCCGTGCTGTCGCCCTGCGGCGACGACACCAGCGCCACCGATCACGACCTGCCCGAGGTCGACGCGTCGCACCTCGCCTACGTCATCTACACGTCCGGCTCGACCGGCGTGCCCAAGGGCGTGCTGATCGAGCACGGCGCGTTCGCCGCCTACCTCGCCACCGCGCGCGCCGTGCAGGCGCTGACCCCCGCCGACCGCATGCTGCAGTTCGCCGCGCCGACATTCGACATCGCCCACCACGAGATCTTCGGCGCGCTGACCACCGGCGCGACCCTGATCCTGCGCGGCGCCAACATGCACGCGTCGGTCGCCGAGTTCCTCGCCGCGTGCGAGGCCCAGCAGCTGAGCGTCATGTTCCTGCCCAGCGCGTTCTGGGCCCAGCTCACCACCGAGCTCGCCGATCGCGATCTCGTCTTCCCGTCCTCCGTCCGGCTGGTGTTCGTCGGCGGCGAGGCGATGTCGGCCGAGGCGCTGGCAGCATGGCAGACCTTGCCCCGCCGGCCGGCGCTGATCAACGCCTACGGCCCGACCGAGACCACGATCGCGGTCACCACCTGGATGCTCGGCGCGACCACCACCGCCGGCGTCGAGCGGGCGCCGATCGGCACGCCGCTGCCCGGCGTCGAGGCCTGCGTGCTCGACGGTCATCGCCGCCCGGTGCCGCACGGCGTCGCCGGCGAGCTCTACCTCGGCGGCGTCCAGCTGGCGCGCGGCTACCTGCGCCGGCCCGAGCTGACCGCGGCGAGCTTCGTCACCGTCGACGGCCGCCGGCTGTACCGCACCGGCGACCTGGTCCGGGTCCGCACCGACGGCAACCTCGTGTTCCTCGGCCGCACCGATCACCAGGTCAAGCTCCGCGGCTTCCGGATCGAGCTCGGCGAGGTCGAGGCCGCGCTGACCAGCCACGGCGCGGTCCGCGACGCGGTCGTGCTGTGCCTCGACCAAGCGCTGATCGGCTACGTCGTCCGCAACCCGGACAGCGCGGTCGACGCCGCGACCTTGCGCGCGCACCTGCAATCCGTGTTGCCGGCGCCGATGGTCCCCGCGCAATTCGCGGTGCTCGATCGCTGGCCGTTGACCGCGCACGGCAAGGTCGACCGCCGCGCGCTCGCCGCGATCCCGACC
Source organism: Kofleriaceae bacterium (assembly GCA_036271215.1). Classification (GTDB taxonomy): domain Bacteria; phylum Myxococcota_A; class Polyangia; order Haliangiales; family Haliangiaceae; genus JABFXX01. Next base: position 14,829 of record DATBBB010000416.1, on the reverse strand, counting down.
GCCGTGGTCACCACCGACCTCGCCTCGGCCACGCCGCGCACGCAGGTCGAGGAGCTGGTCGCCGGCTGCTTCTGCGACGTCCTGCGCGTCGATCACGTCCAGCTCCACGACGACTTCTTCGCGCTCGGCGGCCACTCGTTGCTCGCGATGCGCCTGCTGTCCCGGCTGCACGACGCGCTCGGCGTCCAGCTGCCGTTCCGCGCCCTGTTCGAGTCGCCGACCGTCGCCGCGCTCGCAGCGCAGCTCGCGACCGCGAACCGCGACACCGCGCCCGAGCTGGTCGCCGAGCCTCACACCGGCACCGCGCCGATGTCGTTCGGCCAGCAGCGGCTGTGGTTCCTCGATCGGCTCGAGCCCGGCGCCACGATCTACAACATGACCGGTGGCTACCGGCTGCACGGCGCGCTCGACCGTGGCGCGCTCGGCCGCGCCCTGACCGCGCTGGTCGCCCGCCACGAGGTGCTGCGCACCCAGCTGCTCGCCGTCGATGGTGTGCCGGTCCAGCGCATCGCGCCGCCGGCGCCGCAGCCGCTCGCGCTGATCGATCTGACCACGTCGCCCGACCGCGACGCCGCGCTCGCCGATCACCTCGAGCGCGAAGCCGCCACGCCGTTCGACCTCGCGCGCGGCCCGCTGTTCCGCACCCAGCTGCTGGCGATGGCCACCGACGACCACGTGCTCGTGCTGTCGCTGCACCACGCGATCGGCGACGGCTGGTCGATCAGCGTGATGATCGACGACCTCGCCGCGCTGTACGCCGCCGAGCTCGGCGCCGGGCCGGCGCCCGCGCCGCTCGCGATCCAGTACGCCGACCATGCCCGCTGGCAGCATCGCTGGCTCGACAGCCGCGCGATCGACACCCAGCTCGGCTACTGGAAGGACCGGCTCGCCGGCAACTTGCCCGTCCTGCAGATCCCCGCGGCTCGCCGCCGCCCGCCGGTCCAGACCGTCCGCGGCGCGACCATCGACTTCACCGTGCCGCCGGCGCTGACCGGCGCGCTGCACCAGCTCGGTCAGCGCGAGGGCGCGACCCTGTTCATGACCCTGATGACGGCGTTTCAGATCCTGCTGCGCCGCTACTCGGGCCAGGACGACATCCGGGTCGGCACGCCGATGGCCGGCCGGCTGCGCTCGGAGACCGAGGCGCTGATCGGCTTGTTCCTCAACACCGTCGTGATCCGCGGCGACCTGACCGGCGACCCGTCGTTCCGCACGCTGCTCGGCAAGATCCGCGAGGCGACGCTCGAGGCCTGGGCCCACCAGGACGTGCCGTTCGAGAAGCTGGTCGAGGAGCTCAACCCCGAGCGCAGCCTCAGCTACAGCCCGATCTTCCAGGTCATGTTCGTCCTGCACAACACGCCGATCGCGACCACCCAGCTCGCCGACGTCGCGATCGCGCAGGTCCCGCTGCGCGACCGCAGCGCCAAGTTCGACCTGTCGCTGTCGATGGCGGAGCGCGGCGACGCGATCCACGGCTCGCTGCATTACAACGTCGACCTGTTCGACGCGGTCACCGTCGAGCGCATGGTCGACCAGTTCCTGGTCCTGCTCGCCGGCATCGTCCGCGCGCCGGACACCACCTCCAACCGGCTGCCGCTGACCACCGACGCCGAGCGCACCGCGCTGGCGATCCGCAACGCGACCGACGCGCCCTACCCGCACGACCGCTGCCTCGATCAGCTGTTCTCGGCCAGCGCCGCCCGCACCCCCGACGCGCTCGCCGTGGTGTCCGGCAGCCAGCGCTTGACCTACGGCGCGCTGCAGCGCCGCCGCAACCAGCTCGGCCACCGCCTGCGCCGGCTCGGCGCGCGGCCCAACACCGCGATCGCGATCGTCATGGACAAGGGCTGGGAGCAGGTCGTCGCCATGCTCGGCATCCACGCCGCCGGCGCCGCCTACCTGCCGATCGACCCCGGCATCCCGCACGATCGCCTCGCCTACATCCTCGACCACGCGCAGGTCGAGTTCGTCGTCACCCAGCCGTGGGTCGAGCTCAAGCTCGCCTGGCCGTCACAGGTCCAGCGCATCGTCATCGACGACACCCTGATCACCGAGTCGAACGAGCCGCTGGCCGCGCGCCACACGCCCGACGACCTGGCCTACATCCTCTACACCTCGGGCTCGACCGGCCACCCCAAAGGCGTGGCGCTCCGCCACCGCGGCGCGGTCAACACCGTGTGGGACATCAACACCCGGTTCCACGTCACCGCCGATGACCGCGTGATCGCGATGTCGGCCGCCACGTTCGACCTGTCGGTCTACGACGTGTTCGGCACGCTCGGCGCCGGCGCCGCGATCGTCATGCCCGACACCGGGTCGATGCGCGACCCGGCGCACTGGGCCCAGCTGGTCCGCGACGAGTGCGTGTCGGTGTGGAGCTCGGTGCCGGCGTACGTCCAGATGCTGATCGCGCTGCTCGAGACCACGCGCGATGGGCTGTTGCCGTCGCTGCGCGTGATCGCGCTCAGCGGCGACGTCCTGCCGCTGGCCTTGCCCGATCGGATCCGCGGCCAGCTCGGCGCGCAGGTCGACGTCGTCAACCTCGGCGGCAACACCGAGGCCTCGATCTGGTCGGTGACGTTCCCGGTCGACCAGGTCGCCGCCGACTGGCCGAGCATCCCGTACGGCCACCCGCTCGCCAACCAGCGCTGCTACGTGCTCAACGCCGCGCTGGTCGACTGCCCGACATCGGTGCCCGGCGACCTGTACTTCGCCGGCGTCGGCCTGGCCCGCGAGTACTGGCGCGACCCCGCCAAGACCGACGCCTACTTCTTCGCTCACCCCGAGACCGGCGAGCGGATCTACAAGACCGGCGACCTGGCCTACTGGCGCGCCGACGGCGAGCTGATCCTGCTCGGCCGCAGCGACTTCCAGGTCAAGGTCCAGGGCTTCCGGATCGAGCCCGGCGAGATCGAGGCCGCGCTCAAGAAGCACGCCAGCGTGCGCGAGGCCATCGTCCTGGCCCGCGACGACGTCGGGGGCACGCGCGACAAGCGCCTGGTCGCCTATGTCGTCGCCAGGCCCGAGGTCGCGCCGGCCGATCTGCGCACGTTCCTCGCCGAGTGGCTGCCCGACTACATGATCCCGTCGGTGTTCATGCTGGTGCCCGAGCTACCGCTCAGCGCCAACGGCAAGATCGACCGCAAGGCGCTGCCCGCGCCCGACCTGATCGCGCAGAACGCCGACCGGTTCGTCGCACCGCGCACGCCGCTCGAGCACGCCACCGCCGCGCTGTGGTGCGAGGTGCTCGGCGTCGAGCGGGTCGGCATCCACGACAACTTCTTCGACCTCGGCGGGCATTCGCTGCTCGCCACCCGCCTCGTCGCCCGGCTGCCCGCCGCGCTCGGCGTCGAGCTTCCGCTCCGCACGATCTTCGAATCTCCGACGATCGCCGAGATGGGCGTGGCCGTGGCCCAGCAGCTCGCGTCGAAGAAGGACGACGCGCACCTGGCCAGCCTGCTCAGCGAACTCGAAGGCCTGTCCGACGCCGAAGCCGAGGACCGCCTGTCACACCCCAGCACCCTGGAAGGATGAACCCGGATGGACCTCACGCAACGCATCGCCACGCTGTCTCCCGAGAAGCGAGAGCTCCTGATCCGGAGCCTCCAGAACAAGCAGGCCGCGACCTCGGGCTCGCAGATCCGCGCCCGGCGCCGGACCTCGGACCTCGCGCCGTGCTCGTTTCCCCAGCAACGCCTGTGGTTCCTGCAGCAGCTCGAACCCACGAGCTGCAGCTACAACATGCCCGGCGCCCTGCGCGTGCGCGGCGCGCTCGACGTCGACGTCCTGCGCCGCGCGCTCGCCGAGATCAGCCGGCGGCACGAGAGCCTGCGGACCACGTTCCGCGAGGTCGACGGCCAGCCGATGCAGGTCATCCACCCGTCGCGCGAGCTGCCGCTGACCGTCGTCGACCTCCAGCACATCCCCGCGGCCGACCGCGAGCAGGAGGCCGTGCGCCTGGCCGGCGTCGAGGCCCACACCCCGTTCGACCTCGCGACCGGCCCGATCATCCGCGCGACCCTGCTCCAGCTCGCGCCCGACGACTACGTGTGGCTGTGGACCATGCACCACATCATCTCGGACGGCTGGGCCAACAGCGTGCTGATCCGCGAAGTCGTGACGCTCTACACCGTGTTCCTCGACGGTAAACCGTCGCCGCTGCCCGAGCTGTCGATCCAGTACGCCGACTACGCGATGTGGCAGCGCGAGTTCCTGTCGGGCGCCACGCTCGACGAGCACCTCGGCTACTGGAAGCAGCAGCTCGGCACCGATCTGCCGATGCTCAACCTGCCGACCGACTTCCCGCGCCCGCCGCAGTTCAGCGACAAGGGCGGGTTCCGCACCGACATCATCGACCCCGAGCAGGTCGCGAGCCTCAAGCAGCTGTGCCAGCAGGAGCGCGTCACCCTGTTCATCGTGATCATGGCCGCGGTCCAGTCGGTGCTGTTCGCCGCGACCGGCCAGGACGACATCGTGCTCGGCACCGACGTCGCCAACCGCAACCGGGTCGAGACCGAGCAGCTGATCGGGTTCTGTATCAACCAGCTGGTGCTGCGCACCAAGCTGGGCGGCAACCCGAGCTTCCGCGAGCTGATGGCGCGGTCGTGGAAGGTCGCGCTCGGCGCCTACGCCCACCAGGACATGCCGTTCGACATGCTGGTCAAGGAGCTCAACCCGCCGCGCGCCGCCAACCGCACGCCGCTGTTCCAGGCCAAGCTCGTGCTGCAGAACACCCCGGTCGAGCCGCTCGTGCTGCCCAACGTCACGATCGACGAGATCCTGATCGACAACCACACCTCGAAGTTCGATCTGATGTTCAGCGCGCAGGAGGACGCCAGCGTCGGCATGCGGCTCGGCACGACCTACAACGTCGACCTGTTCAAGCCCGCGACCATCGAGCGCTTCGTCCGCCACCTCCAGTTCACCCTCAAGACCATGGTCGGCGAACCCGACCTGCGCCTCGACGACTACCTCAAGCGTCTCGGCGAGTTCGAAACCCAGTATCACCAAGCGCGACAGGCGAGCTTCAAGAACGCCGCTCGTCAACGTCTCCAACTCAACCGCCAGAAGGACCAATCCCGTGCGCACCATCCCTGATCTCAAAGCATCCCTGGCCGCCAAGCGTAAGGCCGGACCGGCGCAGGCCACCCGGATCTCGTCGGCCGAGCTGGTCGAGATCGAGGCCGGCGGGTTGCCGACGATCGTGCGCCCGAAGACCGCCGGCATCCGGCTCCAGGACTGGGTCGTCGACAACCGCGCGCTGATCGAGCGCCACGTGCTCGACGCCGGTGCGGTGCTGTTCCGCGGCTTCGACATCTCGCAGATCCCGACGTTCGAGCAGACCGTCGCGGCGCTGTGCCCCAAGCTGATGAGCTACACCGAGGGCGCGACGCCCAGGAAGACGCTCAAGGACAAGGTCTACACCTCGACCGAGTTCCCGCAGGACTACTCGATCGCGCAGCACAACGAGCTGTCGTACACGCTGCTGTGGCCGCTGCGGCTGTTCTTCGCCTGCTCGATCGCGGCGGAGTGGCGCGGCGAGACCCCGATCTCCGACGTCCGCAAGGTCTACCAGCGGATCCCGACGCAGATCCGCGAGCGGTTCGAGCGCTGCGGCTGGATGCTGGTCCGCAACTACGGCGACGGGTTCTCGCTGCCGTGGCAGACCGTGTTCCACACCGACGACCGCGCCGAGGTCGAGGCCTACTGCGCGCGCAACAATATCGCGTTCGAGTGGAAGGACGGCGACAAGCTGCGGACCCGCCAGGTCCGCCCGGCGACCCGGCTCCACCCGACGACCGGCGAGCTCGTGTGGTTCAACCACGCCGCGTTCTGGCACATCTCGAGCCTGCAACCGACCGACCTGCGCGACGAGTTCATGCGGCAGATGGCGGCCGACGAGATGCCGTACAACACGTTCTACGGCGACGGCTCGCCGATCGAGCCCGGCGTCGCCGACGCGCTCCGCCAGGCCTACGACGCCGAGACCCGCGCCCTCCCGTGGCAGGTCGGTGACCTGATCATGATCGACAACATGCTGGTCTCGCACGGCCGCGGCCCGTACCGCGGCGCGCGCCGGATCCTGACCGCGATGGGCGATGCCTACTCCCCGGCAACGCACTCCCCGGCAACGCACTAGAGAGCCCTCCACTTCTTCGACACAGCGAGAATCGATATGAACAAAGACATTCAGGGTTTCCGGCTCTCTCCGCAGCAGCGCCGGGCGTGGTCACTCGCCAGCAGTGACGCCAGCAGTAACGCAATGAGTGGCCGCGCGACCGCGACCGCGATCATCGACGGCGCGCTCGACGTGGCGCGGCTCGACCAGGCGATCGCCACGGTCGTCGCGCGCCACGAGATCTTGCGCACCGCGTTCCACCGTCTGCCGGGCATGCAGTTCCCGCTGCAGGTCATCGCCGACGCCTACCGGCCGATGCTTGTCACCATGGCGGTCGGCGATGCCGACGCCTGGTCGGCCGGCATGGTCGCCGGCGAGGCGCCGTCGTTCACCGCGAGCGTGCGGATGATCGGCGCCCACAAGCACGAGCTGGTGGTGTCGGCGTCGACCCTGGCGGCCGACGCGGCCGGCCTCGAGCGCGCGATCGCCGCCGTGATCGAGGTCTACGCCGGCGCGACCGGGGACGACGAGGTCCTGCAGTACGCGGTGGTGTCCGACTGGCTCAACGAGACCATCGAGTCCGAGGACTCCGAGGCCGGCGTGCGGTTCTGGCACGGCCAGCTGACCGAGCCGAGCGCGGCGGCCGCGCTGACCAGCGTGCCGACGGCGAAGCTCGGGCGGGTGTCGACGACGATCGACGCCGCGACCACCCGCGCGATCGACGCGTGCGCGACCCGCCTGGGCGCGAGCCCGGCCGCGGTGATGACCGCCGCGTGGCAGGTGCTGGCGTTCCGGCTGTACGGCGAGCGTGCGATGCCGATCGCGGCCCGGCTCGATGGCCGGTCGACCGACGAGCTCGCCGGCGTGATCGGGCCGCTGGCGCGCCACGTGCCGGTGACCGCGATGATCGACGGCGGCTCGACGTTCGCCCACGTCGTCGCCCGGGTCGAAGCCGCGCTGGCCGAGGCCGCGGCGTGGCAGGAGTGCTACGACGCCGACGCCGTGCTCGGCGGCAGCGAGCCGCGCTACCTGCCGTACGCGGTCGAGTACCGCACCGGCCGCGCCACGGTCGAGGCCGGCGACCTGGTCGTCCGCACCATCGACAGCGCCGCCCAGCTCGAGCGCTTTGCCGTGCTGCAGTCGTTCGTCCGCGGCGCGGACACGATCGCCGCCGAGCTGCAGTACGACCCGGCGCAGTGCTCGGCCGACGAGGCCGCGCGGATCGCCGCGCGCATGGCGGTGGTGATCGCCAGCGCGCTCGCCGATGTCCACACCGCGGTCGGCCGGCTCGCGATCCTGCCCGCCGCCGAGCGCCAGACCGTGCTGGTCGAGCTCAACGCCACCGCGGCGGCGTTCGCTGCGCCGCACGTCGTCCACCAGCTGTTCGAGGCCCAGGTCGCGAACACCCCGCTCAACGTGGCGGTGGTGTCCGGCGACCGGACGTTGACCTACCGCCAGCTCGACGCCCGCGCCAACCAGGTCGCGCGCCGGCTGATCGCGCGCGGCGTCGGCCGCAACGTGCCGGTCGGCCTGCTGATGGATCGCTCGATCGACATGGTCGTCGGCATGCTCGGCATCCTCAAGGCCGGCGCCGCCTACATCCCGCTCGACGCCGAGTACCCGGCCGAGCGCCTGGCGTACATGATCGACAACGCCCAGGCCCCGGCGATCATCACGCTGTCGCGGCTGACCGGCAGCCTGAGCTCGCCGCCGGCGACCGTGCTGTGCCTCGACACCGACTGGGATGACATCGCGACCGAGGACACCACCGCGCCCGGCGTGGCGGTCGAGGCCGAGGATCTGGCCTACGTGCTGTACACCTCGGGCTCGACCGGCAAGCCCAAGGGCGTGATGATCCCGCACCGCGCGCTCGCCAACCACATGCACTGGATGCAGCAGCGGTTCCCGCTCGGCGAGACCGACAGCGTGCTGCAGAAGACGCCGTTCAGCTTCGACGCGTCGGTCTGGGAGTTCTACGCGCCGCTGCTCGCCGGCGGGCGCCTGGTCATGGCGCAGCCCGGCGGCCACCGCGACGCCGAGTACCTGTGCGAGACGATCCGCCAGCAGCAGATCACGACGATCCAGCTGGTGCCGACCCTGCTGCGCATGATGCTCGACCAGCCGGCGTTCGCGACCTGCACCAGCCTGGCGCGGGTGTACTGCGGCGGCGAGGCGCTGCCGATCGACCTGCGCGACCGGTTTTTCAAGCAGACCCGCGACACGTCGGGCGGCGAGCTGATCAACCTGTACGGCCCGACCGAGACCTGCATCGACGCGACCTACCACGCGTGCGTGGCCACGGACCCGGTCATGCCGATCGGCCGGCCGGTCGCCAACAACGTGATCTACGTGCTCGACGAGCACCGCCAGCCGGTGCCGCGCGGCGCCGCGGGCGAGCTGTACATCGCCGGCGCCGGCGTCGGCCTCGGCTACCTGCACAACCCGGCGCTGACCGCCGAGCGCTTCGTCGACGACCCGTTCCTGACCGCCGGCCTGATGTACCGCACCGGCGATCTCGGGCGCTACCTGGCCGACGGCAGCCTCGAGTACCTCGGCCGGATCGACAACCAGATCAAGCTGCGCGGCCACCGCATCGAGCTCGGCGAGATCGAGGCGACGCTGGCGCGCCACGCCGAGGTCCAGGTCTGCGTCGTCGTGGTCCGCGAGGACCAGCCGGGCGACCGCCGGCTCGCCGCGTACTTCGTCGCCCGCGACGGCGCGGCGCCGCGCGCCTCGGACCTGCGCGCGTTCGTCAAGGACCAGCTGCCCGAGTACATGGTGCCATCGGCGATCACCAAGATCGCGGCGCTGCCGCTCTTGCCCAACGGCAAGGTCGACCAGCGCGCGCTGCCGATGCCCGACGACAACCAGGCCGAGCTCGCCGACGCGTTCGTCGCGCCGCGCAACGCGCTGGAGAGCCAGGTCGCGCAGATCTGGAGCGAGGTGCTCAACGTGTCGCGGGTCGGCATCCACGACGACTTCTTCGCGATCGGTGGCCACTCGCTGATCGCGACCCAGCTGACGTCGCGGATCCGCAAGCTATTCCACGTCGACCTGCCGCTGCGCGAGCTGTTCGCGGCGCCGACCGTGCTCGGCCTGTCGGAGCGGATCGCCAGGCTGCAGGGCGAGCTGGGCAAGCAGGCGGAGGTCGCCGACATGCTCGCCGAGCTGGAGGGCCTGTCGGACGAAGAGGTCCGCGCCATCCTCGAGGAGCCGGCCGCGGCGAACTGACGCGGCATCAGCGGCCGGGCAGGGGCCTGGTAGGTCTGCCCCGCCCTGTCAGAGGGATCGGCTAGCTTTGCGAAGCTATGGCCATTCCACCGCTGACCTACGACGATTTAAAGAAGCTGATCGAAGCCGACACGGTCGCCATTCGTGGAGTGGCGACGCTCGAACCGGCTGGTGGGCCGGGAGATAAGATCTTCCCTCCGACCCACGCGGTCGACGACAAGAACAAGAAGCCCGGCGCCAAGTACGCGTTCGAGACGCGCCGGATCAACGGGCAGGACGCGACCTGCGTGCTCATCGACTCGGTGCAGAGCCAGGCGAACCGCATGGAGGAGGCGCTACAGGCGCTGTGGGATGAAAGGAAGATCGCGTTGCCGGTGGTGACCGTGGACTTCTCGCAGTACCCCACCAACGAGCAAGACGAGAACGGCACGAAGAAGGCCCTCGCACCGGAGGTAGGGCGCGTGACCTCGCTCACCGCGCCTCACCGCATCGCCGATGCGCTACTGCGCGACAGCTTGCTCGACGGGCAGCTCTTCCGTCTCTCCGAGATCGGCAAGTCATTCACGGACGCGAGCACCAAGAACGCGGCGGCGCTGTTCAAGGTCTGCCCGACCGGGCTCGTTTTCGGCTTGTGGGACAGCACCGGTCCGAAGGGCGGCCTCGGCGCGAAGTTCCAGCGCGCGCTGGTCTCGGAGATCGTTGGCATCAACGCCGTGCCCGGCAGCAAAACCGAGAGCCGGATCGATCCAGCGCAAATGGTGAACGCAGCAGCCGTTCTTTATCGGAAGTCACCTGCGCCCGGCGAGCTGCTCACTTGGACCGCGAACGAAAACGAGGCTCAGCGTGAGAGTGTTGGAAGCGAAACGAACGTCGCGCTGAAGTGGGGGGCGAAGTTGAAGGACGGCGCATGGAAACAGGGTGATGGCAAGCTAACGACTGCGAACCACAGCAACATTCCGCCAACTATCGACACGCTCGGCGGCGGTGTGACCATCGACGAGGCGAAGCACACCATCGTGCTCTCACTCGCGTCGTTGCGACGACTTGGCTTCGCGACGGGAGCGACCGAGGCTCGCACGGCGCTGGCCGCACTTGGGCTCCTCGCTGGGCTTGCGTCGGAGAGCCGTGGTCACGACCTCCGTTCGCGATGCCTGCTCGTGCCGAAGAAGGGCTCAGCGCTGAAGTTGGAGGCGGTCAGCCGAGACGGGAGCACGACCGATCTGGTGTTGGACCTCACTGGCGCCATCATACTCTTCAACGACGCAGTGCGGGCGCTGCCCGATGAACTCAGGTTCGAGAAGCCTGCGGGCGAGGCGCTCGCAAAGCTCACGCCGTCGCCGAAGCTCGTCGACCTCGTGAAGAGGAGCCGTGATCTCGCGGCTGCAGGGGCTGATGTCGGAGAGGCCTGATGCTCGCCATCGAGGTCGAACTTCTTACTGGTCGCTACGCGGCGACCGCGCACAACGCTCGCGGACGCGCCGAGTGGCCGCCGCATCCCGCGCGCTTCTTCTCGGCGCTAGTCGCTGCTTTTCACGACCATGACCCGATAGATCAGGCTGAGCGACATGCGCTCCTGTGGCTCGAGCAACAGGCCGCGCCGTCGTTGCGGGTCGATCCCGAGACGAAGGTGGGCAGGCGTCAAGTGCAGGACGTCTACGTGCCGGTTAACGACGTCACGCTGGGAGAAGACACAGAGTCTTTCGAGACGTCGGCGCAGCGCTCGATTGCTGAAGCGACCGAAAAGGTTACGAGAGCGGAGGCCAAGGTCAGTGCCGAGACGTCGAAGCGTGAGCCCACCCCCGACAAGGTGACGAAGGCCGAGAAAGCAGTGACGAAGGCGAAGGAGGAACTGACCAAGAAGCAGGATGCGCTCGCTGAAGGCCCCCCCGCCACGGACTTCGCAGCGGCGCTCGCGCTCGTACCGGAGCGACGCACGCGGCAGGTGCGCACGTTCCCAGTCGCGCTCCCCGAGACACCCACCTTCGCGTTCCTCTGGCCCATCGCCGATCCATCGCAGCATCGAGCCGCGCTCGATCGCCTCTGCGCGCGTGTAACCCGCCTGGGCCACTCTTCCTCGCTCGTGCGATGCACGCTCGTCGACCGCGACATCACGCCAACGCTCGTCCCGAGCGACGAGGGTGACGTCGTCCTGCGTGTGGTCGGCCCCGGCCAGCTCGAGCGGCTCGACCAGGCGTTCGCGCACCATCAAGGCATCCAAATCCGCGTGCTCCCCGCACGCCCCCAACGGTATCGCTCAGCGTGGCCGACGACCACGACGACGCCACCCGCAGCGAACGTGTTCTCCGCCGACTGGGTGATCTTCGAGCGCGTCGGCGGCTCGCGACCGCTCGCCTCGCGCACGACCGATCTCTCGCGTGCGCTGCGCGGCGCGCTGGTCGAGCTTCACGGCAGCCAAGATCTCCCAGCGACACTCTCGGGTCACGCAGAGCGTGGCCCAGCGGAACAGCCGCATGTCGCGTTCGTCCCGCTCCCGTTCGTCTGGCACGAGCGCGCCGACGGTGCCCTCATGGGCTGCGCCTTGGTGCTGCCTCGCGAGCTTCCCAAGAGCGACCGTGACGTGCTGCTGCGCCTGGTCGCGAAGTGGGAGAAAGAGCGCGCCGACGAACGTGGTACGCTGACGCTCGCGGGCGGGACGCTCCCGCCCTTCGTCGTTCGTCGCATGGACGTGTCGGCGAAAGCCGCCCTTGATCCGATGCGGTGGTGTCGCGCCTCCACGCGCTTCATCACCGCGACGCCGATCGCGCTCGACAAGAACCCTGGCAACCTGCGCAGCAATCAGGAACGCACCGCCCACAAGGCTGCGCAGGAGGCACAGCGGAGCATCAGCGACGCGTGCTTCCACGTCGTCGGCGTTCGCCCCGTCTCGGTTGAGGTATCGCTCGCTCCGCTGCTCCCCGGCGCGCAGCACGTCCACAGCTTTCTACCGTGGCCTGGGCGACCCGGTCGCACGCCGCGCATGCGCGTTCATGCTGACATCCGCTTCGATGTTCACGTCCAAGGTCCGCTCCTGGTTGGCGCGGGTCGCTACTTCGGCCTCGGTCTCTGCCTGCCCGTGGAGGATCGATGACGCTTACGGAATCGGCCTTCGGCGCGTTCCATGCGGCCGTACACGGCGACAAGCAGCCCTTCGCCTGGCAGCAGCGCCTCCTGGAGAAGATCGTTGCCGACAAGGCATGGCCGCGCGTGCTCGATCTGCCGACGGGCGCAGGCAAGACGACGTGCATCGACATCGCGGTTTTCGCCCTCGCGCTCGACGCGATGAACCAGATCGAGGATCGCTGGTGTCCTCGTCGTGTTGCGATGGTCGTCGATCGGCGCATCGTCGTCGATCAGGTCGCCGAGCGCGGTCGCGTGATCCTACGTGCGTTGCTGTCGAGCACCGAGCCTGTCGTCGTCGAGGTCGCGAATCGACTGCGCTCCCTGACACGCTCGGGGGAGGAGCCGCTCGGCGTGTTCACGCTGCGCGGCGGCATGCCGAAGGACGACGGCTGGGCACGCACCCCTGATCAGCCGCTCGTCATCGCTTCGACTGTCGATCAGGTCGGCTCGCGGATGCTCATGCAGGGCTACGGCGTGAGCCCAGGCATGAAGCCGGTGCACGCGGGCCTACTTGCCAACGACACGCTGCTCCTCCTCGACGAGGTGCACCTCTCCGAGCCGTTTCGGCAGACCCTCGATCAGCTCGCACGCCTTCGGACGCGCTTCTCGGGAAGCGGCGTGACCACGCGGTTCTCGCACGCGTTCCTATCCGCAACGCCGGGCGCGGGAGCAGAGCCGCCATTCGCATTGCTCGACGACGAGAAGCAGCCCGACTCGCCGCTCGGGCCGCGCCTGCACGCGAGCAAACCCTCGCGCCTCGTGGAGGTGGAGGATCGAACCGCCCTGGAGAAGGCGTGCGTCGACCAAGCGAAAACACTGCTCGAACGGCATCGCACGATCGCCGTGGTGGTCAACCGTGTCGCGAGCGCGAGCGTGATCGAGCGACAGCTAACCGAGGTGCTCGGAAGCGAGGCCACAGTCACGCTGCTCACAGGCCGCATGCGCCCGCTGGACCGTGACGACGTGTTGCGCGAACTGCGCCCTGCAGTGCAGACGGGGCGCAATCGGAGCGACGACAGCCCGAAGCGCATCATCGTCGGCACCCAGTGTATCGAGGCCGGTGCGGACTTCGACTTCGACGCGCTCGTCACCGAGGCCGCGAGCCTCGACAGCCTGCGCCAGCGCTTCGGCCGCGTCGATCGGCTCGGCATTTATGAAAAGGCCGAGAGTGTCATCGTCTACGACAAGTCGGCCAAGGACGATCCGGTGTACGGCACGGCCATCGCCGAGACCGTCAAGTGGTTCAAGGAGCAGCAGAAAGAGCGTCCGAAGACGCTCAAGGACGAGCTGAGGAAGCTCAAAGACGAGGCCAAGAAGCTCCGTGGGGACGCAAAGACGCAGGCCGACGCGCAGATCGCCAGGAGGGCGCTGGTGGATTTTGGCGTCCTTGCGATCAAGGTTCCTACCGACGACAACCTGACGAAGATGCTCGCGCCAAAGCCCAGCGCGCCGACGCTGCTCCCTGCATACCTCGACCTCTGGGCGCAGACCTCGCCCGCACCGAGCCAGCTCCCCGACGTGAGCCTCTGGCTTCACGGACCGAGCGCGGGCTCCGCGGACGTGCAGGTCGTCTGGCGCGCCGATCTCAGCGAGGAGGTGCTCGCGCGTGGAGACGTCGATTCTGCGACGTCCGCCGTCGCGGCAGTTCGACCTTCGAGCCTCGAAGCCATCCCTTTACCGTTCGTGACGGCGCGGGCTTGGCTCGCGAACCAGCCCATACACGATCTGGGGGACACTGAGGGCGCGACACCCGACGATAGCGGCGAGCCGAAGACGACGGGGCGAGTCGCGCTCCGTTGGCGCGGCGACCGGAGTGAGATCGTCTGCGCACAGTCGGACACCGAGCCATCGCTTAAGCCCGGCGATACCATCGTCGTGCCTGCGAGCTATGGCGGCATCCGCAGCGGTTGCTTCGACGCCACCTCGACCGAGCCGGTTCAAGACCGTGCCGAGCAGGCCGAGTTGTTCGCGCGCGCACGACCTATGCTGCGGCTACATCCCATCGTCGTCGCCAAGCTGGGACTCGCGCTGCCGCTTGATGAGCCTGACGACACCCGCGACGCGCTCGGGGCCCTTGCCGCGAACAATGATTGGCCAGCATGGAAGCGCCTCTGGGCCGAGAAGCTCGCGAAGGGGCGCGGCTCGCTCGTCGTGCTGGGCGATCCCGCGTGGACCGTTCTCGAGGCGAAGCGTGTGCCCATCGCCGACCTTCGACGCGCGCTTCAGCCCGAAGAGACGCTCGAAGACGGTGTGGAGCTGACGACCGATGGCGACGACTCGTTCCACGGAGGTCGCGCTGTCCCGCTCTCCGAGCACTGCGCTGACGTCGAAACGTTCGCGCGCGAATATGCGAAGCGCTG
>DATBBB010000415.1:0-8726 GCA_036271215.1 Kofleriaceae bacterium | reverse complement strand
ACGGCGAGCGCGTCGCGCCCGCACTCGACCAGCGCGCGGCCGATCAGGCGCGGCGCGTCGGTGCGCTCGTGCGGCGACAGCACGCGGATCGCCTCGTGGGCCTCGCCGAGCCGGGCGAGCGCGACCGCCAGGCAGTGCGCGCGCTGGACGCTGGTCGGCTCGACCGCCGCCGCCCACTGCAGGTGCGCGATCGCGACGTCGAGCTGGTCCTGGGCCGCCGCGGCGACCCCGCGGTCGAACGCGGCGGCGCCGTCGAACGGCGTGGGGACGCCCGCGGCCTTCCACACCGGCGCGAGGTCGGCGAGCACCCGGGCGCGCTGCGGCTCGGTGCACGCCGCGACGCCGCGGCACGCCGCCTCGAAGCCATCGTCGCGGTGGCCCGCGGTGAACAGCGCGTGCGCGAGCCGCAGCCACGGCCCGGCGACCCCGGTCGGGTTGGCCAGCGCCGCGCGCCAGTGGACGTCGAGCTGGACCGCGGGCGCGGCGGCCGCCGCCATCGCCGCGCCCGACCACGCGCGCAGCACGCCGCCGGCCTCGACCGCGCGCGCGGCGCGCGCGAACAGCGCCGCCGCCGGCTCGTACTGCGACGGATCGCGCGACAGATCGTGGGCGAGCCGCAGCTCCCAGCCGAGCCGCTCGTCGCCGCGCACCAGCCGCGCGACCCGCGGCAGCTCGGCGACCATGCCGTCGAGGTACGCGCCGTGCTCGGCCTCGAGATCGAGCGCGCGCTCGACCCGCAGCAGCCAGGTATCGAGCAGCCAGTCCGGGGCATCGCCGACCCAGTCGAGCATCCGGAGCAGCGCGGCGATCGCGCCGGGCTCGATCTGGTAGCGCGCGCGGCGCACCAGGTGCAGCGCCTCGGTCGCGATGTGGCGGTACGCGCCGGCGATCGGCGATGGCGGACCCGACACGGCGACGAAGTAGTGGGCGAGCGCGAGGCCGAGCGCGAGCATCGCCCCGGCGGCGTGGGCATCGCGGTCGCGCGCCGACGGCACGAGCACGGTCCACCAGTCCTGGGCCAGGGCATCGGCGGCCGCGAGCGTGGCCCGCGCGGGCGGCGCGAGCCGCTCGAGGATCGCCGCCGACGAGCCGTGCGCCGCCGGGACCGCCGCGAGCAGCTCGGCGATCCACAGCGGATCGAGCACCAGCGGGCGGGGTTCGCCGAGCACCTGGCGGGCGAGCTCGGGTGCGACGCCGGGCACGAAGTCGCACAGATCGCGGGTCGCCAGCTGCGCCAGCGTCGTGGCGCCGAGCGCGCGGCGGCGCTCGATCGCGTGCTGCCACTCGCGCGCCGGCCAGATCGCGGCGAGCCGCCACAGCCGGTTGATCTCGGCCTCGAGCCGGCTCTGGCTGCGCCGCAGCTGCACGATCTGGATCTGCTCGAGCGCGGCGTCGAGATCGCCGGTCAGGATCAGCGCCTTGGCCGCGGCGAGCCGCGCCTTGCCGTCGCCGAGCACCGTGGTCCCGGCGCCGACCCCGGGCAGCCCGGCGCACTGCCAGACCGCGGTCTCGGCCTGATCGGCGCGGCCGACCGTGCACAGCGCATCGATCAGCATCCTCGCGTCCTCGTCGTCGGTGATCCGGCCGCGCATCAGCCCGGCGAGCACGCGGCCGACATCGCCGCGGTGGTAGCCCTCCCAGGCGTACGCGCGGGCGAGCAGCCGCGGATCGGTCTTCCAGTGCGCGATCCGCCTGTGGGCCCACGCGAACGCCTCGCGCACCCCCGGCTCGTCGGGCAGCCGGGCGAGGACCTCGTCGCCGAGCTCGATCGCCTCGGCGAGCCGGCCGACGTCGAGGTGGACGAACGCGACGAGCAGCGCGGCATGGTGCGGCGCCTGCCAGTCGCTGGCGGCGAGCTTGCCGGCCTCGGCGCGGTCGAGGATCTCGCGGCAGCGATACTGCGCCTCGGCGAACGCCTGGCCGGGCCGGCCGACCTGGCGCAGCCGCCGCACGCAATCGAGGTGTGCGGCACCGAGCTGCGGCGCGACCACGGTTGCCCGATCGGCCCAGCGATAGCTCTCCTCGCGGCGCTCGTCCTCGGCGAGCTGCAGCGAGTAGTTGTGACAGGCGTACGGGTTGGCCGGCATCAGGCTCGCCGCGATCCCCTGGTGCCGCACCCCCATGTTCTCGATCGGCCGGTCGGCCGCGAACGGCTCGCCCCAGATCGACAGGTGCGGCTTGGCGTACATCGGCGCTTCCCGGGTCAGCGGCAGGATGTCGCGCCGGTCGACCGCGCCGTCGACCAGGCCGGCGACGTAGCGGTTGCGCCGCGCCACCGGGTGCGTCGGATCGAGCTTGAGGATGATCGAATCGAGCGTGCGCGCGTCGTCGCGCGACAGCTCCGCGAGCACGCGGAGGAACGGCACCGGCAGGTGCTGCGGCGGCTGGGTCAGCGACTTGGGCACGATGCCGAGCTCGCGGCCCTGGACGAGCAGATCGTCGGCGGCGACCAGGCGCTCGGCCACGCCGCGCAGCTCGTCGCGCGTGAACCCGGGCAGCGGATCGATCGCCGGCAGCCGGCGCGCGGCCAGCCACTGCGCGAGGCAGTGGTCGAGCTGCACCGACAGCGCGGCATCGCCCCCGGCGACCCAGGTATCGGTCGGGCCCGGTCCGGCCGGCGCGCCCGCGGGCCCGGCGCCGTACGGCCGGCGCGCGCGCAGCACCGGTGGCCGCGGCTCGACGAAGTCGAGCTCGAACCACAGGACCTCGTGGCGGCGCGACACCCGGAAGAACCAGTCGATCGAGTCCTCGACCTGCGGGTGGCGGATATCGATCAGCCGGTGCTGGTCGTCGGTCAACCGCTCGTCATCGTGATCGCCGAGCGTGACCACCGGGTGGCGCACCAGGCGATCGAACACGATCACCGAGATCAGCCGCGCCAGGTACGGGACCAGCGCGGCCTGCTCGTCGGACACGCGGAGCGCGCTCGCGAGGAACGTCGCACGATGCGGGTACGGAAGCGGCCCCATTGACCGCGCACAGGATACGGTAAGACCCGCGGTTGGCGCCCGGCCGGCGCGACTTCCGGGCCCGGCCGGCGCGACTTCCGGCATCCCCAGGGCATCCCCAGGGCACGTTCGGTGGCTACGGGTTCGGCGGACCGAGGAACGGGAACGTATCTTTGGTGTCGGCGTGCGCGGTCGCGGTGCTGTGGAGCCGCGGGGCGAAGTTGTTGGCCTGGTCGAGCCCGTCGGCGCCCGAGGCCAGCACCTCGTACAGCACGTCGAGCGCGTCGTACGCCGGGATCCGGCCGCCGCACGCCATGTGGACCGGCGAGCCGCCGTTGGCGTACTCGAGCTCGAGCGCGAGGTACACTGTGCACGTGGCGCGCGAGGTGTCGACGTAGAGCTCGTCGTCGGCGAGCAGGTCGGCGATCCCGCGGTAGGCCAGCAGGTTGACCGGCGGCGAGTAGCCGAGCGTGTTGCCGCACCCCGGCAGGGTCAGCATGTTCTGGACCTGGGAGGTGTCGATCGCGTCGAACGCGGCGATGTTCGCCTTGAGCTCGTCCTCGACCACGACGTTGGTGCGCAGCGTCGTGGTCCGCCACAGCGTCGGATCCGACGCGCGGTTGTACGCGTCCTTCTGCGACGCCGGGTCGGGGCCCGACGCCGGGAACACCGCGACCAGGAAGTCGGCGATGCCGGGCCGGCCCATCCGATCGATCTGCGCGCCGAGCGCGGGCGGCGGCGGCATGCCCGCGCCGTCGGGGGGACCGCCGCCGTCATCGTCACCGACGGAGCCGGCATCCCGGGCGGCCGACGATCCGCCGCAGCCGGCGAGCGCGGCCGCGAGCGCGAGCGCGCCGGCGAGCGCGCCGGTCACACGGTCACGATCCCGCATGGGTCGAGCCCCACACCGCGACGGTGGTGTTGCCGGTGAGGTTGACCAGCGACTTGTCGACCGCGACGACGATCGCCATGACGTTCTTCTTGTCATAGGTGTCGCCGCCGGTGGTCAACAGATTTCGGATGCTCGCCGACTGGGAGCCGTTGATCACCGGGCAGCCGGCGCCGTCCTTGGCGGTCAGCTCGGTGCCGAGCTGGGCGAGGCCGCTGGCAAATCCAGTGGCATTGAAGAATCGCGGGTCGGAGCGCGGCCCGGCGAACACCCGGATCTTGCCGTGGATCGACGTGATGCCGGCGGGGTTGCTCGGGTCGCCGGTCACGTAGTCCTTGGTCGTGGTGCCGGTGGGGTCGGTGACCCAGCCCTGCACGCTGGTGCTCGACGCGAACTGCAGGATCACCCGGGTCTCGGTGCCCAGGCCGGGCATGTTGAAGCCCAGGCCGGGCTTGCTGGTCAGGTGGAACACGTACTGGACCGACGGATCGAAGCTGTGGCTGCCGTCGTCGAGCGGCGAGACGTCCATGACCAGGTCGATGTTCGAGCCATTCATCCAGGCGTAGACGTCGGCGATGGTGGCCATCGGGTTGGCCGCCGCCGCCGGGGCGGCCCCCGCGGTCCGCCAGACCTGAGCGCTCTGGGCACTCTGGACGCTTTGGGCGGCCCAGGCGCTCTGGGCGGCCCGCGAGACCTGCGGCTGCTCGGCCTGGGCCCGGGTGGACGCCAGGGCAATCAAGACCACCCCTGCGAGTTTATTCAAGGTATCCCCCTAGACCCGGCAATCTAGCGCCAAACCCCAGGGGCCAGTCAATTCACGAACGAGCGATGTGATCTAGCTGGCAGCGACCGTGTTAACGTCAAGGCCACGTGAGGGGCGCTGTGGGCCTCTCACTTGTTATCAACCCGCTCGGGCGCATCCCGGCATAACCGACTTCCAGCTGAATCTTCAGGAGACTGTCCGTGGGAACGAAGCTCTATGTGGGCAACCTGAACTACAACACGACCGAAGACTCCCTCAGAGAAGCATTCGGTGCCAACGGCCGTGAAGTGACCAGCGTGTCCATCATCATGGACCGTGAGACCGGACGCTCCCGCGGCTTTGCCTTCGTCGAGATGTCGACCCCGGAGTTCGCGCAGCAGGCGCTGCAGCAACTCGACGGTCAGGATCTCGACGGCCGCATGCTCCGGATCAACGAGGCGCGCGAGCGCGAGGCGCGCGGTCCCGGTGGCCCGGGCGGCCCGGGTGGTCCGCCGCGCTCGTTCGGCCCGCGACCGGGCGGCGGGGGATATAGCGGCGGCGGCCCCAGCGGCGGTGGCTACGGCGGCGCGGGCGGTGCTCCCAGCGGCGGCGCCCCCGGCGGTGGTGCGCCGCGGCCCAGCTTCGGCGGCCCGCCCCGATCCGGGTTCGGCGGCCCGCCGCGGCCCAGCTTCGGCGGCCCACCGAGCGGCGGTGATGGCCGAAAGCGCCGCAACGAGCGCGACAAGGACAAGGAGCGCGGCGGTGGTGCCGCCGACGATCGCAAGAAGAAGCGCCGCAACATGGGCGACGACGGCGACGGTTGGTAGCCGTCACCAAGTTCGCGGTCGCGGCCGACGAGGCCGGCCTGCGGCTCGATCAGGTCATCCCGCGGCACATCGCCGGACTGTCGCGGCGCAAGGCGCGCGCGGTGATCGATCTCGGCGGCGTGTTCGTCGATCGGGCGCGGGTCAAGGTCGCGGGGCGGCCGGTGCGCGCCGGCCAGCTGATCGAGGTCAACGTCGGCGGCGCGATCACGCGCAGCGAGCCACCGCCGGCGCCGGTGCTCGTCCACCTCGACGATCACATCATCGTCGTCGACAAGCCCGCCGGCCTGGTCACCGCGCCGACCCCGGAGAGCGATCGCGGCGATCTGCTCGACCAGCTGGCGCAGCGCCACGGCGAGGTCTATCTGGTCCACCGGATCGACCTGCCGACCAGCGGGCTCCTGGTGTTCGCGCGGACCCGCGACGCCAACAAGCGGCTCGGCGATGCGTTCGTCCGCCACGACGTCGATCGCGAGTACCGCGCGGTCGCGATCGGCCAGGTCGCGCCGCAGATCGTCGATCGCCCGATCCAGGGCAAGCGCGCGGTGACCCACGTCGACGTGGTCGAGCCGCTCGCCGGGGCGACCCTGGTCGCGGTGCGGCTCGAGACCGGCCGGACCCACCAGATCCGGATCCACCTCGCCGGGCTCGGCACCCCGGTCGCAGGCGATCACCAGCACGGTGGCGAGGCGTCGCGGACGTTCGTCCCGCGCGCGCCCCGGCTGGCGCTGCACGCCGCGATGCTCGGCTTCACCCACCCGGCGACCGGCGAGCGCGTGCGGTTCGAACGCGGGCTACCGCCGGAGCTCGAGGCGTGGATCGCCCGGCTGCGCGGTCACGGCGCGAGCGACGCGAGCAGGTAGCGCGGGATGATCCCCGCGGCGGCGCCGCCGCCGGGCGTCCAGTGCGACACGCCGGCGAGCAGCGCGGCGTCGATCCCGGCCGCGCGCGCCCCGGCGATGTCGGTCTCGAGCTGATCGCCGATCATCACCACGCGCGGCGTGCCCAGCCGGCGCCGGGCCTCGGCGAACAGCGCGGGCGCCGGCTTGCCGAGCCGATCGAACACCAGCCCCGCGGCCGGGAACCGGCGGGCGAGCGCGGCCTCGATCAGCAGCGCCATCGCACCGGCGGTGAACCCGTACTCGGCGTCGCCCTTGGGATAGATCAGGTCGGGGTTGGGCAGCACCAGCGCCGGCGTGCGGCCGGCGTGGACCGCGCGCACGATCGCCGAGAACGCGAGCTCGATGCCGTGGACAAACGGCGTGCCGGCGTCGTCGCACACCGCGAGCGCGTCGATCGCCATGCCCGGCGCGAGCTCGACCGGCACCCCACCGCCGTCGCGGACGTAGGCGATCGAGTCGGCGGTGCCGAGCACGCAGGTCCGGGCGCCCGCGAGCCCGCGGTCGCGGAAGTACGCCGGCAACAGGCTCCCCGAGGTCACGATCCGCGCCGGGTCGATCGCGAGCCCGAGCCGCGCGAACCGCTCGACGTAGGTCGCCGGCGAGCGCGACGCGTCGTTGGTGACCACCGCGAACGGCGTGCCGCGCCGGGTCAGCTCGCCGATCAGCGCCGCGGCGCCCGGCAGGAGGCCGCGGGCATCGACCAGCACCCCGTAGGCGTCGAGCAGCACGCCGTCGTAACGCTCGAGCAACTCGGCGATCGTGACCGGGATCGGTTCCACCGCGGCCATCTTACGCGGTCGAGGCGCGGTCGAGGCGCAGTCGGGGCGCAGTCGGGCGTGGTGGGTGCTATATGACCGCCATGCGGCCGTACCTCGATCTCCTGCGCCACGTGCTCGAGCACGGCGAGCGCCGCACCGATCGCACCGGCACCGGCACGATCTCGCTGTTCGGCGCTCAGACCCGGTTCGATCTGCGCGACGGCTTCCCGCTGGTCACCACCAAGAAGGTCCTGTTCCCGGCGGTGGTCCGCGAGCTGCTGTGGTTCCTGCGCGGCTCGACCAACATCCACGACGACCTGACCCAGCACACGCCGATCTGGGACGCGTGGGCCGACGAGCACGGCGAGCTCGGGCCGATCTACGGCCACCAGTGGCGGCACTGGGGCGCGGGTGCCGAGGGCGGGATCGACCAGCTGTCCGACGCGATCGCGACGATCAAGCGCGACCCGACGTCGCGCCGCATCGTGATCAGCGCCTGGAACGTCGCCGATCTACCGGCGATGAAGCTGCAGCCGTGCCACGCGCTGTTCCAGTTCTACGTCCAGGGCAACGCGCTCGACTGCCAGCTCTACCAGCGCTCGGCCGATCTCGCGCTCGGCGTGCCGTTCAACATCGCGAGCTACGCGCTGCTGACCGCGATGGTCGCGAAGGAGTGCAAGCTCGAGCCGCGCTACTTCATCCACACGTTCGGCGACGCCCACATCTACCTGAACCACGTCGAGGGCGTGAAGATCCAGCTCGCGCGCGCGCCGCTGCCGCTGCCGCGCCTGGTGCTCGCCGACAAGCCGGTGCTCGCGCAGCGCTACGAGGACATCGCGCTCGAGGGCTACCAGCACCACGCGTTCATCAAGTTCCCGGTCGCGGTGTAGCGCTGGGCCCGCGCGCCTATCGGCGCTTCAGGCGCTCGATCCGGTAGCGGACCTCGAACTCCTCGGTCTCGCGCTGGCCGTCCCACACGTCGCGGACGAAGCCGTGGGTGTCGAGGTTGGGCATCTGGACGTCGCACTCGTAGTGCTGGAACACCCGGGTCAGGTACACGTAGCGCAGGTCGGGGCGCTCGATCACGCCGCGGATCAGGCCGGCGCCGCCGACCACGAAGATCGTGTCGACGCCCTCGATCGCGAGCGCCTGATCGGGCGAGCCGGCGAGCACGACGCTGGGCGGCAGGGTCAGCGTGCCGCGCGACACCACGACGTTGATCCGGTTCGGCAGCGGCTTGCCCGCGACCTCCTTGCTCTCCCAGGTCTTGCGGCCCATCACGATCGCGTTGCGCCGGCCCTCGCTCGCGGTCGACGTGGTCCGCTTGAAGTGCTGGAGATCGCCGCGCAGCTTCGGCCACGGCAGCGCGTTGCCCTTGCCGATACCCCAGTCGAGATCCGCTGCGACCACGATGTCGAACATCGAGGCCGACGCTATCACGCGCGTCCGGTGCGCGGTTCAATTCAGCAGCGCTTCGGATTCGTCGACAACCTTGGGGCTCGGATCGGTCGCGGTGCTCGCCGGCGGCTTGGCGGGATCGGCGGCGGACTTGGCCTGGGCAGCCGCCTGGGCAGCCGCCTCGGTGAGCCGCTTGGCGTTGCGCTCCATGATGAACTGGGTGACGTACGGGAAGCCGACGTGGATCCCGTTGAGCTTGGGCGCG
>DATBBB010000414.1:0-15288 GCA_036271215.1 Kofleriaceae bacterium | reverse complement strand
GCCCGGGTTTGAACCGGGGACCTACGGTTTACGAAACCGTTGCTCTACCACTGAGCTACAGCGGCGTGGTGAGGCGTAACTGGTACCTGAGCCGGCGGGGCTGCGCAAGTGGGGGAGCGGACGAAGCTGCTTCTTGATGTGGGGATCCGGAGGCCTGAAGGATGGCAACCGGGCGCGTGGTGGTGCAAGCCGCTGCGCCCACGTGGGCGCGGGCGAGATCAGGGGGCGCTGGCTGGGACGGAGCCGGCGGCGCGTGCCGCGAGGCCGCGCGCGACGGCCTCGATGAAGGGTGTGAGGGATGCGCCGGTCCAGGCGGCGCGGATGACGGCGACGGCATCGGCACCCGCAGCCGCCGCGGCCTCGGCACGCGCCGGGTTGTCGATTCCACCGACGGCGACGAGGGTGACGGGAGGCGAAGGAGCGTCGATCGCTCTGACGGCAGAGCGAAGGGAGGTATCGCCCGCAGCTGCAACGAGGGCGGCGGCTCTGCGGGGAACGCCGAGCACGGCAGGGCCGAGGGTCGGGGCGCCGGGCTTAGAGGGTGTCGGCCAGATCGGGCCGAGCTGAATGAGGTCGGCGCCAGCGGCTGCAGCGCTGGCGAGGATGACGGAGGTATCTATCGCGGCACTGGATGGCGCGGCGATGCCGGCCGCAGCACTGGATGGCGTGGTGATGTCGGCCGCGGCACTGGGTGGCGTGGCGATGCCGGCCGCGGCACTGGATGGCGTGGCTGCGGCACTGGGTGGCGTGGCCGCGGCACTGGATGGCGTGGCCGCGCCGGCCGCGGCACTGGCGCCGCCGGCGGCACCGGCACCGGCGCTGGCGGTGGGCAGGTGGCGCGAGGCCCCGAGGACGAGCGAGGGGGCGAGGCGACGGGCGTCGGCGAGGGCGAGGCCGCGCTCGGGGAGGTGGACGCCGTAGGCGCCGGCGGCGAGGGCGACGTCGAGGCGATCGTTGACGAGGACGCGGTCGCATACGGCCTGGGCGGCGCGGACCAGCGCCAGGAGCGGGCCGCCGTCGAGGTCTTTTTCGCGGACCTGGACGGCGATGGTGCCGGGGGGGCAGCCGGCAACGGCGCGCCCGACGGCGTCGCCGAAGGCGCGGGTGATCGCGGCCCAGTCGCCGGCGGCGAGCACGTCGGCGGGGACCATGAGGCGGCGGTCGGTGATCGCGACGACGCGCAGCACGGCACACGATGCATGCCGTGTGGCGTCGCCTGCCGGGTCGCGCTGCGATCGTGTGGTTTCGCCCGCCGGGTCGCGCTGCACTCGCGTGGCGTCGGACGCGATCGACGGAGCGGGCGGCGCGGCGCCCGGGGCCGCCGGCATCTATTCGATCAGCTGGGTGGTGGGCGACGAGGCGTTGGCGTAGTCGCGGCGCGGCATCCGGCCGGCGAGGAACGCCTTGCGGCCGGCGTCGATCCCGAGCCGCATCGCCTCGGCCATGAGGACCGGGTGCTTGGCGCCGGCGATGCCGGTGTTCATGAGGACCGCGGTGCAGCCGAGCTCCATGGCGAGCGCGGCGTCGGACGCGGTGCCGACGCCGGCGTCGACGATCACCGGGACCGAGAGGTTCTCGATGATCAGCCGGATGTTGTGCGGGTTGCGGATGCCCAGGCCCGAGCCGATCGGCGCGGCGAGCGGCATGACGGCGAGGCAGCCGGCGTCCTGGAGCCGCTTGCAGGTGACGAGGTCGTCGGAGCAGTAGGGCAGGACCTTGAAGCCGTCCTTGACCAGGCGGTGGGCGGCCTCGACGGTCGCGGTGTTGTCGGGGAACAGGGTCTTGGGGTCGCCGATGACCTCGAGCTTGACCAGCTCGTCCATGCCGAGCTCGCGCGCCAGGTGCAGCGTGCGGATCGCCTCGTCGGCGGTGTAGCAGCCGGCGGTGTTGGGCAGCAGCACGTAGCGGGTGCGATCGATGGCGTCGAGCACCGTGTGCTTGCTCGACAGATCGACGCGGCGGAGCGCGACGGTCACGATCTCGGCGCCCGAGGCGGCGAGCGCGTCGCGCGTCTCGTCGTTGGACGCGTACTTGCCGGTGCCGACGATGATCCGCGAGCGGAAGGTCTTGGCGCCGAGGGTCCAGGTGTCAGGTGCGGATGTGGGCACGGTCATGGGTCAGCCTCCTCCGACGAACGTGACGACCTCGAGATGGTCGCCGGCGACAAGCTCGGTCGAGGCGTGCTGGGCGCGAGGGACGACCTCGCGGTTGCGCTCCACGGCGACGGGCTTGCCGGCGAGCCCAAGGTCGCCGATGAGGCCGGCGATCGTCGTGCCTTGGTTCACTGTCCGGGGCTGTCCGTTGATGACCACATCGATGCTGGCCGACATCGAGCGGAACCTACCACCACGCCCCCGGGGTGGCTCGCCCCAGGGCAGAACTCCTCCCAACAGGGTGTCGCAGTGGGCTAGATGTAAGGACAACGACATCAATGACATGGTAACGCGACCGGCTGTGAAGTATCAGTCACAGTGAACGAGTGTGGGATAAGTGGCAAGTGACTGAAACCGCGTTGGACAATCCGGATGGGGCGTGCAGGCACATCCTTTGTAGAGAAGTGAACCTCGGTAGGTCGTCACCCCAGGAGCTTCGTCTATGACGCTAGGAATCGCACGTCCGCTTATGTCACCCGCCTCGATGCCCACGTTGCGGGCGTTAGATCCGCGTAACGCAGGCGAGGATCCCGCGCGGATCCGCGCCACGATCGCACGAGCCCCGCTGTTCGCGGCGTTGCCGATCACAGCGATCGAGGATCTCACGAGCCGGGTGACCGTTCGCAAGGTGCCGGTCGGATCGGCGGTGGTCGCACAGGACGAGCCGGGCGACGCGATGTTCGTGATCATGTCGGGCCGCGTGAAGGTCGTGATCTTCGGCGAGAGCGGCCGGGAAGTGACGCTGTCGCTGCTGCGCTCGGGTGACTCGTTCGGCGAGATGTCGCTGTTCGACCAGGCGCCGCGCTCGGCGCACTGCCTGGCGATCGAGCCGACGACGCTGCTGGTGCTGTCGCGCGAGGATCTGATGCGCCACATCCAGACCCACGCTCGCACGGCGCTGAACCTGCTCGGCGAGATGGCGCGCCGGCTGCGCCGCGCCGACGAGACGATCGCGCAGCTCGCGCTGTGTGACGTCAACGAGCGCCTGATCCACCGCCTGGTCGGGCTGGCGCGCGAAGAGGGCGCCTCGGGCCCCGACGGGCTGGTGGTTCGCCGCCGTCCGACGCAGCAGGAGCTCGCCAACATGATCGGCAGCTGTCGCGAGACGATCTCGCGCGCGTTCAACCAGCTGGCGCGCGACGGGCTGATCATCCCGCGCGGCCGCTCGCTGGTGGTGACGCCGGCGCTGATCGAGCGCGCCGAGAAGAAGAAGGCCGCCTGAGCTGAGGTGATCTGAGCTGAGGTGATCTGACCCTGGCGTTTCGATTCGACACACGGCCGGATCGAAATGTCCTGAGTCGGGCGCACGGCGCAGCGCGTCTCGAAGACGACCGATCGACGAAGTTCACGTAAGGCAAATCGGTTGCAAGTGCGATCGAGCTGCCCTGGGGGTTGGTCTCCCAGTGGGAGCGCCAGCCAGACCGCCGGTGGTGCCAACTGGCACCAGACGATTACCGACGGTGAGCTCGCCCGCGGCGGGCTTGCCGGGCTGCGCCCGGTGTCGGGCGGGTTCGCGCGTGGCGTCTGACAGGTCTGTGGGCCGCGGACAGTGGGCCGGCGCGCCCTGCCGCACGAACGATCGCCGACCATGGTCGAAGCCGATCCGGGCGGCAAGCGCGGGCCGCTGGGATCGCCAGGGCCGCCGCGCGTGCGAGCTTTCTGCCGCGCGTGCGAGCTTTCTGTGGATGGATCGCCGGATCTGGTTCACCGCCGGGCGCACCGCCGCCGAACGGCTTGGCTGGCTTGACATGCGAGGGGATCCAGCGCGAGATGGCGTCGCCATGGAGTCGTCGACGATGATCCGGCGCACCCGCGTCGAAGTCGACCTCGCCGCGATCATCGGCAACGCGCGCACGGTCCGCGCGGTGACCGGCGCTGATGTCTTCGCCGTGGTCAAGGCCGACGGCTACGGCCACGGCGCGATCGCGGTGGCGCGCGCGCTGGCGGCGGCGCGGGCCGCGGCGGGGTTCGCGGTCAGCCTCGTCGAGGAGGGCGTGGCGCTGCGCGACGCCGGGGTGACGGCGCCGGTGCTCGTGATGGGCCCCAGCCAGCACGGCGGCGAGGACGACATGGTGATGGCGGGGCTGACGCCGGTGATCGGCGGCACCGAGGATCTGGCGCTGCTCGCGGCGGTGGCGCGCCGGCGCGGCCGCACGGTCGACGCCCACCTCAAGGTCGACACCGGGATGGGCCGGCTCGGCGTGCCGAGCCAGGACGCCGCCGCGCTCGCGATCGAGGCCGGCCGCGCGGGCGTGGCGATCGTCGGCCTGATGACGCACTTCGCGTGCGCCGACAGCGACGACCCCGACGATCCCGCGTCGATGACCCGCGACCAGCTGCGGCGGTTTCGCGAGATCGATCGCGCGGTGACCACCGCCGGGGCGCCGCTGCGCGTGCGACATGCCGCCAACAGCAGCGGCGCGTTGCTGTTTCCGGAGGCAAGGTTGGACCTGGTGCGCACCGGGATCGCGATCTACGGCAACGGCCGGTGGCCGGCGGATGACACCGCGCCGCGCCAGTCGGCGATGCGGCTGGTGACCGAGGTCGCCCAGCTCCGCACGGTTGGCGTCGGGAGCAGCGTCGGCTATGGCGCCGCGTGGCGCGCCGAGCGCGTGAGCCGGGTCGCGGTGCTGCCGCTCGGCTACGCCGACGGGTTGCCGCGGCGGGCCAGCGGACGGGCGTTCGCGGCGATCCGCGGCCGCCGGGTGCCGTTGATCGGCCTGATCAGCATGGACATCGCTGTCGCCGACGTCACGGATCTGCCGGAAGTTGCCCTGGGCGACGCCGCGGTGCTGCTCGGACGTGCGTCCGGCGGTGCATCGATCTCGGTCGCCGAGTATGGTGCATGGGCCGGGCTTTCCGAGTACGAAGTGACCTGCGGAATGAGCAAGCGCGTGCCGCGCACCTACGTCGGAGAGCCGCCGGCAGAGCCCGGAGGTTTGCGATGACCACGCCGCGCGATCCGGACAGCGAGCCGACCGATGTCCGCGGCGCGGACACCGGGCTGACGTTGCCCGGCCTGGGCCCAGGCTCGACGGGTACTGGGGGCACCGGCGGCGACAGCGCCAGCGGCAACGGCAACGGCGCCCATGGCGGCGCCGGCGGCAACGGCGCGCGCGGCGCGGGACCGGACGCCGCGCGGCCCGGCGAGGCCCGGTCCGGCCGGTCCGGCGGCGAAGCCACCGGCACCCCGAAGCCACCGAGCGGCAACGTCGGCACCGCCGTGGTCGACGGCATCAAGGGCGCGGCGGCGCCGCTGTTCCGGTTCCTCGACCAGCTCGGTAACCACCTGCTGCTGGTCGCGCGCGCGCTGTCGTGGCTGCCGCGGCGGCCGTTCCGGTTCGCCAACTACCTCGAGGCCGGCGAGTACATCGGGTTCGGCAGCCTGCCGATCGTGCTCCTGGTCGGCGGCTTCACCGGCATGGTGATGTCGCTGCAGTCGGTGTACGCGTTCCGCCAGTTCGGCCTGGAGTCGTTCGCCGGCGGCACCACCGGCAAGGCGCTGTCGATCGAGCTCGGGCCGGTGCTGACCTCGCTGATGCTCGCCGGGCGCGCCGGCGCCGGCATCGCGACCGAGCTCGGCACGATGCGGATCACCGAGCAGATCGACGCGCTCGAGTCGATGGCCGTCAACCCGATCCAGTACCTCGTGCTGCCGCGGCTGATCGCCGCGATGATCGTCACCCCGATCCTCACGCTGCTGTTCTTCGTGATCGGCATGGGCGGCGCGTGGCTGGTCGCGGTGGTGCTCCAGCACGTCGATCAGGGCCAGTGGGTCGCCAACCTGCGCGACATCGTCGAGCCCAACGACGTGATCCAGGGCCTGATCAAGAGCGTGTTCTTCGGGTTCCTGGTCGCGCTCGTCGGCTGCTTCCAGGGCTTCAACGCCACCGGCGGCGGCCGCGGCGTCGGCATGGGGACCACGCGCGCGGTGGTGATCGCGTCGGTGTCGACCCTGGTCGCCGACTACTTCTTGACCGACATCCTGCTGTCGCTGTTTCACACCAGCAAGGGATGATGGCGGACGGCCGGCGGTATAAGGTCAGCTCGGTGGTGAGCTCGCGCGACCAGGCGCTGTTGGGGTGCATCGGCAGATGCGCGGGAGCTCGTCCGTGAAGTCGGTCTCGGCCGGCGTTCGCGTCGGGGTGCTGTTCCTGCTGATGACGATCGGCGGCTACCTGGTGTGGAAGAACCTCGGCCAGGATCCCGCCGGCAAGGACAACTACACGATGTTCGCGAAGTTCCGCGATGCATCGGGGCTGCCCAAGGGCACCAAGGTCGTCGTCGCCGGTCTGCCCAAGGGCGAGGTGATCGGGCTCGAGATCGAGGGCCGCTACGCCAAGGTCACGTTCAAGATCGACAACGAGCTCACCGTGTGGACCAGCGCGGTGATCGTCAAGAAGGCCCGCTCGCTGCTCGGCGACAACTACCTCGAGATCGATCCCGGCGAGGAGATCAAGCAGGCGCCGGACGGCACGCGGCAGTCGTTCACCAAGCTCGGGCCGGGCTGCCCGACGTACAAGGACTCCGATCGCCACAAGTCGGACATCTGCCGCCAGATCCCGAATGTGATCGAGGCCACCACGCCGGATCAGCTGCTGCACCGCATGGAGCAGACCTTGCCCAACGTCGACCGCGTGCTCGAGAGCGTGCGCGATCTGTCGGAGGACGTGCGGCGGATCGTCAACGGCCCGCTGCAGTCGGTCGCGACCCGGGTCGACGGCCTGGTCCAGCGCGAGGCCGGCACGGTCAGCGACATCATCCAGCGCGCGGATCGCTCGATGGCGAAGATCGAGCAGATCACGACCGACCTGCGCGCGATCACCAAGGGCGCCGACCCGCGGATCGACGAGATCCTGCACAACCTCGACGACGCGTCGGCCGAGGCCAAGGATCTGGTCGCGACCGCCAAGAACGAGCTGACCCAGACCGGCCAGGCGCTGCGCGGCAAGCTCGACAAGCTCGACGGCGTGATCGACAACACCCAGTCGATCACCAAGAAGATCGACGACGACAAGGGCACGCTCGGCAGGCTGGTCAACGATCCGGCGATCGCGGACAACGTCGAGCAGATCACCGACGACGCCAAGGGCTTCCTCAGCACGCTGTTCGGGCTCAAGGCGTACGTCGGGCTGCGCACCGAGTACAACGTGTTCGCCGGGCTGGCGCGCTACTACGTCACCGTCGAGCTCCACACCCGGCCGGACAAGTTCTACCTGATCGAGCTCGAGAAGGGGCCGCGCGGCGCGTACCCCGACGTGACCCTGACGTTCGATCCGACGGTCGATCCGAACCACTGGATCCGCAAGACGATCATCGAGGACAAGATCCGGTTCACGTTCCAGTTCGCGAAGCGGT
Source organism: Kofleriaceae bacterium (assembly GCA_036271215.1). GTDB lineage: Bacteria > Myxococcota_A > Polyangia > Haliangiales > Haliangiaceae > JABFXX01. The sequence continues at coordinate 7,777 of DATBBB010000414.1, read as the reverse complement.
TCTCGTGGCTGACCCTGCGCTACGGCATCAAGGAGTCGACCGGCGGCCTGGGCGCCGACGCCGACATGCACTGGTTCGATCGCGATCTGCGGTTCTCGGTCGATGCGTTCGACGCCTCGTTCGACACCTACCCGCGGATCAAGCTGACCCTGGCGTTCGAGCTGTTCCGTCACCTCTACGTGCTCGGCGGCGTCGACGAGCTGCTCAACAAGCCCGCGGAGCTGCCGATCGTGACCGGCAACTCCGACGTGCCGACCCAGTTCGATTCGCTGCGCTACGGCCGCGACTACTTCTTCGGCGGCATGCTGCGGTTCAACGACGAGGACCTCGCGGCGCTGCTGACGGTTGGCGGGTCCGCGCTCGCCGGCGCCACCAAGTAGCGACCGCGCATCGCATCGAGCCGCAACCGACGAAGCCGCCGACGGGAGATGGTGGATCAGCCGAGCGGCAGCGCCAGGCTCGCCGGCGTACCCGATGGCGAGCTGATCGTGATCTGGTCGCCGTCCAGACTCGCGCTGCTGTACAGCGGGTCCTTGCTATCAACGACGAGCATCAGCCGGTGGCCCGCGGGCACATCGTACGCGGCGACCTGCAGATCCCACGTGAGGCTGACGTTCTCGTCCGGCGTCACCTCGCAGGTGATCGGCTCGTGGGTGATGATCCGGGCCGTGTCCGCCTGGTCGACGTCGAACAGATAGGCCACCAAGGTCAGCGCGCCGGCCGTGCTACGCACGGTCAGGGACAGCTTCGGAGCGCCGCGGATCCGGCGCGTCGCTGCGCCCGCGGACAGCGGCGCGGTGACCCACGCGATCGCGTGGCTGCGGTCGATCTGGTCCGTGCGGTAGATCTTCGGGTTGCCAGACCACTCTTGCTGGCCCGTGTCGACGATCTTGTCCATCGCGGTGGCCTCGGTGTCGACTCCGCCCTGAAAGCTCCGCTCCCAGCCCGTATCTATGCCGTCGCCGAGCGCGCCGTCCGCGCCGTCACGTGCGTCCGTCAAGCCAAGCTGCTGGACCGTGGTGGTGACGTCGCTCCACGAGCTCCGCTCTTCACGCACCGCCGGCGTGGCGATCTGAGGTTTGCCCTGGGAACCCGGGGCGGTTTTGTAGGTGAACATGATCTGATTGCTCACCTCACTCCATCCATCCACGCCGTTCTCCACACCCAGAAGGTGATGGTCCAGCCACGCGAACGCTTCGCGCAGCGGAACATTCGCGTCGCCCGGGGGCGGCGGCGCGATGAGGCCGGCCCCCTCGGGCACGGAGTGGTCACCGATCCACATATTGAGTCGCTTCGGGACGGTCAGCTTCTCGAAGGTCCGGACGACCTGATTGGCCGGGAACAGGCCCTCGTGCCAGGTGTTCGAGAACAACGTGGGGATACCACGGTCGTTGGTCTGCTCGACATAGGACTCGGACGCCCGCTCGGTGCCCCATGCGATCATCTCTTCCAGGTTCTCGCCGTTCTGGAAGTCCTGCAGCAGCGCCCGGGTACTCTCGTCGAACTTGCGCTCCACGGGCCCGCCGGTCAGGTCGAGCAGCGCGGTCAGCGCGGCCAGGTGACGCGTCTCGTTGTTGTAGAAGCACGTGGCGAGATTGCCCCAGGTGCTGAGCGCGACCACCGCGGAGACCCGGTTGTCCGGGTCGTGCGCGGCGACGAGTTGACTGATCCCGGATCCGTACGACTCGCCGAGGAAACCGATCCGGCTCGGGTTGAAATGCTCCTGAGCGTAGTCGATCATCGTCGATCCATCGGACCAGTCATTCGGTCCACCGACGTCGATCGTGCCTCCGGAGGTGGAAGGGCCATCGATCCAACCGCCACCCGGACCCTGGACGGTGGCGCCGATCCCGCGAGGGGTATAGGCCAGGACGTGATAGCCCCGCAGGGCGAGCACGAGGTACATGTACTCGAAGAGCGGCCACCCCACCGGGTTCCACCCGGCGGGCACGATGATGACCGGGTGTGGCGCCGAGTCCTTCAGCGTGATCGTGTGGGCCGAGAGCCTGACCCCGTCCGACGCGGTGATCAGCGGGAAGCCGGGCGTCGCGACCTGAAGCACCTGCTGGACGAGCATGCGGAGGTCATTGGGAATCTGGTCTGGGCCACCCCGGAGCGCGGCGATGAGGGCCTTGCCCACGTTGCTCGCCTCTGGTCGGATCGTGCCGTCGGCGGCCCACGCTCCGTCCCGGGCGATGCGAGCGATATCTGTCGCAGTGATGGGGGAAATTGCTGCTTCTTCCATGTTCCTTCTCCGGTTGCCGGCAGAGTCGCTGAATTCGATTCTGCGACCGGTACCTTAGACGGAGCCTCGAATGAAGGGAACGGAAGCCGAGCCAGTCGGGCGTTAGACTCGCGTTCGAACGAGATCGGTCCGCAACGGCTTTATCTGTCGTGGGTGATCCGCACCCGGGCGATCAGCTCGCGTAGCTCCTCGTCATCGACGGTGCTGGCCTCGCGCACGATGCGCTCGCGGGCGGCGCCGGTGGCGGGTGGCGGCATCGGGCGCGGTGGCGGGGCCGGCTTGCGCGCGGCGCGCAGCTGGACCTGCTCGCGGCGGCTGCGGCCGGCGATGCGGAACCTGAGGTCATCGAACAGGGCGGGCTCGCCGAGCCGCTCGTGCAGGCCGCGCAGCAGCTGGGGGCGGAGCAGGTTGAGCTCGTGCAGCCACGCACTTGTGGCGACCTCGACCCACAACAGGCGGTCGGTCACGCCCTCGGGGCGCGTTCGCTGGGCGATCTTGGGGCCGACCAGCTCGCTCCACTCGGTGAGCACGCGGCCGGCGCGGATCTCGTCGGTGATGCCGCGGAGCTTGAGCGCCGCGGCGACCGCATCGGACGCCGGCAAGACGCTGAACGTCCGCCGCGGCCTCGAGGTCGAGCTCGCCGAGCCCGATCTGGGAGGGCGCCGGGGGCCCGCGGTCACGACGCGCGCAGGCGCCGGATCAGCTCGCGCAGCCGGCGATCGCCGTCACCGTCGCGGCTCACGAACCGCAGGCCGGTGCCGCCCGACGGCACGTGGTACGAGACCCGGCCGGCGATCGCGATCGGCGCCGCCGCGCCCGGCGGCATGACCTCGAGCGTCAGCTCGGTGTCGATCGGCAGCGGCTCGGGCGTGGAGAGCAGCGCGCCGCCGACCCCGATCTCGGTGATCGCCGAGTCGATGAAGCTCGAGCTGTTCGTCAGCCGGTACCGGACGGAGACCGACACGGGCAACCGGTGATGGCGGCGGCGCTGGACGTCCGTCCGCTTGCCGGAGAACACGTCGTGCAGGAATGTGAGCTTGATCTGCTCGTCCGGCGCGAGGTCGATGGTCGCACCGGCACGCACCCGCATGCGGGGCAGCGCCGGGCGCCAGCTCTGCACGGTGCCGCGGACCAGTACCTTGTTGGGCAACAGCTGCGACGAGACCTCGATGATGACGGGTTGTGCCGGCTCGAGCTCGTCGGTGGTCGGCACGAAGACAGGATCCGTGGCGGAGTCGCTCGGCGCGAGCTCTCGCCACTCGTCTGCGGTACGGATTCGAAGCTTCAGGATCACCATCGACGGCCGGGGCGACCGTATCAAATCGCGAAGCGGCTGTACCAGCGCGGGATCGGGTTTGCGTGCGCAAACGAGATCTGACGGTCGATCACGGTTGGCGGATCACGGTTGGCCGAACCGCAGCCCCCACACCTTCAGCAAGCCCTCCACCACGATCGCCCGTGACATCTTCGACTGACCTACACGTCGGTCGACGAACACGATCGGCGTCTCGACGACCCGCAGGCCTCGCCGCAGCGCGCGGTACTTCATCTCGATCTGAAAGCTGTAGCCATTCGAGGTGATCGTCGACAGATCGATCGTCTCGAGCGCGCCGCGCCGCCAGCACATGAAGCCGGCGGTGACGTCGCGCAGGTCGACGCCGAGGATCGTCCGCGCGTAGAAGCTGCCGCCGCGCGAGATGAGCTTGCGTCCGATGCCCCAGTTCTCGGTGCCGCCGCCGGGCACCCAGCGCGAGCCAACGACTACATCGGCGCCATCCTCGGCGAGCGCGAGCAGCTGCGGCAGGTAGCGGGGGTCGTGGCTGCCGTCGGCGTCCATCTCGAACAGGTAGTCGTAGCCGCGCGCGAGGCCCCAGCCGAACCCCTCGACGTACGCGGTGCCCAGGCCGAGCTTGCCGGCGCGGTGCATGACGTGGATTCGCGGGTTGGCGGCGGCGAGCTGATCGAGCAGGGCGCCGGTGCCGTCGGGCGAGTTGTCGTCGACGAACAAGAGGTCGGTCCCCGGCAGCGCGGTCAGCAGGCGCTCGGCGATCCCCTGCGCGTTGTCCCGCTCGTTGTACGTCGGCATGACGATCAGCGGCTGCGGCATGAGGCGCGGACCATAGCGATCCGTCGTCCTCGCCGCAACGCGCTATGCTCGCCATGGTGAGGTCGCGTGCGTGGCTCACCGTGCTGTCGATCGCGGCGCTCGTCGTGCCGGCGGCCGGCATCGCGTACCTCGGGGCGGTGTCGTACCGCGACGAGCGCGGGGCGGTGTCGGCGCAGAACGAGCTGCAGCGCCAGGCCGCGCTCGGCATCGCGAGCCGGATCTCGCGGGCGATCGACGACGCGCTCGACGCGGCCGACCGCGCGGCGGCCACCGGCGCGACCCGCGTGGCGGATCCGCTGGCGCGCTACTGGTTCTGGATCGACGCCGACCAGCACCTGCGCGTGCCGCGGGCGGCCCCGGCGGCGGCGCTCGGTGGCGGCGGGGAGCGCGGGGCGAGCTGCGCCGGCGGCCGGCTCGAGGACTGCGTGCGCGAGCTGTCGACCCGGCAGTCGCGGGTGGCCCGGCTGCACCTCGCCGAGCGCGCCGAGGCCGCGGCGAACCTGGCCGAGGCCCGCCGCCAGTACACCGCGCTCGCCGCGTTCGCCGACACCGGCCCGGCGGCGCTGCTCGGCCTGGCCCGCGTGCTCGGCCGGCTGGAGGATCCCCACGCGCGCGACGCGCTCGCCGAGCTCGAGCAGCGGTTCGGCGACCGCAGCTTCGAGGGCGTGCCGGTGCGGCTGGTCGCGGCGACCCTGCGCGCCGAGATGACCGCGCTGGCGCCGGTTGCGAATGCCGCGGTGGCTGCGCCGGCTGCGAATGCCGCGAATGCCGCGAATGCCGCGGATGCCGCAATCGACGCGCGGCTCGCCGTGGCGGCCGACGTGCTCGCCGGCACATACGCGATCCCGCCGGTGATCCAACTCGGCGTGCTCGCCCAGCTGCGCGCGCACCTGCCGGCGGAGCTGTCGCCGGCCGACACCCAGCGGGTCGCGCGGCTCGACGCCCAGATCGCCGAGCTCCGCCAGGACGCGCGGGCCGCGGCCGGGCTCGCCGAGGACGTCCCCGAGCTGGTGCGCACCGCGACCCCGGCGTGGCGCGGGCGGGCCGCCACCCGCGAGCCGGCGCGCACCCTGATCTACCGGCGCCGCCCCGACGGCAGCGTGATCGGGCTTGCGGTCGACGCGCCGATGCTCGAGGCCGCCGCGGGGACGGGGCCCACCGGGCCGGCCGGGGCCGCTGGCTCAGCCGGGGCAGCCGGGCCGAGCGGAGCAGCCCGCCCCGTCGGCCTGGACGTCGCCAGCCACGCCCGCCTGCTGGTGCTGCCGCCCGGGGCGTCGCCGGGCGCCACGCTGCGCACGATCCAGCAGGTCCCGCTCGGCGCGGCGCTGCCGCACCTCAGCGTCGCGATCGTCAACCCGCTCGCCGACCCCGATCCGCTCGACGCGGTGATCCGCGAGCGGTCGCGGCGCCACGTGCTGTACACCTCCGCGCTGGTGATCGCGCTCGGCCTGGGGCTGCTCGCGATGATCCGCGGCGCGGCGCGGGCGCGCGAGCTCGCGCGGCTCAAGAGCGACTTCGTGTCGACGGTGTCGCACGAGCTCAAGACCCCGCTGACCTCGATCCGGATGTTCGCCGAGATGCTCGAGCAGGGCGTCGCCCAGGGCGATCCGACGAAGATGGCGCGCTATCACGGCGTGATCGTCCAGGAGAGCCAGCGGCTCGGCCTCCTGATCGCCAACCTGCTCGACTACGCGCAGATCGAGAAGGGCACCCGGCGCTACACCCCGACCCGCCAGGGCGTCGCCGAGCTGGCGCGCCACGCCGCGACCACGTTCGAGACCCTGCGCCATCCCGAGCGCGACGCCCGCAACCTGCTGACCGTCGAGGTGTCTGCCGAGGCGATGCACGCCGAGATCGAGGTCGATCGCGACGTGGTGGTCGGCGCGGTGCTGAACCTCCTGGCCAACGCGGCGAAGTACGGCGGCGCGGCGCGGCCGATCGAGCTGTCGATCGGCGCCGATCCGGCCGCGGCGTGGATCGGCGTGCGCGATCACGGGCCGGGCATCCCGCCGGCCGAGCAGGCGCGGATCTTCCGCGAGTTCTACCGCGCGCCCGAGGCGTATCGCTCGGGGGTCGAGGGCACGGGCCTGGGGCTCGCGCTGGTCAAGCGCCACATCGAGGCGCTCGGCGGCACGGTCGACGTCGCGTCGGCGATCGGCGAGGGCGCCACGTTCACGATCCGGCTGCCGCGCGCGGCCGGAGGAGCGCCGGCGTGACCCGCATCCTGGTCATCGAGGACGATCCGTCGATCCGCATGGGGCTCGAGGACACGCTGACCGCGAAGGGCTACCAGGTCGACGCGGTCGGCCGCGGCGGCGACGGCGCCGACCGGGCGATCGCGGGCCGCTACGACCTCGTGGTGCTCGACGTCATGCTGCCCGATCTCGACGGCTTCGAGGTCTGCCGCCGGATCCGGGCGAGCCGCGGCCCGGCCCGCCGGGTGCCGGTGATCATGCTGTCGGCGCGCGGCGCGGAGCTCGATCGGGTGCGCGGCCTGGAGCTCGGCGCCGACGACTACGTGACCAAGCCGTTCTCGCTGATGGAGCTGCTCGCCCGGGTCGCGTCGGTGCTGCGCCGGGTCCACGGCGAGGCGACCGAGCCGGTGGGGCTGGCGTTCGGCGGCATCGAGATCGATCTGGTCGGCCAGGTCGCCGTGCGCGACGGCCGGCGGATCGAGCTGCCGAGCCGGGCGTTCGCGATCCTGAAGGTCTTCGCGCGCAGGCCCGGCGAGGTGGTCAGCCGCGACGTGCTGCTCGACGAGGCGTGGGGCTACGAGGACTACCCCAACACCCGGACGGTCGATAACCACCTGGTCAAGCTGCGGCGCGCGCTCGAGGCCGAGCCCGACAAGCCCAGGTGGCTGGTGACGGTCCACGGCGCCGGCTACAAGCTCGATATTGCTCGCGATGCCGTACGGTGGGCCGCGGAGGGGCCGCCGCGGTGAGCGCGGCGATGACAACATCGTGACAACGTTTTGCGAGGTCGTGACGGCTCGATACAAGCTCGCGGTGCTTCGCCGCCCGCGGTTTGTTATCACCGTGATGGGCGAGGCGATGGCGCCGGCATCAGAGTCCCGACCTTCCGGCCGGATCCGCTCTGGTGCCGGCGCCGCGCCGGTTTACATTTCGTGCACGACCGCGCTGCTCGTGCTGGCGTGCGTGCTCGGCGCTGGCTGCGGCGATGATGCGCAGCCGCGGCCGCGGCCGGTCGAGACCCCGGCGCCCGACCGCGCGGTGGCCGATCCGGCGCGCGGTGTCACCACCGAGCTCGACGGCGCCGCGCCGGTTTACGTTTCGTGCACGACCGCGCTGCTCGTGCTGGCGTGCGTGCTCGGTGCTGGCTGTGGCGATGATGCGCAGCCGCGTCCGCGGCTGGTCGAGACCCCGGCGCCCGACCGCGCGGTGGCCGATCCGGCGCGCGGTGTC
>DATBBB010000413.1:0-8908 GCA_036271215.1 Kofleriaceae bacterium | reverse complement strand
CCGGTGATGCCGAGATCGTGCAGCGTGGTGTTGTCGGAGATCGCCTTGGTGTGGGTGGTATACTTGACGAAGTAGTGGGTATTGCCGGCCCACAGGATCACCGCCGAGACGATGAAGTTGAGCATGATCGTATTGATCACCTCGTGCGCGCCGTAGCGGGTCTTGAGCACGCCGGCGAGCGCGGCGAGCCCGGCGCCCGCGAGCATGCCGGCGAGCACGCACAGCGCCACCGCGATCGGCCCCGGCATCGCCGCCGGCATCGCGGCGCCGCACAGCGCCGTGACGAACGAGCCGGCCGCCAGCTGGCCCTCGGCGCCGATATTGAACAGCCCGACCTTGAATGCCACCGAGACCGCGAGCCCGGTCAGGATCAGCGGCGTCGCCTTGAACAGCACCTGGCCGATGCCGTACGAGGTTCCCCAGGTGCCCTGGAGCAAGAGGCCATAGACCTCGAGCGGCGACTTGCCGATGAACCAGATCAGCAAGCTGCCGGCCAGCGCGGCGACGACCAGCGCAAAGCCGATGGTGAGCACCTCCCGCTTCATCGCGGCGCCCCTGTGGCGCCATCACCTGCGGCGCCATCACCGGCGGCACCATCACCGGCGGTGCCGGTCCATGTCCCCGTCATCATCGCGCCGATCGTGTCGAACGCGTCGTCGGCCGCCAGCTGGTCCTGATCGAGCGTCGCGACGATCTTGCCCTTGTACAGCACGGCGAGTCGGTCCGACAGGCTGCGCAACTCGCTGAGCTCGGCGGACAGCAGCAACACCGCCAGGCCGCGGTCGCGGGCCTCGATCAAGCGGCGATGGATCGCCTCGATCGCGCCGATATCGACGCCGCGCGTCGGTTGCGCGCAGATCAGCACCGACAGGACGCGCCGCGACAGCTCGCGGGCCACGACCAGCTTTTGCTGATTTCCACCCGACATGCCGCTCACCAGGTGCCCGGGATCCGGCGGCCGGATATCGAACTCGCGGATCAGCCGATCGGCGTGCTGGCGCACCCGGCCGCGGTCCAGCACGTCGAACGAACCGACGAAGTCGCGCTGCTGGCCGAGGATCAAGTTGTCCTGGATCGAATAGTCCAGGACCAGGGCACGGTCATGACGGTCCTCGGGGACATGCGCCAGCCCGGCGCTGTAGCGCTTGGGCACCGACTGCTTGGTGATCTCCTGGCCCGCGATCGAGATCGTCCCGCGATCGACGTTGCACAAGCCGATGATCGCCTCGATCAGCTCGGTCTGCCCGTTGCCCTCGACCCCGGCGATGCCGAGGATCTCACCGGCGCGAACCACGAGATCGACGCCGCGCAACGCCGGGGTGCCGTGCGCGCTGGTCACGTGGAGCTCGCGGATCTCGAGCATCGGGGCCCCGGGGCTGGCGGGCTGCTTGTCGACGTGCTGCTGCACGGCTCGACCCACCATCGCGTGGACGATCTGCTCGGCGGTCAGGCCCTGGGCCTCGTACTCGGCGACTCGCTCACCGCGGCGCATCACCGTGACCCGGCTCGCGAGGGCGAGCACTTCATCGAGCTTGTGGGTGATGAGCACGACGGTCATGCCGTCCTTCACCAGCCCGCGCAGCACCGCGAACAGATCGCGGACCTCGGCGGGGGTCAAGACCGCGGTGGGCTCGTCGAGGATGACGACATCGCAGCCGCGCCACAACACCTTGAGGATCTCGACGCGCTGCTGCTGGCCGACCGAGAGGTCTTCGACCCGGGCCTCGGGATCGACGTCGAGCCCGAACTTTTGCGACAGCGCGCGGATCTCCGCCGCCGCGCGCCCGAGATCCACGAGGCCGGCCCGCCTGGGCTCCTGCCCGAGCACGACGTTCTCCACCACGGTGAGCGTGCCCACCAGCATGAAGTGCTGGTGCACCATCCCGACGCCGCGTGCGATCGACTGGGCAACCGAGTGGCGCGCCATGCGCTTGCCCTTGATCCAGATCTCACCGCTATCTGCGCGCGCGTTGCCGTACGCGATCTTCATCAGCGTGGATTTACCCGCGCCGTTTTCACCGACCAGAGCGTGAATGCTCTGGCTCTCGACCTTCAGGCTGACCTCACGATTCGCCACCACGGCGCCGTAGGTCTTCGAGATGTTGCGCAGCTCGAGGGCCGGCTCCGGCACACCTCACCTATTCCGACGGAACCTTGATCGTCCCGGCGATGATCTGCTTGGCCAGGCCGTTGACCTCATCGACCACGGCTTGCGGGATGAACGCCTTGTTGTTGTCGTCGTAGACGAACCCGACGCCATCTTCGGCCAGGCCGAACTCGTAGACGCCGCTGGTGAACTTGTTGTCGGCCACCTTCTTGATGGTGTCGTACACCGCGACATCGACCTTCTTGATCATGCTGGTCAAGACGCAGCACGGCGCGACGTGGAACTGATCGCTATCGACACCGATCGCGAACTTCTTCTGTTCCTTGGCCGCGTCGAACACGCCATCACCGGTCTTGCCGCTGGCGTGAAAAATGATGTCGGCGCCGCGGTTATATTGCGCCAGCGCGAGCTCCTTACCCTTGGTGGGATCGGCAAACGCCTTGGGCTCGGTTCCGGCGTAGGCCGACAGCACCTTGCAATCCGGGCAGACGTGCTTCACCCCGGCCTCGTAGCCGGCCTCGAACTTGCGGATCAGGGGAATCTGCATGCCACCCACGAAGCCGACCGTCTTGGTCTTGGTGACCCGGCCGGCGATCGCGCCGACCAGGAACGAGCCTTCGTGCTCGCGGAACCGCAGCCCGACCAGGTTGGCAGGAGGCTGTTCGACGCCCTGCGGGAGGTTGTAGTCGACACAAGCAAACTTGGTGTCGGGGAACTGGCCGGCGAGCTTGGTGATGTCATCGCTGAAGATGAACCCGACGCCGATCACCACGTTGTCACCGGCGGCGGCACGCTGGCGAAGCGCACTCTCGCGATCCGTGCCATCCCCCGGCTCGATATACTGGGTCTGGACACCGAGCTCCGCTTTGGCTTTCAGCATGCCGCGATTGGCAGCGTCGTTGAACGACTTGTCGCCCAGGCCACCGACGTCGAACACCACACCGACCTTGGTGCTGCCCGGCTTGCCGGACCCGCTGGTGGGAGCCGTCGTGCCCGGCGTCGGGGACGTCGAAGGCGTCTTGTCGGCAGCCTTGTCGGCGTTCTCCTTGGGCTGACGCTTGCAACCAGCGGTGCTGGCGACGAGCGCACCAGCCAGGACGGCCGCATGGACGAGGAGAGACGTGGTCTGGAGTCGAGGCCGCATGTTGGCTGCGCATCCTCGCTTAGCGCGCTCCCAGCGGCAAGGTCACGGCCGCGTGACGCGCTGACAATGGAGATCTTCCCTTCCGGCAAGGGTGCCGAAATTGTGATAGATCCACAGTGCACTACATAGGGGTGGATCTCAGCAGCGCTCGACGATGGCGGGCATGCCGCCGAGCGGGCGCAAGGTCACGAGTGGCTCGCCGCGGACGGCGGACTTGAGCGGGCGGATCCGGACGTGCTGGACCATGGTGGCGAGTGCGAGCTGGGCCTCGATCAAGGCGAAGTGAGAGCCGATGCAGATCCGGGGGCCGGCGCCGAACGGCAGGTAGTGGTGGCGCGGTCGGGCTTTCTTGACCTCGGGGAGCATGCGCTCGGGCCGGAACGCGAGTGGGTTGGGATAGTAGTCGACGCGGCGGTGGATGCCGCGGATGTTGATGAGGAAGTTCGATTTTTCGGGGAACCGGTGGCCGGCGAGATCGATGTCGTGCGTCGTCTCGCGGCCGACGACGTAGACCGGCGGTTGGAGCCGCATCGCCTCGCCGATCACGGCGGCGGTCCACGGCAGCTGGGGTAGGTCGTCTGTGGTGATCGGCCGGGTCCCCACCACGCGCCGGACCTCGTCCGCGAGCCGATCGAGCGCGCCGGGGTTGCGGCCGAGCTCGTACCAGGTCCAGGTCAGCGCGTTGGCGGTGGTCTCGTGGCCGGCGAGCAGGAGCGTCATGACCTCGTCGCGGACCTGGTCGTCGGTCAGCGCGCTGCCATCTTCCTCGTCGCGCGCGAGCAGCAGCATCGACAGCACGTCGCCGCGGTCGGTCCCGAGCTTGCGGCCATCGGCGATCAGGCGATAGACCACGTCGTCGAGCAACTTGACCGCGCGCTTCATGCGCAGGTGGCGCGGCAGCGGCCAGTGGTAGCCGAGCTGGACCAGCGAGGTCAGGCCCTCGGACATCGAGCGCATCGCGAGCTCGATGCCGCGGGCGACCGTGCTCGAGTCGCGGCGGACGTCGACCCCGAACAGGGTGCGGCCGGCGATCGCGAGGGTCATCTCCATCATCTCGGCGGTCAGATCGACGCGGTCGCCGGGGCTCCAGCGCGCGAGCTGCTCGCGGGTCTCCTCGACCATGAGCTGGCCGTAGGCCGCGATCCGCCTGGGGGCGAACGCCGGGGCGAGCAGCTTGCGGTGGCGGCGGTGGAGCTCGTGCTCGGCGGTGAGCAGGCCGTCGCGCAGCAGCGGGCGCAACAGCTGCAAGCCGGCGCTCTTCTTGAAGTGGTCGGCCTGATCGACGAGGATCTCGCGGGCGAGGTCGGCGCAGGTGACGACGTAGACCGGGAATGGTCCCAGCGCCAGCCGCGCCAGCGGCCCGAGCTCCGCGGCCTGCTCGAACAGGCCGAGCCGGTCGGCACGGAATGCGAGGATATTGCCGATCAGCGGCAGGCCGGGGATCGCGGGGACGCTCGAGACGGCGCCGCGCGGTGCGACGACTGGACTGGACATCGTTGCCATCGACTCCTAGAATGCGAGCGTTTACTCACATTGCCAACTCGCATCCTCGGGAACTGACCGGCGGATGATGAGGGAGGTTTCATGCAGCGCCAAGTCCGGACCACACCTCGAAAACGCCCGCGCCAGGCCCGCAGCCGCGCCACGGTCGACACCGTCCTGGAGGCCACGGCTCGCGTTCTGGTCAAGCGCGGGTTCGATGGGCTGACCACCAACCTGGTCGCCGAGGCGGCCGGGGTGTCGATCGGCTCGCTGTACCAGTACTTCCCGAACAAGTCGGCGCTGGTCGGCGCGTTGATCGAGAAGCACGTCGAGGATATGACGTCGCTGGTGCTGTCGGAGCTGACCCGGGTGGCGCAGCTGCCGATGGCGGAGGCGGTGCGCAGCGTGATCGAGCTGATGATCCGCGCGCACGCGGTCGAGCCCGAGCTGCATCGCGTGCTGACCGAGCAGGTGCCGCGGGTCGGCCGGATGGCGAAGCTGCGCGAGATCGATGCGCTGAACCACCGCATGGTCGCGGGGCTCCTGGCGTCGCGCAGGCACGAGCTGGCGATCGGCGATCCGGACATGGTGGCGTTCGTGCTGGTGTCGGCGATGGAGGCGATCACCCACCGCGCGGCGCTGTTCGCGCCCGAGCTGCTGCGCGATCCCCGGCTGATCGATGAGACCTGCACGATGGTGCGGCGCTACCTCGGCATCGCCGACGGCTGAGTCAGCGCGTCCTCGAGCCGGCGATCACCGCCGTATCGGCGCAGCCGGCGCCCGCTGATTCGAGATTGCCATAGATCGACAATGTGTTAGCGGCGGTCGCGGCGGTTCTCATCACAGCAGGCGGCAATTCGGTGGTTTGTCGGTTTCCACCGGCGAGGTTCTGGCGAAGAATTCGCGCATGAAGCGCCTCGCCTGCTTGTCTGTGGTCCTGCTCGCCGCCTGTCCCCCGCCGGGGGGGGGGCCGCAGCCGCCCGTGACGCCTGCCGCGACCGGCGCCGGCTGCCCGGCCGCGAGCAACGTGTTCGTGGCGTCGTACCTGACCCAGGACGAGAACGGCGCGGGCGATGCGTCGGCGGGCCACACCGGCTGGGTGCTGCCGCTCCATGATCTGCGGGTCGCCGATCTCACGCACCAGCCCGAGTTCGCCGAGCTCGACGCGACCGCCGCGGGCGCTGCCGGGGTGCCGGTCGCGCCGGCGTCGGTGTGGCTGATACTGCCCGGCCAGCCGATGTGCCACGCGACCGTCGGCAAGTACTACGCCGCGGCGGTCGACTCGACGATCCCGAACATCAACTACGGCGTCGAGCTGTCCGGCTGCGCGGCGCCGCCGAAGGACCAGCAGCAGGACGCCGAGGCGATCGCGCTGGCGACCGACGCCGCGCCGACCGAGTGCCAGGCGCTGACCGCGCAGCCGGTCGCGACGCGGCTCGGCGAGACCGACGCGCAGAAGCAGTGGCAGCGGCCGACCAAGGAGACCGCGATGCCGCCGGCGTTCGCGAGCGCGGTGCCGCCGCACGACTGCCGCGCGCCCGGCTGTGAGACCTTGTGGGCGGTGGCGCAGGTCGACGTCGCCGGCGTGCCGGTCGCGTGGGCCGGCGCGGTCAACTGGCTGACGATCCCGCCGAACGCCACGCCGGCCTCGCAGTGCAGCTGGAAGGTCGAGACGTTCGCCGGGTTCTTTGTTCCCAGCGTCGGCCCCGGCGTCGGCCCCAGCGTCGGCCCTGGCACCGGCGGCCGCGCGATCAAGGTCACCGAGGGCCAGGATCACCCGCTGCTGCTCAGCTCCGTGCTCGCCGATCACAGCGGGCCCCGCGCGCTGGTCGCCGAGGGCGCCGGCGAGTACACCACCTACGACTTGATCGCCGGGGCCCCGAAAGTCGCGCGCCACCTGGTGTGGCTGCTGCTGCCACCCGAGGCCTATGCGGTGGACGAGCGGATCGGGCCGAGCTGCGGCGATGACGCGCTGCACTGAGCCGCACTGAGCCGCACTGAACAACCGCGACACCTGCGACGCCTGGGGGCCGGCCCGACCGGCCCAAAACGCGGCGCTATCTCAGCGCTTCGCGGTAAAACACCGAGATCGTGATGCAGTGAAACTCCGCATCGCTCGACTGCGTCACGATGATGTCGGTCAGCGTGCGATGCGAGCTGTTCGCAATCCAGTCCGTCACCTTGTCACCGAGCAGGGCGCGGTCCGCGAACATCGTCGCCGAGAAGATCTTCACACCGTTGAATGGAACCACGAGCGCTTTCTAGCACGACGCCCGGTGTGCTCTGGTGATGTGATGTGGATTGGCTAGGTTTGCCGGTCGATCTTAACATGAACCCTGAGAAACCACATTCAGGCGGATCAGCCGCCGGCGTACAGCACCTCGGGACCGGGCGGATCGGCGAACAGCGCGGCGACCGCGGCGGCGCGGCGCTCGAGCACGCGGCGCTGGTTGGTGTACGCCTTGTCGGTGGTCTCGCCGTCGTCGAGCGACAGCGGCTCGGCGATCGCGATCGCGCGCGCGATTCGCTCGCTGGTCTGCGGGTGCGCAGCGTTGTACGCGGCGAGCGCGGCGGCCAGGCGCGGCGCCAGCTCGCCGGCCGGCAGCGAGCGGCCCGCGGGGGCGAGGAACAGCAGCGCCCCGAGCGCGTCGCGGTCGTGGCCGGCGATCACCGCCTCGAGCACGAGCGGGGCGCAGGCCTCGACCAGCGCGAGCCGGACCGGCGCCACGCTGACCCACGTACCCGATGACAGCTTGAAGTTCTCGCCGAGCCGGCCGCCGAACACGATCCCGGCGGCGGGGTTGGCGTCGTCGACCAGCCGGCCCGCGTCGCCGGTCGGCAGGAAGCCATCGGGATCGAGCTCGGCCGGCGCGATCGCGCCGCCGGGCTGCCAGTAGCCGGGGGTGACGCTGGCGCCGCGGACCCGCAGCTCGAGGCGATCCTGGACCGGCGCGAGCTTGAGCTCCACGCCGGGCACCGGGAGCCCGAGGTTGCCGGTGGTCGGGGTCGCGAAGTACGCCGAGGTCGCGAGCGGCGAGGTCTCGGTCGAGCCCCACGCCGAGGTGAAGAACACCGGGCGGCCGGCGCGCGCGGCGAGCTGCTCGAGCCGGGCCCGGGTGGCGGGGCCGAGCGCGGCGGCGGCGTAGAACACCAGGTCGAGCCGGGCGAACACGGCGGCGGCGGTCGCCGGGTCGGCCTCGAGCAGCGCGACCGCCTGATCGAACCCGCGCGGCACGTTGAACCACAGGGTCGGCGACACGTCGGCGAGGTTGGCGATCGTGGTCTCGATCAGGCCGGGCACCGGGCGGCCGCGATCGATGTACAGCGTGCCGCCGTTGCGCAGCACCAGGTGGAAGTTGTGGTTGCCGCCGAACGTGTGGCTCCACGGCAGCCAGTCGACGATCACCGGCGGCGCGCCGGCGAGGAATGGCCAGCACGCCGCGAGGCTCTCCTGGTTCGCGGTCAGCATGCGGTGGGTGTTGACCACACCCTTGGGCACGCCGGTCGAGCCCGAGGTGAACAGGATCTTGGCGACGGTGGCCGGGGTGAGCTGGGCGAACGTGCGGGCGAGGGCGCCGGCGAGGGCGGGCGAGGGCGGCGTGCGGGCGAGGGCGGCGAGCTCGCCGAGCGGGTGGACGCGGGTGCCGGCCGCGGCCGCGACCTCGGCGACCACCGCCAGCGCGGGGCCGTACTTGCCCGGATCGTCGGCGAACACCACGCCGGGCCGGAGCTGGGCGGCGACCTCGCGCAGCCGGTGGAAGCTCGCCGACTGCAGCGAGTAGGCCGACGACACCGGCGCCACCGGGGCACCGGCGTGCATCGCCGCGAGCGCGACCAGCGCGCCGGCCACGCTGTTGTCGGACAGGATCATCACCGGGCAGTCGGCGGCCGCGCCGCGCTCGATCAGGTGGCTCGCGATGGCCTCGACCGCCGCGAGCGCCTCGCCGTACGCCAGCCGGGCCCAGCCGCCGCGCGCGTCGCGCTCGGCGAGGAACGTCGCCGACGGCCGATCGCGCGCCCAGCGGACCAGCCAGTCGCCGATCGCGCGCACCGGGGCGCCGGGCGCGACCGGCGAGGCGAGCACCAGCCCACCGGCGGTGCGGTGAGCGCGGACCTCGGCGGGCAACAGCGCGAGCATGCCCGACGATACCAACGATCGACCGGCGCGGCGGATG
>DATBBB010000412.1:0-10115 GCA_036271215.1 Kofleriaceae bacterium | reverse complement strand
TCCGGCGCCTTCGTGCAGCCGAGTGCCTCCCTCTCGCCGAGAGCGTCCTCGTGGAGTTCGCCGGACAGAAGTCTTGCCATGCACACCTGTTTGCGCCGTCGCGCTGGCTCTACTACCGCGTGGAGACCGGCTCGGACGAGGACATTGTCCTCATGTCCGTGCACGATCACCTTCATGAGCAGTAATTAAGCTGCCTCTAAATTCCCCGCGCCGCCCCTCAAAAAAAGGCGTTCGGGCGAGGTGGAGTGATCCCCGGGTCCCGGCGCGCCGCTGCACCTTTATTCGGCGCGCTGCACTTCTATTCGGGGCGGGGAGCGAAAAACGTGCAAAGCCGACACGCGACACGCGACACGCGACACCGCGACCTCGTGCGGTTACGCCGAGAGGTGGCCATCTATCGCCCATGCCGAAGGGGATTCAGTGTAATACGGTCCGTCCATTCCCGAGGGCCGCCGCCTCGCCCAAAGATCGGGGGCCGCGCATCCTTTTTGACCCGTCGGTCGTCATCGCTTCGATGAAAGCCGAGCTCCTCTACCTGCTCCTCACCGCGCTGCTCACTGGCGTCCTCTGGATTCCGGTCGTGATCGGCTATGTCGCCTCACGCGGGGCGCTGACGCCTGCCGGGTACAAGAAGGCACCCGACACGCCGCTCCCCGACTGGGTGAACCGCGCCAACCGCGCACACCAGAACGCCGTCGAGAACTTCGCGCCGTTCGCGGCGGTGGTGCTCGTCGCCCAGGCGCTCGCCATCTCCACACCGGTCACCCAGGCGTCCGCCGCGGTCTACTTCTACGTGCGCGTCGCCCACGCCGTGATCCACATCAGCGGCTTCGGCCGGTTCCGGGCGAGGACGGTACTGTTCTCGGTGGCGTGGATCGCGTTCATTGTCTTCGCCGTGGTGGTGCTGGAGCACGCGTGGATCTCGGGCGCATAGCCATGATCGACCGCGATGGCGCGCGCCGGCCGCGGCGCTGAAGTCCGGTGCGCACTCGACGAGGACGCCGAGCGCGCGGCGCGGCGGCTGATCGATGCGCAGGTCACCAGTGTCGACCTTTCGGATGCCACGAACCCATTCCGCCGGTCATGGAACGCTTGTCAATCGGCACGCCCGTCAGTGCCGGTCGACCAGCGCGTGCAGGTTCGGGGCGATCTGGGCGACGGCGTCATCGCCCTTGATCGAGCCGGCGAACTGCTTGCCGCTCGCGCGGCCGTCGGCGTTCGGGAGCGCGAACAGCGGGATCATCGGCGAGCGGTAGCCCGCGGCGTCGAGCGCGTCGAGGTCGCGATCGGCGTCGAACGCGATGAGCCGGAGCTGGCCGAACTGATCGTCGAGCTGGTGCGCCGCCGCGGCGTCATGGAAGTGACGGCACGGCTCGCACCACGACGCGCCGACGTAGACGACCAGCGTCCTGTGGTCGCCGTTCGCGCGCGCGATCAGGGGCGCGAGGTAGGCGGCGATGTCGGTCGTGGCCGGCGCCTCGATCAGCTCGAGCTTGCGCGGGCCGGGCGGCTCCGGTGGCGCCGACGCGCTGCCCTGGCAGCCGGCGAGGGCTGCCACCAGCCACAGGTGAGACCTCATACACAGCTACAGTAGCACGCGAGCACGGCGGCGCGTGCGAGGCAGCCGGCCCCAGCGCTCGCCTGAGGTGACCCGGATCGCAAAGCAGATGTTGCGAGGTCGAGGCGCCGCCCTGACGGATATCGAGCTACCGGGCGTAACTCGAGGCGCGGCAACGAAGAGATCGCAAAATCTGCGAAGCGAGGCGGGTCAAATCAGGCGAGCTCTGGGGTCAGATGCACTGCGCCAGCCGGCGGACGGCGAGGCGGAGCTCGGCCTCGGTGCTGGCGGCGTAGCCGAACCGGACTGCCGCGAGCCGGGCCGGGGTCAGGCAGAACACGCTGCCGGGCTGGAACACGACGCCGCGCTCGGCGGCGCGCTTGCACCAGCGGTCGGCGTCGACCCCCGGCGCCTCGGCCCACAGCGCGATGCCGCCGGTCGGGACGTGGAAGCTGAGCCGGTCGCCCAGCGCGTCGCGCAGCGCCTCGACCAGCGCGTCGCGCCGGCTGTGATAGATCCGCCGCATCTTGCGGGTGTGGCGGCCGAGCTCGTCGTCCTCGATCAGCTCGGCGATCGCGAGCTCGAGCGCGTGGTCGCCCTGGCGATCGACGAGGTAGCGCTCGCGGGCGAGCCGCTCGATCAGCGGCCGCGGCGCGACCACGAAGCCCAGGCGCAGGCCGGGCGCCAGGATCTTCGACAGGGTGCCGATGTAGATCACCACGCCGTCGGGGTCGGTGGTCGCGAGCGGCAGCACCGGCCGGCCCTCGTAGTGGAACTCGTGGTCGTAGTCGTCCTCGAGGATCGCGAACCGGTGCGCGCGGGCGAGCGCGAGCAGCTGCGCGCGGCGCCCGGCGGTCAGCACCGCCGTGGTCGGGTACTGGTGGTGCGGCGTGACGTAGACCAGCCGGACCGCCGTGCGCTCGCAGATCCGGGCCAGCGCGTCGACGTCGATCCCGCCGGCGTCGACCGGCACGCCGATCAGCCGGCCGCCGGCGCGCTCCATCGTGCCCCACGACGGCCGGTAGCCGAGCGCCTCGACGCACACGACGTCGCCCGGCCGCACGATCGCGCGCGCGGTCAGATCGAGCGCCATCTGGCTGCCGCGCGTGATCATCACGTCGTCGGCCGACGCCGGGATGCCGCGCGACTCGCGCACCAGCTGGGCGAGCGCGGTGCGCAGCCGGACGTGGCCGGTCGGCGCGGTGGTGTAGCCGAGCGCGGCCTCGGGGTGGCGCCGCATCGCGCGCCGGTACGCTCGCGCGATCAGCTCGCTCGGCACGAGCCGCAGATCCGGTACCCCGGCGGCGAGCACGATCGCGTTCGCCGGGTGTGGCGGTGCGGCGCTGATCTGCGGCCCCGGATCGAGCGCGAACCCGAGCTGGCGGGCGAACCCGCGGCGGGCCCGACCACCCGGCGGCGAGCGCGTGGCGCGCGGCAGATCGGCTACCACCGAGGCTACCACCGAGGCCACAACAGAGCCGGTGCGCGGCACGGTGGTGATGAAGCCCTGGGCCTCGAGATCGGTGTAGGCGGCGATCACGGTATCGCGGTCGACCCCGAGCTCGCGGGCCAGCGAGCGCGAGCCCGGCAGCACATCGCCGCAGGCGAGCCGGCCGGCGCGGATGTGATCGGCGATCGCGTTGGCGATCTGGGCGAACAGCGCGACCGACTGGCGCGGATCCGGCGGGCGAAGGTGGAGGGTGGCGCGCGGCATCTGGAGGGTCCAATTTCCAAGAACTGGATGTTGTGGACCCCCCAGTTGTTTAGCATGGTAGCGCCATGGACAAGCGCGCTGGGCTCACGTACGCGCCGATCTCGCGGCGCTCCACGGTGCACCGGTTACCCAAGCGGGCGTCGTACGACCCCGCGGTCGTGTTCGCGATCCTCGACGCCGGGCTGGTCGCCCACGTCGCGTTCGTGCACGACGGCCACCCGTTCGTGATCCCGACGACCTACGTCCGCAAGGACCGCGAGCTGATGATCCACGGCTCGGCGGCGAGCCGGATGCTCGAGGTCGGCGCCGAGGGCGCGGCGCTCTCGGTGTGCGTGACCCTGCTCGACGGCCTGGTCTACGCGCGCTCGGCGTTCCACCACTCGATGAACTACCGCTCGGTGGTCGTGCTCGGCCGCGCCCGCGACGTCACCGACGAGGCGGAGAAGCGCGGCTTCCTCGATGCGCTGGTCGAGCGCGTCGCGCCCGGCCGCGCGAGCCTGGTTCGCTGCCCCAGCGCCCAGGAGCTCCGCGCGACCCGCGTGCTCGCGATCCCGATCGAGGAGGCCAGCGCCAAGGTCCGGACCGGTCCGCCGATCGACGATCCCGAGGACCTCGCGGTCCCGGTGTGGGCCGGTCAGCTCCCGATCGCGCTCCGCGCGATGTCGCATATCCCGACGCCGGATGATGCCCCGCAGTTCGCGATCCCGGCGCGCCCGGCCGGGATCGACTGATCGGGATTCGATGATGTGCGGCCGGTGTGGCGCTAGTCTTCGGGCTCGATCGTCGGCAGCTTCGACGGCTTCGCCTTGCCCGCCGAGTCGAACGTCACCATGCCGAACGGCCGGATCGGCCGGTGCTCGACCTGGAACGCGAACAGCCGGCGCTTCGGCGGGTGCAGGATGTACAGGTACTGCACGTCGAAGCAGAGCGGGTTGACGCTCGGATCCAGGGTGGCGACGACGCCGTCGAACTGACCGCCGAACGGGCCGATCGGGTCCGCGCAGCGCTCGGCCTTGTCGAGCGCGACCCAGCCCTCGGGGCAACCCTCGATGTACGTCGCGACGAACGCGTCGAGATCGCCCTTGAGGCTGGCGACCCGGCGTACCAGCACGCGACCGAGGTTCTGCGGCTCGCTGTGGGTGTCGTTCCAGACGCCTTTCCAGGTCCCCTCCGGGGACGAATACGCAACGATCGCTCGGATGCTCACGAGGCCGACAATACACAGAGAAGGCGCGCGGTCGTACGGGGGCCGGCACAGTTGTCATCATTCGATGACGAATCACCGTCGCTGTGGCGGTGCGCCGCACGACGAGCGTGGAGGCACGCATCGCCCCGAAGCTGCGTTTGCGATCCAGCGCAGTTAGCGCGGCATCACCGTTGCACAACATTAGGTCCACCAACCACCCACGGAGATTCGAATATGCGTACCAGCATCTGGGTTTCGATGATCGCGGCGACCCTGCTGACCGGCGCGGGCTGTCACAAGAAGGACGACTCGGCCAAGGCGATGGACAAGGCCGCGACGTCTGCAGCCAAGGCCCAGGAGGACATCCGGGATCAGGCCAACGACGTCAACAAGCAGCAGAAGGACGTGGCCAAGGACCAGGATCAGATGGCCAAGGACATGGCCAAGGATCAGGACAAGCTGAACAAGGATCAATCCGACGTTGCCAAGCAGCAGGGCGAGCTCGGCGCGGCGCAGACCGATCTGGCGCAGGCGCGCGAGCGCTATTCGGTGGCGGCCCAGCAGCGGCTCGCCAACATCGACGCCAAGATCCAGCAGATCGAGCTGAAGTCGAGCGCCACCGCGAAGGACACCGCGGCCAAGCTGCGCGTGCGGCGCGACGAGGTCGCGAACCGGCTGAACGCGGCCGGTGGCCAGGTCCAGGCTGACTGGGATGCGTACAAGAAGGCGATCGACGACACGTTCGACAAGCTCGACAAGGACGTCGACAAGGCGCTGAAGTAACCACCGCGCACCCCCGAGTCGTCCGAGCCGCCCCGGCGCGCAAGCGTTCCGGGGCGCTTGCCGTATAGTCGGGGCGTGAGCTTTGCCGAGCTGCGCTACGCCGATCACTTCGTTCGCCAGCTGCCCGGCGATCCGCGCGATGACAGCCGGATCCGCCAGGTGCTCGGCGCGTGCTACTCGCGGGTCGCACCGACCCAGGTGCCGGCGCCCGAGCTCCTGGCGCTGGTCCCCGAGGTCGCGGCGCTGATCGGGCTCGATCCTCAGTCCGGCCCCCAGCTCGGCCCCCAGCTCGGCCCTGGTCTGTCCCCGACCCCCGAGCTGGTCGACGTGCTCGCCGGCAACCGCGTGGTGCCCGGCATGGTGCCCTACGCGGCGTGCTACGGCGGCCACCAGTTTGGCACCTGGGCCGGCCAGCTCGGCGACGGCCGCGCGATCACGCTCGGCGAGGTCGTGACGCCCGCCGGCGAGACCTGGGAGCTGCAGCTCAAGGGCGCCGGGCCCACGCCGTACTCGCGGCGCGCCGATGGCCGCGCGGTGCTGCGTAGCTCGCTGCGCGAGCTGGTGTGCAGCGAGGCGATGTACCACCTCGGCGTGCCGACCACGCGCGCGCTGTCGCTGGTCACCACCGGCGAGCCGGTGCAGCGCGACCTCTTGTACGACGGCCACCCCGCGTTCGAGCCCGGCGCCGTGGTGTGCCGGGTCGCGCCGTCGTTCCTGCGGTTCGGCAGCTACGAGATCCACGCCGCGCGCGACGATCACGCGACGCTCGAGCGGCTGGTGCGGTTCACGCTCGAGCGGTTCTATCCTCAATATCTCGCTTCTGGCCTCGCCGGCGATCGGCTCGACATCGCCGGGTGGTTCGCCGAGGTCGCCGCGCGCACCGCGTGGCTGGTCGCCGAGTGGATGCGCGTCGGGTTCGTCCACGGCGTGATGAACACCGACAACATGTCGATCCTCGGGCTGACGATCGACTACGGCCCGTACGGCTGGATCGAGCCGTTCGATCTCGACTGGACGCCGAACATCACCGATGCGTCGGGCAAGCGCTACCGGTTCGGCAACCAGCCCGCGGTGGCGCGCTGGAACCTCGCGCAGCTCGCTCGTGCGCTCGCGCCGCTGGCCGGCGACGTCGCGCCGCTGCAGCGCACGCTCGAGCGGTTCGCCGGTGAGCTGTCGGCGCTGCACCGCCACACCTCGCTGCGCAAGCTCGGGCTGGCCGGCCGGCGCGACACCGCGACCGATGACGACGATCTGCTGGCGTCGCTCGGCGCGCTGTTCGGGGCGCTCGAGGTCGACATGCCGATCTGGTTCCGCCGGCTCGCGCAGGTCGCGATCCGGCAGGCCGCCGCCGGTACCGAGCAGGCGCTGGCGACCTTGACCGACGCGTACTACGCGCCCGAGGCGATCACCCCGGTCCACCAGGCGATGGTCCGCGACTGGCTACAGCGCTACGCCGCGCGGGTCGCCGTCGAGGCGCTCGACGACGCCGAGCGCCGGCACCGGATGGACGCGATCAACCCGCGCTATGTCGCTCGCAACTACCTGGTGCAGCAGGTGATCGAGGCCACCGAGCGCGGCGATCGCGCGGCGCTGCCGGAGCTGCTCGACGTGCTGCGCCGGCCGTACGACGACCAGCCGGGCCGCGAGCGGTTCGCCGAGAAGCGCCCCGAGTGGGCACGCCATCGCCCCGGATGCTCGATGCTGTCGTGCAGCTCGTGACCCGCGCGTGATCGCTGCGACGACTGCGACGGCTGGGACCCGCGCTGCGACCGCTGCGACCTGCGGAACCTTCGCATCATGGCAAACTACGGGCCGCTGCACGCGATGGTGGCGCACCGTCGCGCCGCACAGGCATCATGGCGCCCGATGAACCTCCGGGTGCTCTCGCTCGTCTCGCTTGTTTCGCTCGGGGCCGCGTGCGGCTCGCACGCCGCGCAACCACCGGCCAGCCCGCAGCCTGGCCTCGAGGCCGCCGCACCGCCGGCGCCCGCGCCGTCGACCCCCGCGCCCGCGCCGCGGGTCAGCGCACGGCCTGGCCAGCACGGGGTCTACACCGAGGATCTCGATCGCGCGGTCGAGCCGTGCACCGACTTCTACGAGTTCTCGAACGGCAGCTGGCGCAAGCAGAACCCGATCCCGGCGGAGATGCCGCGCTGGAGCCGGCGCTGGCAGGCCGGCGAGACCTCGAAGGATCGGCTCAAGGAGATCCTCGAGGAGGTCTCGGCGCGCAACGACTGGCCGGCGGCGAGCGTCGAGCAGCTGATCGGCGACTTCTACGCCGGCTGCATGGACCAGGCGCAGAGCGACCAGCGCGGCATCACGCCGCTCGGGCCGCTGCTCGCCGAGATCGATCACCTGCGCACGGTCGCCGACGTTGGCCGGATGGTCGCTCGACTGCACGCGATCTCGGTCGATGTGCTGTTCGCGTTCGGCGGCAACTCGGATCTGCACACGCCGACCGACGTGATCGCGTGGGTCGGCTCGTCGGGGCTCGGGTTGCCCGACCGCGACTACTACCTCAAGACCGAGCCCCGGTTCACCGAGGCGCGCACCAGGTACCTCGCCCACGTCGCCGAGATGCTGCGGCTCGCCGGCGCCGCCCCGGCGGCGGCCAAGCGCGACGCGGCCACCGTGATGAAGCTCGAGCTCGGGCTCGCCAAGGCGTCGCTCGATAACGTCGCGCTGCGCGATCCGACCGCGACCGATCACGCGGTGACGCCGGCCGAGCTGCAGAAGCTCACGCCGAGCTTTGACTGGGCCGCGTACTTCAAGGCCGCGGGCGTGGCGCCGGCCCGGCTCAACGTCACCGAGCCCGCGTTCCTGGCCGAGGTCGAGCGCCAGCTCAAGGCGGCGCCGGTCGCCGACTGGAAGGTCTACTTCCGGTGGCACCTGATCCACTCGGCCGCGGCGTCGCTGGCGCAGCCGCTGATCGACGAGGACTTCGCGTTCAACGGTAAGTACCTCGGCGGCACCGAGGACAACAAGCCGCGCTGGAAGCGCTGCGTCGAGGCCACCGACAGCCTGCTCGGCGAGGCGCTCGGCAAGAAGTACACCGACAAGTACTTCCCGCCGGCCGCCAAGGCGCGCATGCAGCTGCTGGTCAAGAACCTGCTCGCGGCGATGCACGACACGATCGTCCAGCTCGACTGGATGAGCGATGCGACCAAGCAGCGCGCGCTCGAGAAGCTGGCGACGTTCAACCCCAAGGTCGGCTATCCCGACAAGTGGAAGGACTACAGCACCATCCCGGTCCGCCGCGACCGGTTCTGGGAGACCACCGCCGCGGCCCGGACCTGGAACGTCAAAGATAACCTCGCGACGATCGGCAAGCCGCTCGACCGCGGCCGCTGGGGCCTCACGCCGCCGACCTCGGACGCCTACTACAATCCCCCGCTCAACGAGATCGTGTTCCCGGCCGGCATCCTGCAGCCGCCGGCGTTCTCGATGGACGCGGTCGACGCGGTCAACTACGGCGCGATCGGCGTGGTGATCGGCCACGAGATCAGCCACGGGTTCGACGACATGGGCGCCCAGTTCGACGCCCAGGGCCGGCTGTCCAACTGGTGGACCAAGGACGACCTCGCGAAGTTCCAGGCCCGCGGCCGGTGCGTGGTCGATCAGTTCGAGAGTTATTTCATCGAGCCCAACATCCACCACCAGGGCAAGCTGGTGCTCGGCGAGAGCATCGGCGACCTCGGCGGCGTCAACCTCGCGTACCGCGCGTTCCAGAAGGCGCAGCAGCAGGCGCCGGCGCCGGTGATCGACGGCTTCACGCCGCTCCAGCAGTTCTTCATCGCGTGGGGCCAGTTCCGCGGCGACGCGGTGCGGCCCGAGACCCAGCGCCTGATGGTGCAGGGCGATCCTCACCCGATCGGCAAGTTCCGCGTGATCGGGCCGCTGTCGAACATGCCCGAGTTCCGCGCCGCGTTCGCGTGCAAGGCCGACGCGGCGATGGTCCGGCCCGACGCCGTGCGCTGCGCGGTCTGGTAGCTACTGCTTGCCGGTCGCGTCGAGCAGCGCGCGCAGATCCTTCTGCCAGAACACGCCCCAGGTGTGCGTGCCGTGGCCGTGGGTCGACTCCGACGCCGGGATCAGCACGAACTTGCCGCGCTTGACCCGCTTGATCAGCTGCTCGGCGACCCCGAGCTCGGGCGGGTTGATGAAGTCGTCGCCGCTGTTCACGAACGTGACCGCGGCGGTGATCTTCTCGAGCCCGGCCGACGGGTCGTAGTCGCTCGACGACGCGACCTGGTACAAGAGGTCGTTGGCGTCGTGGTCCTGGACGAACTTGGCCTCGCCGGCCTCGACGTCCTTGTCGGCGGCGTCGCGGGTCGGCAGCCGCTTCTGATCGGCGAGCGGCGCCGAGCCGGCGATCGTCGACAGCGCGTAGGCCTCGAGCAAGCCGGCGCGCGGCGGCTTGGTGTAGTCGCCGTGGTTCCAGTCCGGATCCTGCTGGATCGCGTCGATCAGCATCTTGCGCCACTGCCGGTTGCGCCCGGCGATCTGCTGCGGCAGGCACGCGAGCGGCATCGCGGCGTCGAGCATCGCCGGCCAGGTTTCGGCCCACATCCAGCTGTGCATGCAGCCCATCGACGTCCCCATCACGAGCCGCAGGTGATCGACCTTGAGGCCGTCCGCGACCAGCGCGTGCTCGGCCAGGACCATGTCGGTGTAGCCGTAGTGCGGGAACCGCGCGTGCAGGCCGTCGGACGGCTTCGACGATCCGCCGTGGCCGATATCATCGGGCAAGATCACGTAGTACTTCGTCAGATCGAGCGCCTGGCCGGGGCCGAACAGCGTGTCGGCGAACTGCTTGCGCGTGAACTGCTGGCCCGAGCCCATGGTGCCGTGGATCACGATCACCGCGTTGGTGA
>DATBBB010000411.1:0-6775 GCA_036271215.1 Kofleriaceae bacterium | reverse complement strand
CATGTTGCCCAGCTCGATCCCCGAAATCCTCGATGTCCTGGTGATGCGCGGCGCGAACGCCGCCCGCGATGCGCCGCCGGACCTCGTGATCGAGATCCCGCACGGCGCCACCGCGACCGTCGACTTCACGGTGCTCGCGGCCCGGCTGACCAGCCCGCTGCCCGCCGGGCTCGTCGACTTCTTCCACGTCAACACCGACGCCGGCGCCCCCGAGCTCGCGATCGCGATCGCGCACCGGTTCGTCGCCGAGGCGCCGGCGCGCTCGGTGGCCGTGCTGCGCTGCCGCGTGCCGCGGACGTTCATCGACTGCAACCGCCGGCTCGACGCGTCCGACGCCGAATTCAAGGCCGGCAAGGTCACCGGCGGGCTGATGCCGTGGATCACCACGCCCGAGGATCGCGCCGTGCTGCGCGCGGCCTACGATCGCTATGTCGGCGCCGTCCGCGCGGCGCTCGCGGCGCTCGCCCCCGGCGGGGCCATCCTGATGCTCCACAGCTACGCGCCGCGCACCGTCGGCGTCGAGGTCGACCTCGAGATCGTCGCCAGCCTGCGCCGCGCCTACCAGCCCGAGGTCGAGCCGAGCTGGCCGCTGCGCCCCGAGCTCGACGTGATCAGCCGCGAGCTCGACGGCACCGACCGCGCGCCGCCGGACGTCGTCGCCACCCTGCGCCGCGAGCTCGCCGCGCTCGGGCTCACCGCCGCCGACAGCGCGACCTACCCGCTGCACGCCAGCACGCTCGCCCACGGCCACGTGCTCGCCCACCCCGGCCGCGCGCTGTGCGTCGAGGTCCGCCGCGACCTGCTCGCCGACCCGTTCGAGCCGTTCGCGCAGATGGCGATCGGCGCGGCCAAGGTCGAGCGGCTGGTCGCGCCGTTCGTCCGTGCGCTGCACCATTGGTGGTGAGCTACGCGGTCACGATCGCGAGCACGCGATCGGTGTCGACCTGATCGCCGACCGCGACGTGCACCGCGCGCACCGTGCCGGCGGCGGGCGCGCGCATCGTGTGCTCCATCTTCATCGCCTCGAGCACGATCAGCGGGGCGTGCGCGGCGACGACCTGGCCCTCGGTGACCAGGACCTTGACGACCTTGCCCGGCATCGGCGCGGTCAGGCTGCCGGCGACCGCGCCGGCGCCGGGCTCGGCGAACCGCGGCTGCTCGACGAACGCGAGCAGCTGGCCCTCGGACAGGACCCACGCCCGCGCGCCGGCGCGCGCGACCCGGACCGCGCGGCGGTGGCCGGCGTGCTCGACGAACCACACGCGATCGCCATCGACGCCGAACCGCGAGATCCGGGTCGGCTTGCCGCCGATCGCCAGCACGAGCTCGCCATCACCGTGCCCGTGCTCGTGCCCGTGCCCGTGCCCAGGACGATAGCCGACGATCACGTCGGCGTCGCCGAGCTTGTAGGTGACCTGCTGATCGGCGAACCGCACGTTGCGCCAGCCCGGCGCGGTCAGCGGCGGCGCGGCGAGCCCGGCGCGGCGCTCGGCGATGCCGTGGAGCACCAGGCCGACCGCGGCGACCCGGATCTGGTCGAGGCCGGGCGCGCGGGCCGCGAGCTCGCCGGCGTGGCGCTCGAGGAAGTGGGTATCGAGCTCGCCGGCGAGGAACGCCGGGTGTGCGAGCAGCTTGATCAGGTGCGCGCGGTTGGTGACCAGCCCCGGCACCCAGGTCTGCTCGAGCGCGCGGCGCAGCACCTGCGCGGCCTCGCGGCGGGTCGGCGCGTGGCTGATGATCTTGCCGAGCATCGAGTCGTAGTGGATGCCGATCTCGCTGCCCGCGGCGATCCCGAGATCGGCGCGCAGCGTGGTCGCGGTCGATCCACCACCGGCAACACCGCCGGTAACACCGCCGGCGGCGCCGCCGTGCACCGGGACCTCGGCGGCGAGCAGGGTGCCGGTGGTCGGCAGGTAGTCGCGCTCGGGGTCCTCGGCACACAGCCTCACCTCGATCGCCCAGCCGCGCTGCGGCGGCGCGGCGTCATAGCCGAGCGGCTCGCCGCGCGCGATCCGGATCTGCTCGCGCACCAGGTCGAGCCCGGTCGTCAGCTCGGTGACCGGGTGCTCGACCTGCAGCCGGGTGTTGACCTCGAGGAAGTAGAACGCATGGCCGGGGTCGACGATGAACTCGACCGTGCCCGCGCCGACGTAGCCGACCGCGCGGCCGAGCTCGACCGCGGCCTTGCCCATCGCGGCCCGGCGCGCCGGATCGAGCGCCGGTGACGGTGCCTCCTCGAGCACCTTCTGGTGACGGCGCTGGATCGAGCACTCGCGCTCCCACAGGTGGACGACGTGGCCGTAGCTGTCGCCGAGGATCTGGATCTCGATGTGGCGCGGCCGGTCGACATACTTCTCGAGCAGCAGCGTGGCGTCGCCGAACGCCGAGCCGGCCTCGCCGCGTGCGCGGTCGATCGCCTCGGCCAGCTCGTCCGGCTGCCGGACGAGCCGCATGCCCTTGCCGCCGCAGCCCGCCGAGGCCTTGACCAGCAGCGGATAGCCGAGCGCCGCCGCCGCCGCGACGAACGCCGCGGTCGCCTGATCGTCGCCGCTGTAGCCCGGCACGGTCGGCACGCCCGCCGCCGCCGCGATCCGCTTGGCCGCCTGCTTGCTACCGAGCTGCTCGATCACCGCCGCCGGCGGACCGATGAACACCAGCCCGGCGTCGGCGACCGCCTCGGAGAACCGCGCGTTCTCGGACAAGAACCCGTAGCCGGGGTGGATCGCGTGGGCGCCGGTGATCCGCGCGGCGTCGAGCACCGCGTTGATCGCGAGGTACGAGTCGTGCGCCGGAGCCGGCCCGATCCGGACCGCCTCGTCCGCGAACCGGACAAACGGCGCGTCGGCGTCGGGGTCGGCGTACACCGCCACGGTCGTGATCCCCATCGCCCGGCACGTCCGCATCACGCGCAGCGCGATCTCACCGCGGTTGGCGACGAGCAGCTTGTCGATCGATCGCATCGCAGCGACGCTACAACGCCCACCCGCGGCGGTCGACCGCTCCGCCCGCGATCCGGCGGCGGCGTTGGCATCGTGATCGCCGAGCGCTAACCGTGTACGATCCCGGGCGTGACCACGCCGGCCGATCCGGACGCGATCCACGCCGGCCTCGCGCGGCTCGGCGTGCGGCGCATGCTGCTCGCGATCCACGACACCAGCTTCCCGGCGGACGCCGACGAGGACACCGGGCGCGGCTCGCCGTCGACCGCCGCCGCCGCGCGGCTGTTCGGCTACGCGCGGGCGCTCGGGTTCACCGGGATCCAGCTCGGCCCGCAGGGCCAGACCTCGCGCGACAACCCGTCGCCGTACGACGGGACGATCTTCTCGCGCCACCTCGGCAACCTCGCGCTCGGCTCGCTGCGCCCCGGCGCCGCGTTCGAGGGCCTGGTCGACCAGGCCGATCTCGCGCTCGCGGTGCTGCCCAGCCCCGGCGGGCCGGCCCAGCACGCGCGCGCCTACGATGCCCACCACGCGCTGGTCGACGCCGCGTATGCCCGGCTCGACGCGCGGCCCGATCTGCGCGCCCGGCTCGCGGAGTTCCGCGCCGCGCATGCCGGCTGGCTCGAGCGCGATGCGCTGCACGCCGCGCTGTGCAACGGCCACCGCGGTGCCGGGTTCCGCGACTGGCCGGCGGCCGATCGCGACCTGTGGCTCACCGACGACGAGGCCGCGCGCGCCGCCCGCGCGGCCCACGCCGCCGCGCACGCCCGCGCGATCGATCGCTACGCGTTCGGCCAGCTGCTGGTCCACGACGAGCACGCCCGGGTCCGCCGCACCGCCGCGCACCACCGGCTCGCGCTGTACGGCGATCTGCAGGTCGGCTACGCCGACGCCGACAAGTGGGGCTACGCCGCGGCGTTCCTCGCCGACTACCGGATGGGCGCGCCGCCGAGCCGGACCAACGCCGAGGGCCAGCCGTGGGGCTACCCGGTGCTCGATCCGGCGCAGTACGCCGGCCGCGCCCGCGACCTGGTCCGCGCCCGCGCCGACAAGGCGTTCGCCGAGTACGACAGCCTGCGGATCGATCACCCGCACGGCCTGGTCTGCCCGTGGGTCTACGACGGCCGCGCCGCCGACCCCGGGCGCGCGGTCAAGGACGGCGCGCGGCTGTTCGAGTCCCCCGATCTGGCCGATCACCCGGCGCTGGCGCCGTTCGCGATCGCGCGCGCTGACCAGATCGATCGCACCCAGGCCCGCTACGCCGACGGCTGGGTCCGCGCGCTCGATGCCGCGCAGATCGATCGCTACGCCACCCTGCTCGACACCTTGATCGACAGCGCCCGCCGCCACGGCCGCGACGCGGCGGACCTCAGCTGCGAGGTGCTGAGCACGATGCCGTACCCGCTCGGGGCAATGCTCGCGCGCTACGGGCTCGGCCGCTGGCGGGTCACCCAGAAGGCCAGGCTCGACGATCCCGGCGACGTCTACCGCAGCGAGCAGGCGCAAGCCGCCGACTGGATCATGCTCGGCAACCACGACACCGCGCCGATCTTCGCCGTGATCCGCGCGTGGTCGCCGGCCCAGCGCGAGGCGTGGGCGCGCCACCTCGCCGCGCGGCTCGCCCTGCGCCAGCCCGCGCGGCTCGCCGAGCCCGGGTTCCTCGCGACCGCGATGCTCGCCGAGCTGTTCGCGTCCCGTGCCGAGAACGTCTCGATCTTCTTCGCCGATCTGTTCGGCTACGAGGAGCGGTTCAACGTCCCCGGGCTGGTCGACGCCGTCAACTGGACGCTCCGGCTGCCGCCCGAGTTCGCCGCGCTCCACCAGGCCCGGCTGGCGCGCGGCGCGGCGCTCGATCTCGCGCTCGCGGTCGAGCTCGCGCTACAGGCGCAGCCAGACGGCGCCGAGCGGCGGTAAGGTCACGTTGAGCGACAGCTCGCGGCCGTGCGCGCGGACCGGCGCGGCCTCGACGCCGCCGAAGTTGCCCTGGCCGCTGCCGCCGAGCTCGACCGCGTCGGTGTTGAGCAGCTCGCGCCACCGCCCCGGCGCGGTCACGCCGATCCGGTAGTTGAACCGCGGCACCGGCGTGAAGTTGAGCCCGACCACGATCCGCGCGCCGCCGCGCGCGATCCGCTCGTAGACCAGCACCGAGCGCTCGGCGTCGGCGGCGTCGAGCCAGTGGAACCCCGCCGGCTCGCAGTCGAGCTCGTGCAGCGCCGGCTCGTCGCGATACAGCCGGTTCAGCTCGCCGACCAGGAGCTGGATCTGGCGGTGCGCCGGGTCGTCGAGCAGGTGCCAGTCGAGGCTCGCGTCGTGGTTCCACTCGCGGTCCTGGGCGAGCTCGCTGCCCATGAACAACAGCTTCTTGCCGGGCTGGCTGTACATGTACGCGTAGAGCAGCCGCAGAGTCGCGCATTGCTGCCAGCGATCGCCCGGTAGCTTGCCGATCAGCGAGCCCTTGCCGTGCACGACCTCGTCGTGCGACAGCGGCAGCACGAACCGCTCGCTGAACGCGTACAGCCCGCGCATCGTGAGCTGGTGGTGGTGGTACTTGCGGTGCACGGGATCGTGCGCGAGGTAGGCCAGCGTGTCGTGCATCCAGCCCATGTCCCACTTGTACGAGAACCCCAGGCCGCCGTGCGCGTCGCCGGTGACGTGCGGCCACGCGGTCGATTCTTCCGCCACCGTGATCGCCGACGGTTGCTCGCGCGCGATCGCGGCGTTGAGCCGCTGCAGCAGCTCGACCGCCTCGAAGTACTGGTTGCCGCCCTGCGCGTTGGGGATCCACTCGCCGGGCTTGCGCGCGTAGTCGCGGTACAGCATCGAGGCCACGCCGTCGACCCGCAGGCCGTCGACGTGGAACTGCTCGAGCCAGTACAGCGCGCTCGACAACAGGAAGCTGCGGACCTCCTGGCGGCCGAAGTCGAACACCTGGGTGTTCCACTCGGGGTGAAACCCGAGCCGGCGGTCGGGGTGCTCGAACAGCGCGGTGCCGTCGAAGTACGCCAGGCCGTGCTCGTCGTTGGGGAAGTGCGCCGGCACCCAGTCGAGGATCACGCCGACCCCGGCCTGGTGGAGCGCGTCGATCAGCGCCATCAGCTCCTCGGGCGTGCCGTAGCGCGCCGTCGCCGCGAAGTAGCCGGTGGTCTCGTAGCCCCACGACCCGAAGAACGGGTGCTCGGTCAGCGGCATCAGCTCGACGTGGGTGAACCCGAGCCGGGTCACGTAGTCGACCAGCTTGGGGGCGAGCTCGCGGTAGCTCAGCGAGC
Organism: Kofleriaceae bacterium; assembly: GCA_036271215.1. GTDB lineage: Bacteria > Myxococcota_A > Polyangia > Haliangiales > Haliangiaceae > JABFXX01. The sequence goes on along the minus strand of DATBBB010000411.1, from coordinate 570 downwards.
GGTTACCGTCCTGGGGGACGCGCATCCAGGACCCGAGGTGGACCTCGTAGATCGCGATCGCCGCGTCGGGCCGCGACCGCGCCGCGCGGCCGGCCATCCACGCCGCGTCGCCCCACGCGTGGTCCGCGGTCCAGACGATCGAGGCGGTGTGCGGCTCGCGCTCGTGGCGGATCGCGAACGGATCGGCCTTCGCGACCTGGTAGCCGTGCTGCTTGGAGCGCACGTGATACTTGTAGAGCGCGCCGCGGGCCACGCCGGGGACGAACCCCGACCACACGCCGCCGGTGTTCGGCAGCTCGTGCAGCGGCGTGGCGCCCGGGGTCCACTGGTTGAAGTCGCCGATCACGCTGATCTGCTCGGCGTTGGGCGCCCACACCGCGAACCGCGTGCCGTCGGTCGTCGGGTGCGCGCCGAGCTTGTCGTGCAGCCGCGGGTGCGTGCCCTCGCGCATCAGGTGCGCGTCGAGCTCGCCGAACGCGTGCGGGTCGGGCGACGCCGCGGCGGCCGGCGGTGGCGCCGCAGCGGCCGGCGGTGGTGCCGACCGCGTGGCCGTCACGGCGTCACCGGGAG
>DATBBB010000410.1:0-21826 GCA_036271215.1 Kofleriaceae bacterium | reverse complement strand
GCTTCAATGGGGCCGTCGACTTTCAGCGACGGAGACCTGAATCACCCAATCAGGTATCCTAACAGTACATTAAGATGCGTGCTGCGAGCGTCCATCCACCCGCTTGCCCCGCTGGGCTGGCTGCCGGCGGATCGATGCGCGGAGATCCAGGCATTGCCAAGGGTACGAGGGCGAGCGATCGCAGGACAATACGGCCGCTCGCCGCCGCTGGCGTGAGCTGGCGACGTGTAGCTATTCAGTTGTCACGCCAACTCGATGATGAGGAGCGGCGGAGCGAGTGGCGCGCGACTGCGAGCCGCTTGCCACGATACTGACTCGGTAGGCGTTTCAGCTACGGCGGAATGAGCCCGAAAATGACGGGCGATCCCGGGCCGCGAGGTGATGCAAGAATCTTGTCTGGATCGGTGGCGTGCCTGCGCCTACCGAGGAGTGAGCCGAGAAGCAATCGTGCAGCGTGATGTCGACGTCGAGGCGGCCATGGCCAACCCCGCACATGCGGCTGCGGTCGTTCACGCGGCCGCCACGCCGGAGCCGGAGTCACCGCGCGGGCCGACCACGGCGCGGTTTGCGCTGTCGTCGATGATCTTGCCGCCGCTCACGGAGGCGCTGGCGGTGGGGGAGCGGGTGCGCATGGCGCTGCTGCGGATCAGCGATGGGCATGCGGTGTTCCTGGGCCGCGACGCGGCCGGTCAGGTCGTGCGCAGCGGCCGGCACGACCACGCGCGGTTCCTGCCGGCGGACGACGACGCGGATGGCTCGATCGATCACGTGGTGGTGCATGCCAGGGGTGGGTTCGACGGCGCGGCGCAGCGCGCGCTGGAGCAACTGCGGCGGGTGTGGGGCCACGGTGGAAGTGACTTGAAGCTGACGCTCGAGGCGCTGGGGGCACTGGGCATGCTGGGCTGTTTGCGCCGCGATGCGGGGCGGCATGGCCGAGATGCGGAGCGGCAGGGTCGATCGCCGCAGCTCGGGACGGCGCGGATCTGGGAGAGCTTGACGCCGTTCGTGCCGCCCCGACACATCAAGTATCGCGCCCGCGGGGTTCGCGATGCGCCGCACGACCAGCTGGCGCGGCTGCTCGCGCTGCATGGGTTTCCGCCGGCGCAGCTGGAGGCGGTGGCCGCCGCGGAGCTGACACCGCCGCGGCCGGCGTCGCCGATCGGCTGGCATGACTTCCGGCGACTGCGAACCGCGGGCGGCGGCTGCCGCGGGGTGAACGCGGCGTATGGATTCCGGCTGTGCTTCGAGCGTCCGGTCACCGGACCGATCGCGCTCGGCTACGGCGCACACCACGGGCTCGGCCAGTTCATCGCGATCGAGTGAGGGTCGGCCGCTGACGCAGCGGCCCGCTCGCGCTACTGGATCTGGCCGGACATCACGATATAGCCGCTGTCGGCGCCGACCGAGACGTTCTGCAGCTGGATGCCCTCGAGCGAGGGGACGGGCAACGTGATCAGCAGCTTGCTGAGCGAGTCGAGCTGGATGCTGATGCCGTCGGTGGCCGCGCTCGCGAGGTCGTCGCCGCTCAGGCCATCGGACGGGGTGGTGTCGTCGAGCAGGTTGACCCGCAGGTCGACCTTGCCGAACTGCAGCGCGACGTCCTGAGCGTCGGACGGGGCGAGCTTGAGGTCGATCTGCGCGTTGATCGCGGCCTTGGCGACCGGCTTGCCCTTGTCGCTGAACGACGCGATCATGTCGCTGAGCACGAGCCGCATCGTGCCGTCGGGGTTGTTGGCGCTGACCATCGGCGGCATGGTGAGCTGGAACTGCGCGGTGTCGATGATGCCGAGGTCCTTCTGCAGGGTGACGTTGAGCAGGCCGAGCGCGTGGACCTGGGCGAGTAGCTCGTTGACCAGGTCGTCGGCGAGGCCGAGCTGGATGCCGTGGCCGGCGTCCATCGTCGGGTTGCCGTTGGCGGTGTAGATGTAGCCGGGGCTCGACTGCGAGCCCTCGAGCATCACCTTGAGATCGATGGTCACGAGCGCGCCGGCCGAGCTGAACGTGACCGCGCTCGGCGACGCCTGTACGTCGAGCTTCTGGCCGAGCACGTCGAGCTGCTGCGGGCCCTCGAGCGCGCCCAGCGCGTCGTTGAGCAGCGGCGACATCTCGGCGGCCGCCGCCTCGGTCAAGATCGACTGCAGCGACGAGCCCAGCGTGCTGTTGAGCAGGTCGAGGATCGAGCCGGTGATCCCGCTGGACTGCAGCACGAGGTTGACCGTGTTGACCGTCGGGCTGTTCAGCGCGGTCGTGAACCCGGCGGTGCCGTTCGGGGTGACGACCAGCGTGCCGCCGATCGTGACGTGGTCGGCGGTGATGTTCACCACCGAGCTGCCGCTGGGGACCAGCGTGCCGCCGTAGGCCACGTTGGCCGTGACCTTCAGGGTGTCGAGCTGGGCGGTGAACATCAGCCCGCCGTTGGTCGGGGTCAGCGAGATCTTGGGGTTGGCAAAGTTGAGACCGGACAGCGACAGCTTGAGGTTGGCCAGGCTGTCGCCCTCGGTCACCATCGGCTGCTTCGACGCCAGCAGCGCCGGCACGTTCAGGGTCTGGATCAGCGGCCCGGCCGCCGCCGACAGCTTGGCGAACGCGTCCGCCGACAGTGCGGTGGTGACCGCGCGCGGGATGTTGGTGCTCACCGGCTGGAGCGCGCCGGACTGCACGGCGCGGGCGTCGGTCGCCGAGCCGCCGTGTCATCGGCCGGCGCGGCATCATCCGTCGACGCCGCGTCGGCCGGGCGCTTGGTCTGCTTGGCCTTCTTGGCCTTCTTCTTGGCGTGATGGGTTACGACGTCGCTGTCACTTGAGTCCGCGTGCACAACCGACGATCCGGCGAGGATGAGGCTGGCCACGACGGCGAGGTGACGGGCGAACATGCGCCGAGCGACTGCAAACCGGCAGCCAGCAACTCAGCCAACGAATTTCGCAAACCTGAGTGAAGACACCAAGATTGGTTGCCTACCGCGCGTTACAACCTCCGGGGGCTCGCCCCCACCACGCAAAGATCTCCGTCGAGGACACGGCTTGCACACGGCAACCTCGCTGCGTGCACAATCCGCGCATTGGCCTTCACAGTGGCCCCGACAGCGGTCCACCGCGGTCTGCCGGTGACCGATGACCGATGACCGATGACCGATGACCGATGACCGATGACCGATGACCGATGACCGATGACCGATGACCGATGACCGATGAAATGACGGTCAGCCGCTGACGAAGTTGAGGCTGAACTTGAAGCGGCCGCCGCCGGACTGGCGGAACTTCCAGCTGCGGATCGAGGTCGCCAGGCACTTGCCGAGGACATCGGCGGTGTGGTCGGACAGCTGGACGTCGACGACCGCGCCGTCCTTGTCGATCTGGAGGGTGACGGCGATCTTCTTGACGTCGCCGACGAGGATCGCGTCGGCACCGCGCTGCGAGCGCATGTAGCAGCGCTGGGTCATGTCCTGGTGCTTGCGGGCGACGTCCTCGATCTCGTCGCTGCGCAGCGCGTCGCCGGCCGGGGGCTCGGGCTCGTGGTTGCTGCCGGTGGGCGGCGGCGGATTGGGCCGGTGCGGCGGCGGCAGGTGCGGCAGGGTCTGGGCGGAGGACCCCGAGCCGGCGCTGCCCGGGCCCGGCTCCATGGGCCGGTGGGTGATCGGATCCTCGGGCCGCGAGGTGTCGATGTCGTGGACCTTGCCGAGGCTGCCGTTGGTCGGCTCGTCGCTCGGCTTGACGAACACCATGACCGCGAGGATGACGCCGACCACGAGGACGACCGCGACGCTGATCAGCGCGATCAGGCCGCGGCGATGCGAGGTGGCGACCGGCGCAAGCGCGTCGGGCTGGGGCGCGACGCCGTCGAGCCCGTCCGGCCCGACCGGCGAGGTCGCCGCCAGCGCGGGGTCGCCCGGCATCGCGGGCAGGTTCGGGCTCGCACCGGTCCCGCGCAGCGCCGGGTTCGGGCCGGTCGCGCGCAGGCTGGGGTTGGCGCCCGTGAGCCGGGCCGAGCCGCCGGCGATCGAGCCCGCGCGCCGCGCCGGCTGCGGGGTGGCGCGCGCGCTGCGCGCGAGGTCGGCGAGGTTGACGACGCGCGAGACCTCGCCGATGTCGAGATCGTCGCCGTCGCCACCGCCGCGGAGGTCGGCGCCCACCGCGACGCCGAGCTCCGACGGAGTCGACGGTAGCGCCGCGCCGGCCGCAGCCGCGGGGCGCGCCATGGCCATCGGGCCCGAGTCCGGCGGGTTGGTCATCGCCGGCATGTGCTGCCGGGTCAGCGAGGCGTCGCTCGAGCCGGGGCGCGCCGGGTGCGGCGGGTGCGCCGGCGCGCTCACCGGATCGGAGCCGAGGTGCAGCAGCGGACTGCTGAGCTGGGTCTGCGCGTCGAGCCCGTCGAGGCCGTCTGGATCATCTGGGCCATCTGGATCGAAGGCGGCGCCGGCGGGCTGGTGCGGCGCCGCGGCCGCGCCGTTGGTGCGCGGCGGCATCGCGGTGCCGAACGGCGGCGTTGCGTGGGCCCGCGCCGGCGGCAGCTGGAGGCCGGGGTTCGACGCCGGCTGCGCACCGCGCTCGAGCGACGCCATCGTCGCCGCGAACAGCGGCTTGGGCTCGTCCTCGGGGCGCGCCGACGGCTTGGGCGCCGCCGCGGCCGCGGCCCTGGGGCCACCCAGCGCAGGCCGCGGTGGGGTCGCGCGCGGCGGCAGCGCCGGCGGCGCGGATGAGGGCGCGGACGGCGGCGCCGGCCGCTTGCGCAGCCCGCGGAAGTGGCTGACCTTGTCGACCGACAGCCAGTCGTCGAAGCCCTCGCTCCAGCAGTGGAGATCGGCATCGAACGGCTTCTGCGCGACCCAGCGCTGCGCATCGACGAGCGAGAACGGCCCCGACTGGTCGCCGTCGATCGAGACGTACCATTCTTCCTCGAGCGCCGGCGGCGGCTTGGGCAGCGCCGCGCCAGGGACAGCGCCGGCCGCGCTGGCCGGCCCGCCCCGCGCCAGGCTGGACAACCGCTTCGCGGGCTCGGTCGCGGGCCCCCGCCCGGCCGCACCCGGCGCTCGGAGCATCCCGGCGCTGAGCCCCGCGTTGGTCTTCGGGCTGAGGCCGCCGCCGAACCCGGCCGCACCGGGCCGCGTCACGTTCGGCAGGCCGGGCGCCGGGGCCGGCCCCGATCCAGCGAGCTTGCCCGCGTCATCTCCGCCAGCTCCGCCGGGCCCGCCGGCGGGGCGCGGGCGCAGCGGCACCGTGCTCGGGCCATCCTTGCCCGGGGCCCCGATGCGGAGCAGGCCCGAGGCCGCGCGCTCGTCGAGCGCCTCGGGGGCGAGCGTCGACTTCTGCGACCGCCCCGGCTGGCCCGACTGGCCCGACTGGCCCGGCTGGCTCGGCAGCGGGCCGACGACCGAGCCATCGTCGACCGCCATGCCCTCGCGCACGGTGATGACGTTCGAGCAGTGCTTGCAGCGGATCTTGAGGATCTTGCCGCGCACCCGATCGTCGCCGATCGAGTATCGGGTCTTGCAGCGGTCGCACAGGAACTTCACGCACCGCTCCGGTTCGCTGGACAGCGGACGTCACCAGCGCGGTGAGAGCGGCTTACGCGGCGCAACACGAAGCTTGATTGTGCCGAAAAAAAGCTCGCGTGGCAAAGCGGTTGGCTCGACGACACCAGGGAGCTCAGGGCTTTCCGGAATCTGCTTCGGTGCCAGCCGGAGCGGTCGCATCCACCCCGGCGTCGGGCACGGCGCGGCCACCGCCGGCGGACGCCGGGGCCGGCGCGGACGGTGGTGCAGGCCCGCCCGGCGCGCCCGGCGAGCCAGGACCAGGGCCAGGGCCAGGGCCAGAGCCAAAGGACGAACCAGGCGACGCCCCGGCCGGCGGTATCGCCACCCCCGCGTCGTTGGCCTCGGACGCGGCTGCCACCTTGCCCCGCCGCCGGGCCACCGAGGCCGGCGAGATCACGACCACGTCGCGGATCTTCGTGGAGCCCTTGGTCGCGCTCGGCGCGGTGAGCAAGCCGCCGACGTCGATGCTGTCGACCCGGCTGGTCAGCTCGAGGTAGAGCTCGACGTCGTGGAGGTCGGCGCCGATCCAGCGCGCGCTGGCGGTCGACAGCTGGTAGAGCTGGGTCGCGTCGACGCTGCGGACCAGCCGCGTGCCCTCGAACCGGTACGCGGTGAGCCACCAGCTGCGCAGCGCCGCCTCGTCCGTGCGGGTGATCACGACCAGCTCGTCGCGGCCCTCGGGCCCGCGCAGCGCCGCCGCGAACACCAGCCCGGCGAGCTTGGGCAAGGTCGCCAACGTCCGCTCGCCGGTCACCGACCGCACGACGACGTCGTCGCCGCCGATCTCGAGCAGCTCGCCGGCGGCGGTCATGCACGCGCCGATCGCCTTGCCGGTCGCGGCCGGACGCTCGCAGTCGGACCGGCTCGGCGGCACCGCCCCGGCGATCGCGCTCGCGCTGGTCACCACGATCGCGGCGACCCGGCCATCGCCGATCACGACGCGGACGTTGGGCAGCGAGCTCGGCACGAGCAGCCGCGGATCGCGCGCGTGGTCGGGGTCGTCGACCGGCGAGCCGAGCGCGGCGACCAGCTCGTCGCGCGTCGAGCCGACGTGGATCCCCGATTCGGTGCGCGCGACCTCGGCGCCGCCGACCACCGCGACGAACGACGCGGTCGACGATTGCTCGCCGCCGACCAGGATCGCCTCGTCCTCGGCGCGGATCACGTTGCGGTGGACCACGCCGGCGATCTCGAACAGCTCGATCCGCGGACCGGACGCCAGCTGCTCGAGCAGGTCCGACAGCTTCTCGCCGAGCTTGTACGGCCCGACGCCATCGGCGCGGATCGCGTACGGCGGCAGCTGGCCGACCTGATCGGTCGACGGCTCGATCACGCGGCGGATCTGGCGGGCATCGCGCGGCGCTTGCTGGTTATCGGGGCGCTTGTTGCCGCAGCCGGTGGCGACCGCGAGCCCGAGGCCCAGCCCGAGACCCACGACGATCCAGCGCGACATCACGGCCACGCGCACACACTAGCGCAGGCTCCCCGGTTCAACCACCAATCGCCACGCCGGCGGCGCGGTGGGCGGCGAGCGTGCCCTCGATCGCGGCGCGCGCGACCGGGTGCGCGGGCAGCGCCACGGCCGGCACCGCCAGCACGGTCGGCTCGACGAACGCCGCGAGCACCGCCGCCATCCCGCCGCTGAGCCCGTCGAGATCGTAGCCGCCCTCGAGCACCGCGACGACCCGGCCCTCCGACCACAGGTTCGCCGCCGCGCGCAGCCGGTGCGCCATCGCCGCGAACCCGGCGTGCGTGACCTTCATGCCGGCGAGCGGATCGTGCTGGAACGCATCGAACCCGGCGCTGATCAGCAGCAGGGTGGGCCGGAACTGGGCGAGCTTGGGCAGGAACACGTGGTCGAACACCGCGGCGTACTCGGCGTCGCCGCAGCCGCTCGGCAGCCCGACGTTGACCGTGGCCCCCAGCGCACCCGGGCCGCCGATCTCGGTCGGCGCGCCGGTGCCGGGATAGAACGGGAACTGGTGGACCGACATATACAGCACGTCCGGATCGTCCCAGAAGATGTCCTGCGTGCCGTTGCCGTGGTGGACGTCCCAGTCGAGGATCGCGACCCGCGCGGCGCCGTTCGCGCGCGCGGCAGCGGCCGCCGCCGCGACGTTGTTGAGCAGGCAGAACCCCATCGCGCGGTCGCGCGTCGCGTGGTGGCCCGGCGGCCGGACGACCGAGATGCCGTGCGCGAGCTCGCCGTGCAGGACGTCGAGCGCGAGCTGGGTGGTCGAGCCCGCGGCGGCGCGCGCCGCGTCCCACGTGCCGGGCGAGTAGTAGGTGTCGGCGTCGAGCCAGCCGGTCTGGCCGGGCACGGTGCGGAGCAGCCCGTCGAGGTAGGCCGCGCTGTGGACCCGCGCGAGCTCCTCGTCGGTCGCCGGCCGGGTCACGATGCGGCGGCCGCGGCTCGCGATCCCCGCAGCGGTGAGCGCATCGCGCACGGCCTCGGCGCGCGCCGGCCGCTCGGGGTGGCCCGACGGTGCGCGGTGCTGCAGGAACACGTCATCGAGGACGTAGCCGAGCGCCTGGGTCATCAGTCTCGCTCCGAGCGGATCGGCCGGGTCATCAGCGCGTGGATCGCCTCGCGCACCGGCACCCCGGCGTGCATGATCGCGTACATCGCATCGGTGATCGGCGCCAGCACGCCGAGCTTGTCGGCGAGCTGCTTGGCGACCTTGGCGGTCTTCACGCCCTCGGCGACCTGGGTCATCTCGGCGAGGATCTCCGGCATCGTCTTGCCGCGGCCGAGCGCGAGCCCGACCCGCCGGTTGCGCGATGCATCGCCCGAGCAGGTCAGCACCAGATCGCCCATCCCGGACAGCCCGGCGAACGTCAGCGGGTGGGCGCCGAGCGCGACGCCGATCCGCGTGATCTCGGCGAGCCCGCGGGTGATGAGGCCGACCCGCGCGTTCGAGCCGAACCCGAGGCCATCGGTCATGCCGGCGGCGATCGCGACCACGTTCTTGAGCGCGCCGCCGATCAGGACGCCGGTCACGTCCTCGGTGGTGTAGATCCGGAACCGGATATGCGACAGCGCCTGCTGGGCGAGCCCGCAGGTCTCGGGGTCGTGGCCGGCGAGCACGATCGCCGCCGGCATCCCGGCCGCGAGCTCGCCGGCGAACGTCGGGCCCGACAGGTAGGTCGCGCGCGCGGCGATCCGCGGCGGCAGGATCTCGCGGTACACCGCGTCGATCGAATACAGGGTGCCGTCCTCGAGGCCCTTGGACGCGTTGATCACGATCGCGTCGGGATCCATCGCTTTACCGGCGCGGCCGAGCACGTCGCGCGTGCCGTGCGACGGCGTCACCCCGAGCACGAACCGCTTGGCGCGCACCGCGGCCTCGAGATCGCTGGTGACGTGCACGGTGTCCGGGAACTTGTAGCCCGGCAGGTACGCCTGGTTCTCGCGCGCGGCCTCGAGCGCGGCGGCGGCCTGGGCGCCTCGGCAGTACAGCTGGACGCGATGGCCCGCGTTGCCGAACAGCACGGCGAGGCAGGTGCCGTAGCTGCCGGCGCCGATCACCGCGATGTCTTCACCGGTCATCGCTCGTCCTCGGGCGTCCCTGGGGTCATCGTCCGGATCATCGTCGCGCGCCAACCCTACCATCACTCCGGCGCGGCGACGGTGGTGGCGAGCACCACGCGGTTGCGGCCGGCGCGCTTGGCCGCGTAGAGCGCGGTGTCGGCCGCGCGGACCAGCGCCTCGGCGTCGATCCCGTCATCGGCGAACGTCGCGACGCCGATCGAGACCCCGATCCGGCCGACCCGCGGCGCGGCGTCGGAGAAGTCGTGGCCGGCCACCCGCTCGCGGATCCGCTCGGCGAGCTTGGCCGCGGTGAACTTGTTGGTATCGACCAGGATCACCGCGAACTCCTCGCCGCCGTAGCGCGCGACCACGTCGTTGAGCCGGCGCGAGTCGGCGAGCACGCGCGCGAGCTGGCGCAGGACCTCGTCGCCGGCCGGGTGGCCGAACGTGTCGTTGAACTGCTTGAAGTGATCGACGTCGAGCATGAGCAGCGACAGCGGCAGCCCGCTGCGCTGGCTGCGCTCGACCTCGAGCGCGAGCCGCTCGTGGAAGTGGCGGTGGTTGTACAGCCCGGTCAACCCGTCGGTGACCGCGAGCTGGGCGAGCCGCGCGTTGGCCTCGGCGAGCTCGTGGGTCCGCTCGTGGATCTTGGCCTCGAGCTCGCGGTTCATCTCGAGCAGCGCCTGGTTCTTGGCCGACAGCGACGCGATCAGCTGCTGGTTCTCGTGGACCAGCCGGAACTGGCGCAGCAGGTTCTCGACCCCGAGCATCAGCTGGGTCTCGTCCCACGGCTTGGCGATGTACTGGTTCAGGTGCGCGCGGTTGATCGCCTCGATCACCGCGTCGAGGCCCGCCTGGCCGGTCAGGAGGATCTTCGTCGTCGTCGGCAGCCGCCGGTCGACGATCTCGAGCAGCTCCACGCCCTTCATGCCCGGCATGATCTGGTCGGCGATCACGAGCGCGATCGACTCGCCCTCGCGGGTCAGCTCGTCGAACAGCGCGACCGCCTCGTCGCCCGAGCGCGCGGTGGCGATCTGGCACTCGTGGCCGAACCGCGCGCCGAGCTGGGCGCGCAGCACGCGCAGCACGCCCTCCTCGTCGTCGACGCAGATGATGACCTCGCGCCGGGTCACCGGGCGCTCACGGGCAATCTGACCTCGAACATCGTCAACCCCGGCTCCGACTCGCAGCGCATCGTACCGCCGTGCTTGTGGACGATCTGGCGCGCGATGCCCAGGCCCAGGCCGGTGCCCTCGCCCTTGGGCTTGGTGGTGAAGAACGGCTCGAAGATCCGCGGCAACACCGCGGCCGGCACCCCGGGACCGTTGTCGATCACCCGCACCACGACCCACGCACTCTCGACCGCGGTCTCGATGACCACGTTACCACCCGTCGCCGCCTGCTGGGTCAGCGCCTGGAGCGCGTTCTGGATCAGATTGGTCCATACCTGGTTGAGCTCGTCGACGAACACCGGGATCCGCGGGAGGCTGCCGAACTGGCGCTCGATCACGATATCACGCAGCGCGTGATGGAGTAGCGCCAGCGTGGTCTCGAGCCCCTCGTGGACATCGGCCTCGGTCCGCACCGCCTGCTGATCGAGGTGCGAATAACTCTTGAGCGCGCCGACGATCCGCTGGATCGAGGCGACGGCGTGGCGCACGGTGGACGCCGTGCGCTGCAGGTACACGTGGTCGGTCAGCGCGGCGACCACCGCCGGGGCCAGGCTGCGATCGCCGCCGGCGTCGTCGATCAGCCGGATCGCCTCGCCGGGCGTCGCGCCGAGATCGGCCAGATCCAGCGCGACCACCGGGAGCTGCGCGATCAGCGGCCCGGGCATCGCCTCGATCGCGCCGGCGATCTCGCGCGCGGCCTTGCGCGCGGTGACCCCGGTGGCGAGCGGGCGCTCGGCGAGCGCGGCGGCCAGCGCCTCGATCGCGCCGGTGATCCGGGTGACCTGGGCCGGCGCCACGCGCGCGATCAGCTCGACGCCGTGGCGCGACACCCGGGCGAGCGCGGCGGTCAGGCCGTCGATCGAGCCGCGGATCGCGGCGGTCGGCGAGTTGATCTCGTGGGCGACGCCGGCGACCAGCAGGCCGAGGCTGGCCATCCGCTCGGACAGCACCAGCTGGGCCTGGGTCTCGCGCAGATCGCCGAGCGTCTTGGCCAGCTCGTGGTTGATCTCGGTCAGCTCGGTGGTCCGGAGCTGGACCTTCTTCTCGAGCTGCTCGCTGGCGGCGCGAACCTCGGAGTACAGCACCGCGTTCTCGACCGCCGCGCTGGCCTGATCGGCGAACGTGGTCAGGAGGTTGAGATCGGCCTCGGAGAACTCGCGGGCGTGGACGGCGCGCGCCACGGTGAGCACGCCGACGATCCGGGCCTTGCGGTCGAGCGGCAGCCCGATGACCGGGACGCTGGGGCTGGGATCGGCGGTCCGCGGGTCCTGGCGATCGGCCTGCCCGACCGCCGCGGGCAACTCGGGCGGCGCGCCGGCCGCCGCGAGGCTCGGGCGGCGCTCGCGCACCGGCCGCCGGGTCGCGTGCACGGCCTCGGCGATCGCGCGCAGCGCCTCGGCCGCCGCCAGCGCCTCGTCGGTCGCGAACGAGCTCGCGGCATCGGCGCGCCGGGCCCGCGCCGCGGTCGGCCGCAGCGCGCCGTCCCCGGCGTCGACCAGCCACAGCGCGGCGAGCTGGACGTCGAACGTGCGCGCGACCGCGTCGACGATCTTGCGCGACACCGACTCGATGTCGATCACCGACGACACCGCGCGCCCGGCATCGTGCAGCGCGACGATCTCGCGCATCCGCGCGGCGAGCCGGGCCTGGTTGTCCTGCAGGGTCGACGTCATCTGGTTGAACGCGGTCGCCAGCTCGGTCAGCTCGTCACCGCCGGGGATCTCGATCCGGTGGTCGAGGTCGCCGCGCGACACCGCGATCGCGCCGGCGTGGAGCTCGGCGATCGGCGCCCCGAGCCGGCGCGACCAGAACAGCGCGAGCACGAACGCGAACGCCAGCGCCGCGAGCCCACCGGCCACGAGCGAGCGCACCGCGAGCCGCTTGGTCGCCGCGAGCGGCCCGCGATCGACCGCCACGCCGACCAGGCCGACCGACTGGCTGCGGCGATCGAGCAGCGCGGTCGCCGCGATCTTGTACTGGCGATCGAGCACCTCGAGGTTGCGGATCACGTGCTTGCCGGCGAGCGCGACCAGGTGATCGCCGACCCCGAGCGCGATCGGCGGGGTCCGGCCGCCGACCGCGGTGCGGAACGTGGTCTGGAGCTGGCCCGAGGCGCCGCCGAGCAGCACGTCGGCCGACAGCGCGCCCTTGATGCCGTCGGCGAAGTCGCCGTCGAGCGGCATCGACAGCACGAGCACGCCGCGCAGCGCGAGCGTGCGATCGACGATCGGCGACACCGCGCGCACGACCACGCGATCGCCGAGCGCGACCAGCGACACGCCGCGGCCCCAGTCCTGGCCGTTCGCGATCGAGGGATCGCCGGGCTGGACCCCGAGTTCGGCGAACCGCGGCTCGGCGCCGCCGAGCACGCGATCGAACACCACGCGGCCCTGCGGATCGAGCAGCTGCAGGCGCGCCGCGGGGACGTGCACCACCTCGCGCGCGAGCCAGGCCTCGAGCGCGTCCTGGTCGTCGAACGTCGCCGGTAGATCGCTGCTCTCGGCGAGCTGGATCGTCTCGTCGCCGAGCCGCTCGACCGCGCGCAGGATCAGGTTGATCGCGACCCCGAGCTGGCGGTCGGCGTCCTCGCGCAGGCTGGTCTCGAGGCTCGACAGGATCACGCTGGTCGCGAGCAGCGCGACGATCAGCACCGGCACGAGCGCGGCGAACGCCATCGCGACCACGAGCTTGGTGCGCAGCCGGAGCCGGAGCTGGCGCGCCGGCGCGGGCTCGCTCCGGGCCGCGCGGCGCGCCGGCAGGCTCACCGCGGACCCTTGCGCGAGATCCACGGGTACACCGGATAGCCGAGCGGCGACAGGATCACACCGGACAGCTCGGCGCGCGCCGCGATCACCAGCTCGGAGTGCGCGAGCGGCACCCACGGCGCGTCCTCGGCGATCAGATCCTGGGCCTGGGCATAGCGCCGGAGCCGGGTCGGCACGTCGAGCTCGGCCTGCGCTTCGCCGAGCAGCCGGTCGACCGCCGGGTTGCTGTAGAACGCGATGTTCTGCGCCGAGCCGACGACCGCGTTATCGCTGTGCAGCAGCACGTACATGATGTTGTCGGGGTCGCCGGTGTCGCTGATCCAGCCCGACAGCGCGAGGTCGTGGTCGCCGTTGCTCAGCGCCTCGAAGTGCGGCGTGGTCGGCTGCAGCACGAGCTCGGTCTTCATCCCGACCTGGGCCAGCGCGGCCTGCAGGTAGCGCGCGACCCGCTCGGGCTGGGTCAGGTACGTGCGCGCGGTCGCCGGCGCGTACAGCTTGTAGACCCGCGACGGGTCGAACACGTGATCGGCGGCGGCCTGCTCGAGCAGCCGGCGGGCGAGCGCCGGGTCGTAGGCGTAGCGCATCGCCGGCACGTGGGCCCCCCACTGGCCCGGTGGCAGCGGGCCCTCGGCGGCGATCGCGCGGCCCTGGAACGCGAGCTTGACGATCGGCTCCTTGTTGATCGCGTGGTTGATCGCGCGGCGGACCCGGCGATCGCCGAACGGCGCGTGCATCGTGTTGAGCGCGAGGTAGGTGATGTCGTTGCTCGGTGCGTGGATCAGCACGAGATCGGGGTGGAGCTCGACGAACGACTCCTCGTCGGGCAGGATCGCCGCGGCGAGATCGACCGAGCCCGACTGCAGATCGATCAAGCGCTGCCGCGGATCGAGCACGACGCGGAACACGATCCGCTCGAGCTTCGGGGTCTCGCCCCAGTAGCGCTCGAACCGCTTGATCACGACCTGCTCGCCGGGGTTCCACGCCTCGAACGCGAACGGCCCGGTCCCGACCGGGTGGCGATCGAACTCGTCGCCCCACATCCGGACCGCGGCCGGCGACACGATCGGGAACATCGCGAGCTCGCCGAGCAGCGGCGCGTACGGCCGCGCGATCGCGATCTCGACCCGCATCGGCCCGAGCGCGGTCACCCGCTCGACGTCCTTGAGCAACAGCCGCCAGTACTGCGCGTCCGAGCCGAGGGTGCTCGGATGGTGCGGATCGATCACGCGCTCGAACGAGAACACCACGGCGTCGGCGTCGAGCGGCTGGCCGTCGTGGAACACCACGCCGGGGCGCAGCTCGAACGTCCAGCGCAGCCCGTCGGGCGACACCTGCCACGAGGTCGCGAGCCCGGGCTCGACGTCGGTGGTGCCGGGCCGCCAGCGCGCGAGGCCCTCGAACAGGATCTGGCTGACCTCGATCGACTCGCTGTCGACGACGCGCGCCAGGTCGAGCCCGCTGACGTCGGCCGGCTGGGCGACCATCAGCACGCCCGGGTCGCGCTGGTGATGGAAGATCCCGTTGCCGGCATCGCACGCACCGAGCAGCGTGCCGAGCGTGCCGGCCGCCGCGCATAACACGATCACCCACCGCAGGGGTGCGCGCTGCATCGCGATCACTCTATCATCACACCGGCATCATCACTGGCATCACCGCCGGGCATCACCGCCGGGATGCGCGTCCCGCACGATTGATTGACTCGCCGCTTTCACTGACTTACGGTCGCGCGGGGCCGGTGCGGTAATCGTGCCTTCGTGACTTTCGTGAATGAAGGCCCCGTGTCGCCGTCAGAAGGGACAGCTTGTTCATGCGCCCAGGTACCGTCGCGTTGCTCCTCCCACTGCTGATGCTGCTCGCGCTCGCCTTGCCGGCCTGCGATCTCGGCCAGTTCACCGTCGCCACGACGGCCAAGGTCCTGGTCCGCGCCCAGCCGGCCCTGCAACAGGAGTCGGACTACCAGCTCGCGCATGACGCGCTGCCCGGCACGCTCAAGACGATCGAGGGGTTCTGGATCGTCGATCCCGACAACCAGGATCTCCTGAAAATTCTGACCGAGGGCTACTGCCAGTATGGCACGGCGTTCGTCGAGGACGACTGGGAGGTCGCCAAGTTCGCCAAGAAGCTCGACGAGATCGACTCCGACAACGCGCGCGCGACCCACATCTTCACGCGCTGCCTCAACTACGCGCTCAAGCAGCTCGGCGAGGACTGGCAGCGCGACCTGTTCGCCGCCCCCGACGTCGTCGCCAAGCTGGTCAAGACCACCGGCGGCGACCGCCGTGATCAGATGATGTGGGCCGCGCTCGCGCTCGGCTCGATCATCAACCACAACCTCGATCGCATGGAGATCCTGGTGTTCGTTCCGACGGTGCAGACCATCCTCAACCGCGTGCTCGAGCTCGATGCCGCCAAGCCGCCGGACCGCGCTGACTACGCCGCCCTGCCCCACGTCGCGTTCGGCATGCTGTACAGCGCTGCCAGCGCCCAGCTCGGCGGCAAGCCCACGGAGGCCCGCGCCGAGTTCGAGCGGGCGCTCAAGCTGACCGCCGACAAGGACCACCCCGACGGCAAGCTGCTGCTGGCGCGCGCGCTGCTCGCCTACCGGATCGGCGTCATGACCAACGACCGCAAGCTGTTCCACGATCAGCTCAAGCAGGTGCTCGAGACGCCCCCGTCGGTGTGGCCCGAGCAGCGTCTCGCCAACGAGGTGGCCCATCGCCGGGCGCGCCGCTATCTCTCCCACGAAAAGGACCTATTCCAATGACCAGCAACTGGATCCGGACTCTGGGCCTCTGTGCGATCGCCGCGCTGGCGATGCCGCGCGCCGCGCGTGCGGACGGCCCCACCGAGCTGCGCATCGCGACCCTCGCGCCGTCCGGTAGCCCGTGGATGACGGTGCTCGACAAGGCGGCCGCCGAGACCAAGGACAAGACCTCCGGCCGGATCGTCCTCAAGTACTTCGAAGGCGGCCAGCAGGGCGACGAGCGCGACTTCGTCCGCAAGGTCAACCTCGGCCAGCTCGACGGCGCCGCGGTCACCGCGGTCGGGCTGTCGATGATCGACGAGTCGATCCGCGTGCTCGAGCTGCCGATGATGTTCGATTCGCCCGAGGAGCTCGACTACGTCGCCGACAAGCTGTGGCCGTACTTCCAGAAGAAGTTCGAGGCCAAGGGCTTCAAGCTCAACGACCGCGGCGAGGTCGGCTGGGTCTACTTCATGTCGAAGAACAGGGTCGAGACGATCCCCGATCTCAAGGCCCAGAAGACCTGGCTGTGGGGCGACGACGCGCTGGTCGGCGCCGTGTTCAAGAAGCTGGGGCTCAACAGCGTGCCGCTCGGCGTGCCGGAGGTCGACGCCGCGCTGACCTCGGGCAAGATCAACGCGTGCTACGGCTCGCCGGTCGCCGCGGTCGCGCTGCAGTGGTCGACGAAGGTCAAGTACATGACCTCGATGCCGATGAGCTTCGCGATCGGCGCCACGATCATCTCGGTCAAGGCCTACAACAAGCTGTCGGCCGAGGACGTCAAGGCGGTCGAGGAGATCAGCCGGGTCAACGCCAAGAAGCTGCGCAAGACGATCCGCAAGTCCAACGAGGATGCCAAGGCCTCGATGCTGCGCCAGGGCGTCCAGATCATCCCGACGCCCCAGGCGACGATCGACGAGTTCACCAAGCAGTCGACCGAGCTGTGGGGCGATCTCACGGGCAAGATCTACTCGAAGGACGAGCTCAAGATGGTGCTCGACGCGCGGGCCGAGTACCGCGCCAAGCACAAGAAGTAACGCGCTGCGCCGGTTGCCCGGCGGCTTCACGCGATTCCATCGCCCGCCGATCGTCGGGCAATCGTCGGGCAATCGTCGGGCAATCGTCGTTCAGGTGGGCGTTTTGTTGTTTCGGCCGATTGAAAGCGCGGCGACGACGCATACCATCGCTTGGGTGAGCGAACCATCCGACGGTGACGGCGCCACGGGAGGCCCCGCCGATCCACCCGGCGCGGGCCCGGACGCTGTCCCGAGCTCCGCCCCGAACGCTGTCCCCACCGTCACCGACGTGCCGCCGACGCGGCCCCACAGCGCGAGCCCCGACGAGATCGCCGAGGCGCTCGGCGCCCCGCCGGCGGCGTTCCCCGACGACGGGTCGGTGTCGCGCACCGTGCGCAAGATCGACGACCTGCTCGGCCGGATCGAGCAGGGCTTCGTGTTTGGCCTGCTCGCGCTCGTGGTTGTCGTCGCCGCGTTCGCCGCGCTGCACGACCGGGTCACGGCGAACCACATCGGCCGGTGGTGGCACTACATCGTCCGCGGCGGCACGTTCGCCACTGCGATGTTCGGTGCGGTGTTCGCCACCCAGCAGCAGCGCCACCTCGCGATGGACCTGGTCTCGCGCCGGCTATCGCCGCGCGGCCGGCTCGTGCTCGGCGTCGCGCTCAAGCTGCTGACGATCGGCGTGGTCGTGCTGCTGTTCCAGAGCGGGCTGCACCAGCGCGCCGTCGCCGGCGGCAGCGACAGCCTCGACGTCCTCGGGCTCCACATCATCGACGCCGACATCGTCGCGACGATCTCGATCGGCGCGGCGCTGATCGCCCTGCACTCGGCGCTGCACATCGTGCTCGACGTCGACTACCTGGTCCGCGGCAAGCTTCCGCCCGAGCGGGCGAGGACGGGGCACTGACGCCATGGCGCGCACAACCTCATCCCCCGGCCCCGGCCCCGGCCCCGGGCCGGCCGGCATCATCAAGCAAGCCGGCATGCAACCTCCGGCGCGGCGCAGCCCGATCGGCTGGGCTGTGCTCGCGGTGTTCATCCTCGCGCTCGCGATGTTCGTCAACATCCCGGTCGCGCTGCTCGCGCTCGCGTTCGTCAGCGGCGCGCCGCTGTTCACGATCATGCTCGGCGCCACGATCCTCGGCGCCTGGAGCGGCGTGATCCACCTGCCGTTCGCCGCCGAGTTCGACGGCAACATCGCGATGATCCAGCACGTCGGCCTCGGCGATCAGGTCGAGACCATGTCGACGATCCCGCTGTTCATCTACGCTGGCTACCTGCTCGCCGAGTCCGGCACTGCCGACCGCCTGGTCCGGTTTGCCAACGCCCTGCTCGGCTGGATGCCCGGCGGGCTCGCGATCGTCACGATCGGCACCTGCGCGCTGTTCACCGTGTTCACCGGCGCCTCGGGCGTCACGATCATCGCGCTCGGCGGCGTGCTGATGCCGGCGCTGGTCCGCCAGGGCTACCCCGAGCGGTTCTCGATGGGCCTGATCGCCGGCACCGGCTCGGTCGGCCTGCTGTTCCCGCCGGCGCTGCCGCTGTTCATCTACGGCACCGTGTTCGGCCTGTCGGCGAGCAAGGACATGCAGGCGATCTGGGACACCCGGCGGTTCCTGTTCGCCGGCATCGTGCCCGGCATGGTGCTGGTCGGCATGCTGTCGGCGGTCGCGGTCACCGTGGCGATCAAGAAGCGGCTGCCGCGCCAGAAGTTCTCGGCCCGCGAGCTCGGCAAGAGCTTCGTGCTCGCGGTCCCCGAGCTGATGATCCCGTTCGGTGTCATCATCGGCCTGGTCGTGTTCGGGTTTGGCCTGCCCGAGATCGCCGCGCTCACCGTGGTCTACACCGTCGTGCTCGAGCTCGGCGTTGCCCGGATCATCCCGGGCTGGGGCAAGACCCCGGCGCCGCGGATCCTGTGGACGACCAGCCGCGAGGCGATCGCGATGGTCGGCGCGATCTTCATCATCATCTTCGCGTCGACCGCGCTGACCGACTTCATGGTCAACGCCGAGGTCCCGCGCAAGATCGTCGCGTGGACCCAGGCCCACGTCGAGTCGCGCCTGGTGTTCCTGCTCGCGATCAACGTGATCCTGCTCGTGGTCGGCACGGTGATGGACATCTTCTCGGCGATCGTCGTCGTGCTACCGCTGATCGCCCCGATCGCCGAGAAGTACGGCGTCGACCCCTACCACCTCGGCGTGATCTTCCTGCTCAACCTCGAGGTCGGCTACCTGCACCCGCCGGTTGGCCTCAACCTGTTCATCACCAGCGTCAAGTTCCAGCGTCCGATCACCGAGGTCATGTGGGCGACGATCCCGTTCCTCTTGACGATGATCGCCGCCCTCCTGCTCATCACCTACGTCCCGGTCCTGACCGACATCTCGGCCTCGATGTCGCCGTTCGACCCGGCGCGCTCGGGCCGGGTCCAGGACCTGTCCGCGATGGTCCACGTCGCCGCCGAGGAGCTCAGCGTCGTCCGCGACATCGCCCTGGTCGACGCCGCCGGCAACCCGCTGCTCGACAAGGCCGGCAAGCCGGCCCACAAGAAGCTCGACGACTGCAACGCGATCGCCGACCAGATCGCCCGCGGCGGCTGCCAGCAGGTGTTCTTCGACGTCAAGGCGTGCCACGACAAGCCCGACGAAGCTGCCTGCAGCCACAAGGCGATCGCCCACTGGGTCGTCAAGAACCTCAACGCCGCCGACGACACCGACGCCCAGATCGTCGTCGTCACCGAGGTCCCGCTCGTCACCTCCGACGGCACCCCGGTCAAGTCCAAGGCCGGCCCCCCGCTGGTCAAAAAGCTTTCCGACTGCGACGCCGCCACCGACAAGGACACCTGCCGCGAGCTGTTCCTCAACGTCTCCAACTGCAAGATCAGCCCGCCCGACGACGGCAACCTCGACGCCTGCATCAAAGACGCCGTCTCGACCTGGGTCGACGCCAACGGCTCCGAGCTCGAAGCCCACTGACCCACGGGCCCAGCTGAGCCTCAGCGACCGCGGCCCCCAGAACGGCCACCGGTGTCCATGAAACCGGTCAAGCCCGATCCGTTCGCCGACGTTATTGTCCACGACGCGGCGCAACTTGGGACGGCCGCTCCGATCGCAAGAACTTGACAGAACCGCGAACCGGTCGATCATGGAACGGATGAACGCCGCCGAGATGATCGCACCGACGGTCGCGACCCCCTTGGGCTGGGCGGAAATCTGCGATCGACACCCCAACGAATGGGTTTGTCTCGTCGAGGTCGAACATCGCAGCGATGGGCCGATCGGATCGGCAAGGGTGGTCGGTCACCATCCATCGCTCAGGGTAGCGTTGCAGCAGGTCGACTCGTGGAGTCCCGATCGCGTGGTCGCCTACGCCCACACAGGCGGGCGCAAGCCACGTTCCCGCGCGTCGAGATGACGGATGAGATCCGAGACATCGTTCGAGCTTGATGGTGACCTGATCGTCGTCGAGGCTATCGCGGTCGGTCCGAGCGGTAAACGGAGGTGCGGCTCGTGTTGGACACGGGCGCCGTACTGACGACGCTTATACCGACGGTCGCTGAATCGATCGGCTACACGTCCGCAGCGCGAGTCGCACGGAGTGTCATGCGCACCGCAGCGGCGGTGGAGCACGGCTATATTGTTCGGCTCGTTCAGCTCTCCACGCTCGGCTTCCACGTGCCCCACGTGCACGTCGACGTAGCTGACCTCGGGTATGGCGTCGACGGCGTCCTCGGCATGAACTTCCTGAGCGACTTTAACTTCGAGATCCGACCCGATGAACGGCGCATCCTCGTCGAGAAAATCGTGCCCTGAAGCACTCGAGCCGGCGTTCGCAGGCCGGCATCCAACCGGGCTGCCGGTGGCGGGCTTCGGGTGTTGGCGCCGTGGCCCCCCCGGCACACGATGGCGGCCTGGTCAGAGCTTGAGCGCGCCCTTGATGCCGTCGTCCATTGGCTTGCCGGTGACGGCGCCGATCGTGATCTCGGCGGTGAGGTGACCCGGGCGCCCGAGCGAAGTCAATTCTTCGCGAGGCCGAGCGCGGCGCGCAGGTCGGCGTCGCTCAGCTCGCTGGACTTGTGGTCTTCGCGCGCGTCCATCTTTGCGAGCAGCTTCTTCTCGAGCGCCGGCAGCCGCACGAACTTCTTGCCGTTCCAATCGAGCACGGCGTACTCCCACGTGCTGTAGCCGTAGCCACCGGTCTTCGCGTTGCCAGCGGTGCGGAACACGCGGAACGCGATCACCTGCTCGTCGTCTGGATCCTTGTCGACGTTGGCGGTCAGGGCCATGTGGAACGTTCCGGACTCGCTGCCTTGCGGCAGCCTGGGCAGCGGCAGCTTACGCTGGCCGTGGGCCGCCTTGGCGTCGGGCACCAGGGCGAAGCCGTCGAATGCGCCCTCGCCCTTCATGCTGAACGTGACGACGATCGTGGTGTCCTTCGCCGGGCCGAACGCGCCGGTGACGCTGAGCACGCCGTCCTCGCTGCCGGCCAGGAACGGCGCGACGTGCGCCGGCGGTGGCGGTGCATAGTCGTCGCCGGCACGCGCGACTCCGGAGACCCCCAAGGCGACCGAGGCGACCAGAACCCACCTCCACAGCGAGGCAATCGCACGTGTCATCCCCGGGGAACGATCAGCGCCGCCAGCGTATTTCGCGGTCATGGCCGGCGCGCATACTCGGCGATCGGCGCCGCCTGCGGGCCGCCCGCGACCTGGCGCGCGGGGGCGTAGCCGCCGAGCTCCTCGGTCATGCGAGACAGCTCGCGAAGACCAGCCCGCCGGTCTTTGTCGCGCGTCTCCTTGAACGAGAGGACGTCCTCGATGCGCAAGCGACGATGCTTGCCGGTCTTGCGAAACGGAATGCGGCCCTCGTCGATCAAGCGGACAAGATACTGCCGGGAGACGTTCAGGAGATCGGCGGCCTGCTGGGTCGTCACCTCGCGGCCGACCGGCACCACGGTGATCGAGTCGCCGCGCGCCAGAACCTCGGCCACACGCTCGAGGACGTAGAAGACGCTCTCAGGGAGCGCGATAGTCTCCCCCTTCGGGCCAACGAGCTGGCACTTGGGCGCA
>DATBBB010000409.1:0-2049 GCA_036271215.1 Kofleriaceae bacterium | reverse complement strand
ACGCCGCGAGCTGGAAGTTCATCGTCGGGGTCAGGTTCTGGGTGATCGTGCCCTGCGCGGTATCGATCGACAGGTCCTTCCAGATCGTGGTCCCCGGGCGATCCTTGGTGAGGATGCCGTCGCGCTTGTCGCACGGATCGGCGCCGGTCAGCGCCTTGGTCTCCTGCGGCGTCAGCATGCCGTTGTCCTTGTCGCAGACCGCGTCGAAGCTGTGGCTGTAGGCGAGGGCGACCGTGGTGTTGCGGCCGGGCAGGTCGACCGAGGCGCTGCCGCCGACCGAGCGCGACAGGTAGTCGCGCTCGGTGCCGAGCGTGACGCCGACGTCGAGCCGCGATCGCTTGCCGTGCAGGCCGAACCCGAGCGAGCCCTCCTGGCGCAGGTCGGAGAACTTGGTCGCCGAGGTCACCGCGTCGACCTGGTAGATCGTCGAGGTCGCGCCGGTCACCGCGTCCGCCGAGTACGACGCGTCGAGCGTGAAGAACCGGCCGAGGTCGATGTCGAAGTCGGCCTGCGGGTGGACCACGGTCAGGCCGCCCTTGCCGCCGTCGCGCTTCTCGGCGAACAGCGTGGTCGAGGCCTCGGCGCGATCGTCGGCGCGCGCGACCCCGGCCGTCCCGGCGAGCGCCGCGAGGACCGCGACTAACGCGCCGAGCCGCGCGGTGGTCAGTTGCAGCCGCATCCGCCTCCCCCCGCTCCGTGGCCGCCGGCCGCGCCTTCGCGGTTCGAGCGGATGTGGTCGTCGGACGCGGTCTCCTGCGGATCCTCGTCGAACACCATGATCTGGTCGGCGAGGAACTCTTTCTCGGCGGCGCGCACGGCCTGCCGGCCGCAACCCGAGGAGGCGGCGACCGCGGCGAGCAGGAGCGTGGTGAGGATGGCGCGCATGGGTTCTCCGGGATCAGAAGAGCATCAGAAAAAGATCGCCAGACCGCCGGTGTACTCCTGGCCGTTGTTGGCGTGGTTCTCGTTGAACAGCGACCAGTTGCGGGCGTCGAGCCGGACCGTGATCTGCTTCTTGAACGTGATCTCGAGGCCGCCGCCGGCGCTGAGCGCCATCAGGGTCTCGTCCGGGTCGACGTAGTTGTCGGCCTTGGGGCGAATGTGCGCGGCGCCGACCCCGACGCCGACGTAGGGCCCGATCACCGCGCCCGGGATCAGGCGCAGCACGAAGCCCAGGCCGCCCAGGAAGATGTCCTTCTCCGAGCGCGGCGAGAGCCCGGCGAAGCCCTCGATCGCCCAGTACGGGTCGACCAGCCACGACGGCCGCAGCAGGTACATGCCCTCGCCGTCGAGCACGCCGGCCGAGAACGACAGCCCGACGTTCGCCGACACGACCGGCGACGGGCCGAGCACCGCGTCTTTGATCGCCGAGCCCATCCGCACGAACACGCCGTCCTCGCCGCTGGGCCCGACCTCGAACGGGTACACCACGTCGCCGACGATCCAGCCGCTGGTGCCGTCCTCGAGCTCGACCTTGAACCAGTAGTCGCGCGTGCCGCGCTCGAGGACCTGGAACACCTGGCCGCGCTCGGCGATGTAGACCTCGCGGTAGCTGCTGTTGGGCCCCGAGTGGACCGGTGCCTTCTGCGCGATCACCCGCAGGTAGGCCTCGGCGCCGGCGCGGCCCTCGGTGAGCAGGATCACCAGCGCGCAGGCCGCGGGCCAGACGAACCGAGCGGCGAGCCGCCCGAGCCCCCTGAGCCCCCTGAGCCCCCTGAGCCCAGCGAGTCGCCCGAGCCTGGCAGGCCCGGCGAGCCGAAACGAGGTGCTCCGGGCGCTCACTTGAACCAGTCGAGGAAGATCTGCACGGTGGGGTCGCTCTCGCTGGCGAAGATGTCACCGCCGCCGTGCGGATCGGTGCCGGCGAGCGGCTTGGTCAGGAGCTCGCTGGCGTCGGGCGTGCCGCAGTTCAGGTAGATCTGGGTGCGGCGATAGAACGCGGTGTAGTCGACCGGGCCCGGGAAGTCGAGGCCGTTGCCGCCGTTGACGTGGCACATGTTCTGGGCGCACGAGTTGGTGGTGTTCATGATGTACTTGGGCCAGATCTGG
>DATBBB010000408.1:0-46086 GCA_036271215.1 Kofleriaceae bacterium | reverse complement strand
CTCGCTCGGCGGGACGTCCTGGGGGTTGTCGTTGGCCTGGGCCTCGGCGAACGGGTTATTGGCGTTGCGGTCGGTCGGGATCGACGGATCGAAGTTGGGATCGAAGTTGGGATCCGGGGTCGGCGCGCCGTTGCTGTCGGTGCTGCTGTCGAGCGGATCGTTCTGCCAGTACGGATCGGGCTTGTCGGCGTGCGCGCGGCCGGGCGCCGCGACCAGCAGCAGCGCCGCGACGCCGGCGCCGGCGACGAGGCCCGCGCGCCGGACCAGCCCCGCGCGGACCAGCCCCGCGCGGACCGACCACGCGAGCCGGCGCAGCGCGCGCCGCCGGCGCCACGCGAGCCGCGCGGCCACGATCAGCGCGAACAGCCCGGGCAGGGTCAGCCAGTGCCACAGCAGGGCGAGCACGACCAGCGGCGACAGCACCACGCCCGACACGATCCGCAGCGCGAGCGAGCCGTGGACCAGCCAGCCGAGCCGGCCCAGGGTCGCGTAGTACGCGCGGCCGAACCAGCGGCCGACCGGCGAGCCGCCGAGCGTGTCGTCGCGGAACGCGCGCAGGGTCTGGGTCAGGCCGCTGTCGTCGCCGTAGGTCTCGGCGAGCAGGCACAGCCCGCCCTCGGTCTTGCTGCCGCGATCGTGCAGGTCCTCCCAGAAGTCGGTGACCGGGACCGGCGTGATCGTGTGATCGAAGTAGGTGCCGACGAAGTTTCCGTGCAGGTCGATCTCGAGGAAGATCACCTGGTACGGCGTGCCGTTGGTCAGCCCGGTGATCGACAGCGAGTTGGCGGTGGCCGACGACGCCTCGCCGCAGATGAACGCGTCGTGCAGATCGCCGAACGCGCCGCCGACGAGAGGGCCGACCGGCATCTCGTTGTTGGCCGAGGAGCTGGCGGTGGCCGTGAGGCTCTCGGACTCGTAGTCGGACGGCGCCGCGTCGCTGCACAGCGACTTGGTCGTGACGTACTTGTGGTCCGCGACCCGGTGCTTGACCACTGAGCCGGTCATGTCGGCGCAAAGCGCCTGGTAGTACGCGACGTCGGTGTTGCGGTCGCTCGGCGGGGTCCACTTGATGTTGATCGACTGGTCGCTCGCGGTGGCCTGGACGTTGGTCGGCGGCACCGGCGGATCCGTGTCGATCCCGTTCGCGGTGGTGTCTGCGTCGGTGCTCAGCGTGCCCGCGTTCTGGCTGGTCTCGTAGTCGAAGGTATCCGAGGATCCGGTCGAGCTGACGAACGCATAGATCGGCGAGTTGGTTTCGAGCGGCTGACAGGACGCGGGGTCGGAACCGGAACCGGAATCGGAACCGGGATCGGTGGTCGTGGCGGTATCCTCGTCGTGCAGCTTGCCGTTGACGACGTCGTAGAGGTTGAAGCTCAGGTAGGTGCCGTTCTTGGCGAACAGCGAGTTGTCGAGGTCGCTGATCTGCGCGTAGGGGAGCTGCTTGCAGGTCATGAGGCGCGTCTCGTCGACGGTGCACTCCGATCCGACCCAGAACTCGACGGGAACGTGCAGGCCCGAGCTCGCCGACTCGATCACGAGGTACTGGAACCACCCGACCGATTTGGGATCGGACACCGCCGGCACGCCGCCGCCGGTGTACTTGGTCGTGTGCTTGCGCGCGCAGTTGCACTGGGCGCGGTTGAACCCGCGCAGCCGATCATCGCTGTTGGCCTCGGTCTCGATGAACTCCTTGTTGTCCGGGTCGTACACCTTGAGGTGCTGGAACTCGATCGTCGCCCCGTTGGGCAGCGTCCCGGTGCCAGTGTCGCTGCCGGTGGATTGCGCGCTCGCGAGACGACTCACAGCCAGCACGCCCACCATCACGGTCACGAAAACAAGTCGCGTCATCGGTGTGGTGCTCTCTGCAAGGGGGAGGCCGGCGGTCTTCGACGGCAACTGTTGCTATCATGCGGGCAAGGCCGCATCAACAAAGGGGGTGCCGCCTGCCAATCTGGCACGCCCGGCCGCGGCGCGATGTCAGCGAGACGCGCGGCGCGCGGCGTCGAGCGTGGCGCGGATCTCGCTGGCGAGCACGCCAGCGCGGGCCTCGTCGGCTGGATCGCGCCGCCGGCCCCACTCGGCGGCGTAGTACAGCTCGGTCAGCTCGCCGACCTGGGGCGCGGTGGCGTCGCCGCGCTCGGCCATCCGCGACGCCAGCTCGCGCGGGGTGACCGCCGCCTCACGCGGCAGGCCGGCGCGTGCAAGCAACCGCGCGATGTCGTCGTAGATCGCCGCGATCGGCGAGCGGGCCCGCGACCGGCCGCGGCCGCCGCGCAGCCGGGCGCTCGGGTGCCGGCGGCGGCGCCGCCACACCACCACCGCGAGCCCGGCGCCGTGCACCGCGCCGAGGCCGACCGCGAGCGGCCAGTCGCGGACCACCGCGCGCGCCGCCCCGACCGCGCCGCGCTTGACCAGCGAGGCCGCGCGCTGCAGCGCGTTGCCGATCTGCTTGAACAGCGACAGCTGCGAGACCAGGTCGTACTCGATCACCCACTTGTTCCAGTGGAACCGCGCGGTGTCGAGCATCCGGCCGAGCCGCGCGGTCCAGCCGTTGCCGCCGCGGCCGAGCACGTCGATGTCGCCGGGCGGCGTGGGGTCGAATGTCACCCAGCCGGCGCCGGGGAAGTACACCTCGTCCCACGAGTGCGCGTCGCCGGCGCGCACCGCGATGTAGCCCTGGTACTCGTTCCACTCGCCGCCGAGGAACCCGTTGACCTGGCGGGTCGGGATGCCGACCGTGCGCGCGAGCACCGCGAACGCCGACGCGAAGTACTCGCAGTGGCCCTGCTTGCGATCGAACAGGAAGAAGTCGACCGGCTCCTGCGTCCCCGGATCGGCGAGCACCAGGGTGTAGGTCAGGTTGGCGTCGAGCCAGCGCTTGATCGCCTGCGCCTTGTCGTACTCGGTGGCCTGGCCGGCGACGATCTGGCGCGCGAGCTCGCGGGTCCGCCGCGTGATCTCGGTGGGCAGCTGCAGGTAGGCCTGGTAGCCCTCCGGGAAGTTGCCGGTCGCCGCGCGCAGCGCTTCGGCCGGTGGCGTGGCCAGCTGCGACCACACCGTGTAGTGCACGGTGCTGCCGTGCTCGAGCCGGATCTCGTCGTTGCGCTCGGCGAGCGGCTTGCGCGGCCGCAGCGTGTGGGCGTACTCGACGATCCGCGGCGCGGTCGCGCCGAACAGCACGTCGGAGTCGAGCGGATCGAGCCAGATGTCCTGCTTGACCAGCTCGGTCGCGAGCCGGTCGATCGCGGGCGCCGGCAGCGCCGGGCCGTCCCACAACAGGAACCGGCGGTCGCGGGTCGCGCTCTCCTCGAGCGTCTGCAGCGTGCGCGGCGCGGTGTTGAGCCGCGACCACTGGCCGTGATCGTAGCGATCGAACGCGACCCCGCGCCAGTGGATGTCGGGCGCGTCGCGGCTGCCCCAGTGGCTGGCGATCTCGACCCGCATCACCACGGTCGCGTCGTTCTTGATCACGCCGTGGCCGCCGAGCTTGACGCCGTCGGAGAACCCGGCGAGCGTCAGCCCGCCGCGGCCCTTCAAGAAGAACCCGACGCCGACCCGCGGCAGCGCGAGGAACACCACCGCCGCGCCGAGGAACACGCCGAACGACAGCGCGCCGGTGCCGAGGAAGAACCGGCCGTTGACGATCCGCCGCGAGTCGAGGATCCGGCGGACCTCGACGCGCTCGGACGCGCGATCCGCGGCGTGCTTGACCAGGAGGTTGTCCTCCATCTCGCGCCGCAGGTGGAACAGGGTCAGCGCCCAGGTCGACGCGATCACGAACCCGAGGAAGCACAGCCCGTAGGTCAGGTCGGCGTTGAGCACCGAGCCGGCGACCAGCATCAGGAACGCGAGCAGGTACATCTGCTGCCAGTCGCGCGCGGCGCGCCGGTTGAACGCCTTGGCGACGATCAGCCAGACCAGGAACTGCGCGCCGACCCCGAGGAAGTCGGCGCTGATCGCCGCGGTGAGCAGGCTGTAGATCAGCGCGACGATCGAGCCGATCGTCCACGCCAGCCCCCAGCGCTCGAACCGGATCAGCGGCGGCTCCCACCACCACGACGCGATCAACGCGACCAGCCCGCCGAGCGCGATCAGCGGCGACAGCCCACCGCCGGCGATCAGCGCGAAGTACGCGAAGCCGACCATCAGGTAGGTCGCGACCTTGTGAGCGACCGCAAACCTCATGGTCGCCTACACATCCATCACCGTCGATGCCGGCGGCCGGCCGGCGGCGGGGACCGCGCGCGGCACCACGAGCACGCTCTCGACCCGCGGCGGCAGCGCGGCGAACGCGACCGTGTCGGCGACGTAGGGCAGGAGCGCGAGCGCGCGGGCGATCCTGGCGTCGTGGATCCGGCCGTGGCCGGCGGGCACGTGGCAGTCGCGCGCGCACAGCTCGACGGTCCAGCCGGACTCGAGGTAGACCGCGGCCAGGCTCGCGGCGACGCTGATCGCGCGCTCGACCGCGGCGACCTGGGCCTCGACCGCCGGGGTCAGCGCGCCGTCGGTGACCGCGTCGCGCACGCGGTCGGGCAGCGCGTTGTCGACCCCGATCACGACCTTGCGCGCGTGCTCGTCCTCGTACTCGCGGACCAGCAGCCGCCCGGTGCGCGCGCTCGACCGCCAGTGGACGTCGCGCCGGTCGTCGCCCGAGCGGTGCTCGCGCAGCCCGAAGAACTCGCCGCGCCGGCCGGTGCGGTTCGACGTGGTCTCGCCGCGCGCCTCGGTCCGCGGCACCGGGCGCGCCACGCTGACCCGCGCCGGGTACACGAGCACGTCGATCGGCAGCTCGACGTCGCGCGACTTGCGGAACAGCGCGAACGGGAACTTGGTCGCGACCCGGTAGCCGGTCAGCGTGTACAGCCCGCGGCGGACGAAGGTGTGGCGATAGCTGGTGCGCTGCGACTTCGCCGCCGGGATCTTGAGGAAGTAGCAGCGCTTGTCCAGCGGCGTGGCGCCGACCAGATCCTCGACCTCGATCGAGTACGACGCGCGCGCCGGCTTCTCGTTCTTGATCACGACCTCCATCAGGAACGGCTCGCCGGCGAACACCCGCGGCGGCGGCCGGCGCTCGACGAGCAGCCGCTTGAGCGTCATCTCCGACAGGATCCCCGACGCGATGATGAAGCTGAGCAGCCAGCCGAGCAGCAGGTAGAGCAGGTTGTTGCCGGTGTTGATCGCGGCGAACCCCACGCCGACCGCGAGGATCACGATGATCCGGCCCTCGCGGGTGAAGCTCAGGCGGCGCGGCGGACGCAGCCGGCGCCACCACGGCAGCGGCCTGGCCGCGTGGCGCGGATCGCCGAGCTCGCCGCGTTCGTTGCGTCTCGGCATGGCGGGCTACGTCGGGACGGACACCCGGTGGATGATCTCGTGGATCAGCCGTTCGCTGTCGCTGCGGATCCGGCTGATCGACTCGTGGGCGTGGGCCAGCACCAGCCGGTGCGCCAGGCACGGCACGGCGAGCAGCTTGAGATCATCGGGCACCACGAAGTCGCGGCCGGCGGCGAGCGCGGCGGCCTGCGCGCCGCGGTACCAGGCGAGCGCGCCGCGGGTCGACACGCCGGTCGAGATCGCCGGGTGCCGGCGGGTCTCCTCGACGATCGCCATCGCGTAGTCGAGCAGCGCGTCGTCGAGCCGGATCGACTCCACGCCGTCCTGCAGCGCGCGGATCGCCCCGAGGTCGACCACCGGGGTCAGCCGGGTCACCGGATCGCCGCCGGCGCGCTCGCGGAGCAGCTCGCGCTCGATCGCCTTGGCCGGGTAGCCGATCGCGATCCGCAGCAGGAACCGGTCCATCTGCGACTCGGGCAGCGGGTACGTGCCGTAGTGCTCGGCCGGGTTCTGGGTCGCGAGCACGATGAACGGGGTCTCGAGCGTGTGGGTCGTGTCGTCGATCGAGACCTGGCCCTCGCTCATCGCCTCGAGCAGCGCCGACTGGGTGCGCGGCGTGGTCCGGTTGATCTCGTCGGCGAGCACCACGTTGGCGAAGATCGGCCCGCGCTTGAGCTCGAACGCCTTGCCGTGCTGGTCGTAGACCGACACGCCGACGATGTCCGAGGGCAGGAGGTCGCTGGTGAACTGGATCCGGCGGAACGTGCCGCCGAGCGCTGCGGCCAGCGCGCGCGCCAGGGTGGTCTTGCCGACGCCGGGGATGTCCTCGATCAGGAGATGCCCGCGCGCCAGAAGGGTCACGACCGCGGCCCGGATCGCCTCCGGCTTGCCGCGCACCACGGTGGCGATCGCGTCCTCCAGCGTGCGCACCGCGCCGATGTCGGTCGACGACAGCGGGGCTGGCAAGACACTCCCAGAGGACACCGGCACCGCAGGCATGTTCGCCGAGTATAGCCCCAAACCTCTGCTGGCGACGGCTCAGCGTCTCCTCAGCGTCTGTTGAGCGACATCAGCAGCTGGAGCACGTACCAGAACAGGGTCGCGATCGTCGAGAACAGCATCAGCGCCGCCGCGACGAACGCGGTCGGCGGGAACGAGTTCATCACCAGGCTGGTCTGGTACAGGATGTACCCCGCCATCAGCAGGATGACGGCCCCGCAGAAGAACGCGCCGAGGCTGAACCCGAAGATCATCGATACGATGATCACGCCCATCGCGGCGAACGCGCCGACCGTCAGGATGCCTCGCAGGAACGAGAAGTCCTTCTTGGTGATGAACACGGTCAGCGTCAGGCCGATGAAGATCGACAGCGTGATGACGACGGCCTGGAGCAGGATCGTCGCCGCCTGGCCGGCCATCCCGTGGCCGCGCCCGAACTGGAAGATCAGCACCCACAGCAGCGGCTGGAGCAGCACGCCCTGGGCGACGACGGCGACGCCGAGCCCGAGCAGCTGCAAGCCCCGGGAGGTCTGCGAATTCGCGAGTTGCTGGGCGACGTAGCCCACCACCATGAACAGCCCCAGGACGATCATCCAGCTCCAGCGGCCTTGCAGCGCCCAGCCGCTGAACTTGAGGCTCATCGCCGGTGCGAACCGCATCATGCCGCCGGTGATGGCGGCGAACGCGATCAGCGCAACGCCGAGCAAGCCGTAGGTCTTGCGCAAGAAATCGACGCGGTCGCTGACGCCGAGGGTCGCGACCGCGCCTGCGATGGGACGCCGTGCAGCGGATTGTGCGAATGCCATGTAAGTCCTGCCTCTCCGCCTACTTTTAGCACGCTTCGCGGCGGCGCAAGCGACCCGCGGTCGGGTCGATCCACAGGGCTTTTCCGCCGCTCTCGCGGCAGCCGCTCGATTCACCCGACGGTCACCCGATGGCGACGCCGAAAATCCATCGCGTCGGTCAACGCGGAATCAGCTAGTTAGCTTGGTGTCCGTACCCGGCACAGGGCGCACTCAACCAGCGCGGGACTGCGGCACGAGTGACGGTAGCTGCGGCGCGACCAGGCGGTTGTAGTGCTCGCTGCGCGCCAGCAGCTCCTGGTGCGTGCCGGTCTCGACGATCATGCCGTTGTCCATGACCAGGATCAGATCCGCGTGGATGATCGTGCTGAGCCGGTGGGCGAGCACGATCTGCGTGCAGCGCAGCGACTCGAGGTTGGCGATCACGCGCCGCTCGGTCTCGCTGTCGAGCGCGCTGGTCGCTTCGTCGAGGATCAACAGCGGGGGCCTGTGGAGCAGCGCGCGCGCCAGGGCGATCCGCTGGCGCTGGCCGCCCGACAGCGACGCCCCGCGGTCGGCGATCACGGTGTCGTAGCCCATCGGCATCGCGCGGATATCGTCATCGACCGCGGCGAGCCGCGCGGCCTCGCGGATGTCCACGAACGAGGCCGACGGATCGCTCAGCGAGATCGCGGTCCGGATCGAGCCCGCGAACAGCGACGGCGACTGAAACACGAACCCGATCTGCTGGCGCAACGACTTGAGCTCGAGGTGCTGCAGATCGTGGCCATCGAACAGCACCCGGCCTTCCTTCGGCGGATACAGGCCCGCGATCATGTTCGCCAGCGTCGACTTGCCACAGCCGGAGTGGCCGACGATCGCCACCTTCATGCCCGCGCGGATGTCGAGCGAGACCTCGCGGATCACGAACGGCAGGTTGTCGCCGTAGCGGAACGACACGTTCTGCAGCGTGACGCCACCGCTGAGCTTGGGCGTGCGCGAGAAGTCCTTGCCGGCCTGCTCCAGCGGCGTGCGCAGCACATCGTCGATCCGGTCCTTGAAGCTGCCGAGCATCTGCAGCTGCAGCACGTTGTTGACCAGCGTCGACAGCGGCGACAACAGGCCGATCGCGAGCGCGTTGATCGCGAGCATCTCGCCCATCGAGATCGCGCCGGTCATGACCTGCAGCGCGCCGATCATCAGGACCAGCAGCGGCGAGCCGGTGGTCAACACGCTGCCGATCGCGTCGACCCGCGCGGTGAGCCGGCCGCGGTCGAGCGCGACGTTGAGCTCGTCGACGTACAGGTTCGACCACCGCTCGACCGCGCGCGCCTCCGCCGCGGCGGCCTTGAGCGTCGCGATGCCGTGCAGCATCTCGATCAGGTACGACTGCGACCGCGCCTGGGCATCGAGCGAGCGCGACATCAGCCCGCGATACTCGCGGCGCGCGATGTAGAGCACCGCGATCTGCAGCACGCCGAGGCCGAGCACGATCGCGCCGATGACCGGCGCGATCACCAGGACGAGCACCGCGTAGCCGACGACCAGCGTGCCGTCGAGCAACGCCGACAGCGAGCTGCTGGTCAGCAGCTCGCGCATCGTCGCGTTGCTGTTGACCCGCATCATCAGATCACCCGCCGACCGGCGCTGGAAGAAGTTGTAGGGCAAGCGCGATAGGTAATCGACGAAGTCGAGGGTCAGCCGGACATCGAGGTTGGTGCGCAGCTGGAGCAGCAGGTGCGAGCGCACCAGCGTGGTGACCATCAGGAACACGAGCAGTCCGCCGAGGCCGATCGCGATCGCGACCAGCAGGCTGTGATCGTCGTGCGGCACCACGCGGTCGACGATCAGCGCGGTGACCACCGGCAGCGCGAGCGCGAACACGCGCAGCAGGATCGAGGTCACGACGATGCGCCGCAGCACGTGGCGTTGGCCGGCGAGCTGGCCGAGGTACCAGCCGAGGTGGCCGTGGTTGGCGCGCTTGGGCTCGAAGCCATTGCCCTGCGCGAACACGAGCGCAACGCCGGTGAACGCCTCGCGCACCTTGGCCAACGTGACCAGCCGCGGCCCGGTCGCGGGATCGACGATCTCCACGCCCCGGCGGGTGACGCGCTCGAACACGACGAAGTGGTTGAACTCCCAGTGCAGGACCGAGCCGCGCGGCAGGTAGCGCAGCTGCTCGACGTCGATCGCGAGCGCGCGGCTGCGCAACCCGAACCATTCCGCGGCGCGCACGATCGCGCGCGCGTCGACGCCGTCGCGCGCGCTGCCGCCCGCCGCCTCGCGGACCTCGTCGAGCGCGACGTCGCGGCCGAGGTGGCCGAGCACCATCGCGAGGCACGCGGCACCGCAATCGGTGCCCTCGAGCTGCTGGATGAACGGCACCCTGTCGCCGCGCCGCGCGTGCGCGAGCCGCTCGAGCGACGGAAACGCCATGGCCGCGGGAGCGCCGGTGGGCGGACCGTCGGCGGCCATGGCTAGTGCAACCCCGGGATCAGGCTCTCGAGCAGCGACCGCGACCGCATCTCGACCTCGACCAGCCCGATCATGCCGTCGTACAGCTGCAGCCGCTCGCCGTCGGCCTCGAACTCGGGCGACACCAGGCGGGCCTCGACGACGACCACGATCGGGCTGCCCAGCGGCAAGCGATCGTCGCGGCGGTCGCCGAGGTAGCGCGCCCGCGCATCGCCCGCGCTCAGCACATCGGAGATCGCGGACACCTCGCTGGTGATCCGCGCGTCGAGGTAGCCCGGCAGCCGGAGCCGCACCGGCTGATGCACGCGCAGCCGCGGCCGATCATCGCCGGGCAGGAACGCGATCACCCGCAGCTCGTCGTGGCTGGCGTCGGTGAGCGACAGCACGGCGGTGCCGGCCTCGATCTGCTGGCCCTGGCGCACGCGCACTTCCTTGACGACGCCGGCGCGCGGCGCGCGGATCGCGCGCGACTCGAGATCGAGCCGGGCGCGGTCGAGCTGCGAGCGCAGCGCGGCGACCGACGGCTTGTTCGCCGCGGCGTCGGCCGCCGGCGGCTCGGCGAGCTTGTGCGCGAGCTCGGCCTCGAGCCCGCGCAGCCGATCGGCCTGCGCGGCGTCGTCGAGCCGCGCGAGCACCTGGCCACCGTCGACGTGCTGGCCGGGCACCGCGGCGAGCCACGCGATGGTGCCGGCCTCGTCCGCGAACACCTCGCGGTGATCGGCGTGGCGCACCACCGCGGCGCCCGCGGTGTACTCGCGGACCTGCGTGAGCGCGGCATAGATGACCGCCGCCACGAGCGTGGCGAGCACGAGCCAGTACGCCGAGCTCACCCAGCCGGGATGGATGCGGACCACGTCGCCGCCCTGGCCGCGCTGGGCGACGCTCGCGATCGCCTCGGGGCGGAAGATGTTCGACGGCCCCTGCTCGAGCTGCTCCCCGATGATCTGGTCGGCCTCGACGCGCATCGCGAGCAGCATGATATCAGGTGCCCAGGCCGCCGCGAGCGCGGCGAGCCTGGCCAGCTCGGCGTCGCTGAACGGCGCGCGGCCGGGGTCGCGGACCGCCACCAGCACGGCATGGACGTGGCCGTCGGGACCGGCGACCGGCTGGATGGCCAGCCGGTCGCGATCGCTGCCGCCGGGGTTATCGAGCGCGGCGCGATACAGCGGATCTTCGCCGGCGCGCGGTGCGCTCACGCCGGTGATCGTACGGACCGCGAAGCCGACGAGGCCATCGGACAGCGCCGCGTCCTCGGCGTCGGCCTCCGCGCCCGACCACGCCAGTCCGGACGCCTCGCTGCAGTACAGGCAGCGCGCGCGGTTGGCCCCCACCAGCTCGCGCACCGACGCCACCGCGGCGCGCGCGGCATCGCCGGGCTCGGCCTTGCCGCCGATCGCCTTGGCGCAGCGCGCGACGATGGCGGCGAGCGCAGGATCGGGATCGTCCGGGGGCAGCGGGGGCAGCTCGGCGGCCGCGCGCGCGAGCAGCGCGGTCACGCAGGGCGCGGGCATGCCGCGCGCGAGCCGGTAGTACACGGCGAGCTGGGCGTCGTCGACCTCGCCCGCGGGATCGACCTCGCCCGCGGGATCGACGAGCAAGAACGTCGCATGCTCGGGCAACCGCCACGGCGCCGCGCGTGCGAGCAGCTCGCCGCCGGTCATATCCGCGAGCCGGTGGCCGACGATCACCACGCGTGCGGCGCCCGCGATGATGCGCTCGAGCGCCGCGGCGCCGCTGTCGACCTCGGCGATCGCGAATTGCTCGCCGGCGACCGTGCGCAGCCAGCGCCGCGCCTCATCGTCGGCGTCGGCGACCAGGATGCCGCGCGCCCAGCGCGACGGGTTGGCCCACGCCAGCTGCAGCCGCGGCTTCGCCAGGTCGGGCCCGGTCAGCATGACGCCCTGGCCGCCGGCCAGCGTGTCGGCGACGATCTGGTCCCGGGCCCGGCGATCGATCCGGATGCCCTTGCTCGCGGCCGCCGTCATGGAACCTCTCGGCGCGCGGCGAGCAGCGGGACCAGCACGGGGATCCGCTGCAGCGTGTCGAGCGCGTGCGCCAGCTCGTCCGGCGAGATCGCGAGCTGGTGCGCCAGCTGCGCAGCCGGGGCGCCCGCGACGGCACCGCGCACGATCGACAGCAGCAGCTCGTCGAGCTCGAAGCCGAGCCGATCGCGGCGCGCGCAAGCCCGCAGCCAGCCGACGAGCTGGTCGACGGCATCGCGGGTGGGAAACCGCTGGCGGATCGCGCCGAGGATCGCGTCGCGGTCGGCCAGGTTCATCACGAGCGCCAGGAAGAAGCGATGCTCGGGATCGGTGATGCGCGCGCGCGCGTCGGTCACCGCGAGCCGGCGCCACTCCTCGTCGGTCACCGCCGCGACGCGCGCGGCGAGCGCGGGGAACCGGGCGGCGAAGCCATCGCGCACGGCCGCGAACGTCTCCGGATCGGTCTGCCGGCGCGCGCGCAGCACCAGCTGCACGCCGGCGTAGGCATCGCAGCGCGCCAGCGCGCTGGCGACCCGCTGGCGATAGCGGTCCCCCGGCTGGCGCGCGAGCAGGTCCATGAGCTGGACCAGCTTGGTGGTGCCGGCGTCGCGCGCCGCGGGATCGAGCGCCAGGCCGGGCGGCTTGTACTCCAGCTCGCGGCTGCCGTCGGCGTGGCTGCGCACGACCAGGGTCACGCTCGGGTTGTCGAGGTGGAACGCGGAGTGGATGAACTTGCGACCGGGCTCGATCGCGATCACCGCGCCGGTGTCGAGCACGTCGGCCGTGCGCAACACCAGCTCGCCGAGCTCGAGCCGCGGATCGATGACGTGGCTGGGCGCGAAGTCGTAGACCGCGTGCAGGCTCGAGCCGGCGACCACGCGGAACGCGCCGGCGAACGCGTGCTGGTGAATGCCGGTGGTGCCGGTGTGCCAGAACAGCAGCTCGATGAACAACCGGTCGTCGAGGTAGACGGTGACCGGCGGCTGGCCGAAGCGCTGGTCGAGCGAGCGCTGGGCGGGCAACTCCGGAGCCTCGAACAGCCACTCGGTGATCGCGTCGAAGCCGGTCGGGATGCCGGCGTCGAGCGCGGCCAGCGCTTCGCCGGCGATCGGCGCGAGCGCGCCCGGCGCATGCCCCACGCGGGCCCACGCGGCCGCGATCCGCGCGGCGAGCGCAGTGAACGGCGAGGTCATGCCGGCGCGCTCAGCGCGATGACGCGCAGCCGGCGCAGCAGCCCGAGCGCGCGCACCAGCTGGTCGGCGTCGACCACGCCGCGCAGCGGCCCGGCCAGCAGTTGCGCGCCGGTGGTCCTGCCATCGATGGCTTGCAGCACCCGCAGCTGGTCGGCGCTGACCGGTTGTTCGACGTCGCCCCACGGCGTCGCGACCTGAACCTGCAGGTCGGCCGCGGTCTTCAGGTGCAGCGCGCCATCGTCGATCGTGAGATCGACGCGGCAGCGCTTGGCGATCACGCGCGGGACCAGCTCGAGCAGCGAGCGGAACGTTGGCTGCTTGCGCACCAGCCGGTCCTCGAGCACGCAGAAGTCGATGCCGGTCGACAGCATGCACCACAGCGCGTCTTCGGGGGTCTCGACGATCGGCTCGCCCATCACGTTGAACGAAGTATTGATCAACATCGGCACGCCGGTGCGGGCCTGAAACGCCTCCAGCAGGCCGTGGAACCGGCTGCCGCGCTCCACGCTCTGGAGCCGGCCCGTGCCGTCGACATGGACCACTCCCGGCACGCGATCGCGCAGCTCGGGGCGCACGCTGCACACGCGCAGCATGAACGGGTTCGCCGCCGGCGTGGCCTCGAGCTCGAACCACGCGTCGACGTGCTCGGCGGCGACGGCGGGCGCGAACGGACGAAACGCTTCGCGGCCTTTGACCCGGCGGTTCAGCACGTCCTTGGCGTCGGCGCGCGTCGGGTCGCACAGGATGCTGCGCTGGCCGAGCGCGCGCGGTCCGAGCTCGGAGCCGCCCTCGAACCAGCCGCCGATCTCGCCGCGGCACAACCAGTCGACCACGGTGGCGAGCAGATCGCCGGGGTCGACGACCTCGATCGCCGGGGTGTGCGCGATCGCGTCGTCGATCTGGCTGCGCGAATAGCTGCGGCCGGTCGCGTCGCGGGTCTGCCGCCGACCGCGCACCTCACCGGTGAGCTGCGCGAGCCCGAGGTAGGCCGCGCCGATCGCGACCCCGCTGTCCTCGGCCGCCGGGATGATGTGAAGCTCGTCGAACACGCGATCGCGCAGCAGGCGCTGGTTGGTGATCCCGTTGAGCGCGACGCCGCCCGCATAGCACAGGCGGGGCGAGCTGGTCTGCGTGCGCAGCCGCGCGGCCACCGCCAGCACCGCGACCTCGAGCGCGGCCTGGGTCGACGCCGCGAGGTCGGCGTACGCGTGCTCGTGGTTGGGCCACCGATCGCGGTGCGGGAACCTCGCTGGCACGTCGTCATGGAACGTGAGCAGCCCATCGGCGATCGAGCAGAACGCGCCGGCGGGCAAGCTGGCCTGCCCGTAGGGCGCCAGGCCCATCACCTTGCCGGCTTCCATCGGGTCGCCGAACAGCTGCTCGCTCACCGCCGAGAACATGCCGCCGAGGCTGCGGAACCCCCACATGGTGTCGGGGTGCTTGACCAGCCAGCGGCCGTCGGCGACCAGGTGCTTGTCGAGCGGCTCGAGGCCGCGGTCGCTCGCGCGGTAGGTCGACAGCACCTCCCAGCCACCCGACAGCGCGGCCATCCCCGCGCCGCGCGCGACCGCGCGCTCGTCGGCGCGCAGATCCGCCCATGGCGAGCCCAGGCCGTCGATGACGAGCACGGCGGACTCGGTGAACCCCGAGGTCGCGAACGCGCTCATCGCGTGCGCCAGGTGGTGCGGCACGTACGTGATCGGCACGCGGTGGGCGATCGGTCGGAGCTCGGGGTGCAGCGTGAGATCGTTGTCGGCGCTGTCGTTCGCGCCCTGCGCCGACAGCGCGATCATGCTCAGGTCTCCGACCCCGATGCCCGCGGCCTCGAGGCAGTAGCGCAGCGCGATGCTCGACCGCGCGCCGTACACGCGGCTGCGCTTGCGGCGCACCAGCCGCTCGTCCTGGATCGCGACCACCAGCTCATCGCCGTGCAGCAGGCAGTACGCGCCGTTGTGCGAGGCGCTGATGCCGAGGATCCACGGAGCACGCATGTCGCGATCCTGCTATCGCCGCCGCACCGGCGCGAGGCCGCGCAGCAGCGCCAGCCGGCCGCGCGGGCCGGTGTAGAACGGGTTGTTGCTCTCGAGCCCGGGCACGATCGCGCGGACGACGTGGGCCGGCGCCAGCGCGGCGGCGGTGAGATCGAGGACGATCACCTGGTCGATGCCGGCGGCGTGCAGCTGGTCGAGACTCCACGCCACGTCGGCCGCGAGGTCGTCGCTCGCGAACCCCGCGACCTCGTCGGGTGTGGTCCACGCCGGATCCGGATCGAGCCAGAACCACGCGTCGCGCACGTCGAGCGGCCGGGGGCGCTCGTGGCGGCCGAGGCTGCGCGCGTGGATCGAGAGATCCTCGCGGCCCCCCGCCGCCGCGCACGAGATCGTCTGCGCGGCTTCGAGCAGCGCCATCTCGATCGCGCTCTCGGCATCGGGGTGCGCGGCATGGCCGTCCGCGCGCTGGCCATCGCGCATGATCACCGCCTGAAACGTCGGGATCGCGATCTCGGAGGTGATGTCGAGCACGCGCACGGTGGCGCCGTGGCCGGCCAGCCGCGCGGCTAGCTCGCGCGTCCGCGCAGACGCGCTCGCGAGATCGATGAACCGGTACGGCGGTGGTCCCAGGCCACCCGGGTTGGCGAGCGACAGCTCGGCCAGGCGGAGCGCGTGGCGCTCCACGTACTCGCAGATCGCGTGCAGCACCGCCTCGGCGCGCGTGAACCCCGAGCCGAGGCCGTTGGTGGCGAGGTGCTTGCGCGCGCCGCGCCGCGTGTAGCAGATGTCGTGCTTGTTGCGCGCCATCTGCAAGACATCGAGCGGGACCAGGATGGGCTCGCCGGTCATGACCTCGGCGCACGCGAACCACGCCAGCGTCAGCTCGGGCCGGTAGACCGTGTCGTAGGGCAGATCGAGCGTTGCGGGGTCGACCACCCCGCGCGCGCCGTGCGCGGCGACCAGCTCGAGGAACGACGCGATCCGCAGCTGATCGGCGGCGGGCGCGAACCGCTCCTGCGCCCACTTCTCGGTCTCCTCCAGGATGCTGCCGACGATCGCGCCGTCCTTGGTCAGCGACTTGCCACTGCCGTAGGTGCTCGACCACTGGTTATCAGGGCGCGATGCCTGGGCGACCTGCACGCCGCCGATCTCGCTCAGCTCGCCGATCATGCCGATCCGGGTGACGCCGATGACCTCGCGCAGGCGGTCGGCGTGCGCGAGCGCCTCGGCGAGCGGCAGCGAGAACCGGCGCTCGCCGGGCGGCTTGCGGCTGGCAGGCAGCGCGAAGCTGGGTGCCGGCGCGCCGGCGCGCCGCGCGCCACCCCGCGCCATCCGATCGACGAGCCCGCGGGCGGCGCGCCGGGCCCGCGCGAGCTGCGCGATGAAGTCATCCTGTGCGCGCTCGTCCGCCAGCCCGAGCGCGGCCCACCGCTGGCGGACCGCCGGCAGCTCGAGCTCGTCATTGTGCTTGCAGATGACCTGGCGCGCGACGACGAGCTCCGCGGCGTCCGGCGCGTGGTCGGTCGCCAGGCCCGCGAAGTAGCGCAGCGCGCCGAGCCGCATGACCTCGCGCTTGAGCGCCAAGTCGTCGAGGTAGAGCTCGCTGCGCAGCGCGGCCTGAAACGCCGGCGAGCGATCGGCGATCACCGCGCGCACGACCGCGGTCGCCGTGGCCTCTTCCTGACAGCGCTCGCCGAGCTCGGCGAGCGGGATGCCCAGATCGGCCAGGGTGACCCGAGCTTCCTCGGGTGAAATCCAGCCCCAGCGCCGCGCGGCGTGGGTCAGCACGGCCTGTGCGTTCGGGGCTGTGCCGCCGCCGGTGTCGGGTACCGCGACGCCATTGCCTTCGAGCGCGAACCGCGCGAGCGCCGCGCGGCCGTGATGCTCCAGCCGCCCCAGGTAGCCGAGGAACGCGATCAGCTCGGCCATGCTGGCTCGATCACCGCTCTCCCAGATCAGCAGCTCGCCGGCCCGCGCGGGCGAGGCGTCGACATCGAAGGTGCGTCGCTCGTCGTCCGCCGCGGGCGCGCGTGGCTCGCCGGCGCCCGGCGCGACCAGCTGTTCGATGGTCTCGAGCACGACCTGGGCATCCTGGCGCTTGAGATCCGCGGCCTCGAGCATCGTCACCAGATCGGCCGTATCAGCGCGCTCGGAGAGCCCGGCGCGCGCGAGGATGGTCCGGTAGCTGCGCGCGTGGTACGGCAGCTCGGCCGCAGCCGCGATGATCCGGTCGCCGACGGCGCGATCGATCGTCCCGGGCCGGCACAGGCGCTCGACCGCGAACCGCACGTTGACCAGCGGCACCGACAGCGCGTGGCCGCGCTCGGCGTCGAACACCAGCGCGACCTCGTCGTCGCGCGAGATCACGCCATCGCGGTACCACGCGAACACCAGGCCGACGCCGACCACGCCGGGGACCTCCGCCGCGCGTAGCGCGCCCATGCTGGCCCCGCCAACGACGCGGACGCCGCGCGCCACCGCGTCGCGGACCTCGCGCGGGCTGACCGCGAGGTGCTGCTCGAACACGCCGTCGATCATGCCGACCACGGTGCCGGGCGGCAGCGCCTCGAGATCGCCGCGCCGGATCGGTGGCCGGTAGTCGGCGTCGAGCACGAGCCGCGCGTCGCCCACCGGCATCGACGGGCCAAGGAAGACGACCGGCGGTGCGCCGCCCGCGCGCGCGGCCGCGATCACGCGACCTCCGACCGGGCACTGCCGGCGCCGGTGCTGGCGGCGTCGAGCGCGTCGACATCGATGCGCAACAGGCCGTCGCGGACCAGCATCCGCGCGACGTCGAGCCGGTCGTAGCTGGCCCCCAGGTCGGCCAGCGGCGGCAGATCGCGGGCGCAGAACCGCGGCGTCGCCGCGACGTAGCGGAACACGCCGGCCATCACGGCCGGGCCGCGGATGGCGCCGCCGGGGAACGCGATGCACGCCCGGTCGCCGTCGACGAAGACATGGCACGCGGCGCCGGCGCGGTGGACCAGCGCGGTGTCGAGCGCGTGCGCACCGGCGAGCACCACCTGGCGCAGCCCGTCCTGGGGGAGCACGCGCGCCGGCACCACCTGCTCGCGCACGATCTGCTCGACCACGCCCGCGAGCGGCGCGCGAAACGCCTCGCTGTCGAGCAGCACGCCCAGCGCGCGGACCAGCGGCGCAGGATCGTCGGCGCTGTGCGGTGGCACCGGCCCGGCGAGCGCCGGGTGGCGCGCCGCGAGCGCGAGCAGGACGTCCGACCAGCGCAGCGCGAACAGGCGGAAGGTGACGTGCAGCGAATGCGCGTCCTGCGCCTCGGCTTCGTGGACCCAGCCCTCGGGGATGTACAGCGTGTCGCCGGCGGCGAGCGTGTACGTGCGGACCTCAGCACCCAGCGCAGCGGCGTCGACCGTGCCGGGTTGCGTGGGTAGATCGCGGGTCGCCGCCGGCTCCGTGGTGCGGTCGTACACCCGCCACGCCTTGTGGCCCTCGAGCTGGACCACCAGGCCGGCGTGCTCGTCGCGATGCGGCGGAAAGCCCTGCGACCTGGGCGGCGTGAGGAACACGTGCGCGTTGACCGGTTGCCGGCAGCCGATGCCGCGCGCGCGCAGCTCGAGCTCGATCGCGCGGCACATCCGCGCGAGCGAGGGAACCAGCCGCTCGGCCTTGGTCAGATAGAGCGTCTCGCCGTTCGCGAACGCCGCGTACAGCTCGCGCAGGTTGAGCAGCCCGTCGTCGCCGATCATGTGCGCGGGCAGCGCGCGCCGCCCGTCGCGCGCCAGCTGCAGCCAGCTATCACCCGGCCGGTGCAGCGCGGCCAGCGTCTGCTCGAGCGCGGCCAGGTCCAGGATCTCGCGGGCCGCGAGCGGGCTCACGCTGTGATGACCCTGCCACGACGTACGGTTCCACACCTCGCGAAAAAACGCGTCGATGTGGAGCGGGCGCAGCAGATCAACGAGGGTCAACGTCATAGCGGGGCGAGCCCAGGAACAAGGCGCTCCGAGCGGCCCCAGCGGCAGGGCTCGGAGCTTGGTGTCGTCGGGCTAGACTAGCAGCCCGGGCCACCCGGGTTGCTGATGCAACCCGTCGAGCCACAGGCCATGCCATAGCTCTGGTTGTGCAGGTCCGACTTCAGACTCTCGAGCGAGACCTGGATGGGTTGTACTGCGCAACCGCCGTTCGCTTGCGTCAGCTCGTCCTCGGGGATATCCACGGTGGGACTCTCCATACCTTTGTACATCTTTGCATTTATCTTCTTTTCCATCTTGCCTTCCTTCTTGGTTATCGACTCAGTCACTCAGTCGGTTGCGGGACCTTGGGAGTGTCGGCGATCGGTCGATAACGACTGGCAAGGAAGCGCTTCTTGCGAAGCTTCTCCTCGGGAGTACACGTCGTGATCAGCCGACTACCGGTGTGCTTCTCATCCTCGACTCGGCACGAGCCGCCGCACAGGTGGCGGAGGTCGCACGTGCCACACCCCGTCCGGTTATCGACGCTGAACGCTGCCGCCGTACGCTCGAGGTATTTCGTGATCTTCGCGACCGGCAGATCGTCGACATGGCCGAGCGCACCCGACAGCAGGTGGCAGGGATAGACCAGGCCATCGGCGGCGATCACCAGCTGCTCCGCGTAGCCGCAACCAGAGATCTTCTGGATCGCGTTGGGGCCCTCCGCGCGGTTCTCGGTGGTCTTGACCCGCGACAGGATCTTGTCGACGTGCGCGCGCGTCTGGTCGGTATCGAGCGATTGATCGATATTCTCGCCTCGGCCGTG
The DNA here is from genome assembly GCA_036271215.1 of Kofleriaceae bacterium. GTDB lineage: Bacteria > Myxococcota_A > Polyangia > Haliangiales > Haliangiaceae > JABFXX01. The sequence continues at coordinate 26,581 of DATBBB010000408.1, read as the reverse complement.
CGCCATCGCGCCGTAGCTGATCCGATAGCCCAGCTCGCTGCCCTCGAACTGCGCGACGAAGTTCGGGAACTCGCTCTTGAACGCTTCCCAGTTGCCGGCCATCAGGGTCGTGCTGACCCGGGTGCTGATCTTGGCATCGAGCAGCAGCCGGAGCGCCCGGGTCGCTTTCTTGAACGAGCCTTCGCCGCGCACCTGATCGTGGGACTCGGCGGTGGGACCGTCGATGCTGATCTGGACGATGTCGACGCAGGCCTTGATGGCGTCGAGGTAGCGCGGGATCAGGATCCCGTTGGAGAACAGCGTGACTTCGAGCTTGCGCGCCTTGGCGCGCTCCATGATCTGGACACAACCGCGATGGACCAGCGCCTCGCCCCCGGTGAACAGGATGCGCTGGCCGCCGTTGTCGGCGAACTCGTCGACCAGCTGGATCCAGCGCTCGGTCGTCAACTCGTTGTCATCGGGCAGATGGGGGCTCGACGCGGTGTAGCAGTGCACGCACTCGAGCTGGCAGCGGTTCGTGAGGTGGAACCGCGCGAACGCATACGGCCGGATCTTCTTGACCGAATGGTAGCCCTGAATGCCGCGGATGAAGCCGGCCGCCGAGAGCCGGCCGATCAGCCCGGCGGTAGCCTTCCAGGCCGTGGGCTTGTCGAACGCCAGCAGCTTCTCCGCGCGCTCCGCCACGTCCTGCGGCGACGCTTCCGCGGCGAACTGCTTCATGAGCTTGTGCTCGTCGTCGTCGAGCACGAGCACGAGCCCATCGGCGACGCCCAGCCACAGGTGATCGTTGTCGACCTTGTGATGGGCGATGCTCTCGACGAGCGGCAGCGGCTCGACGCGGCTGATCTGGTAGGTGCTCTTGCCGTCGGCGCCGAGCGTGCTCGTGATCATGCTCGCGGGCGCGGGCGCAGGCGCGGCCAGCGTGACCTCGAGCCCCACGGCGCCGTACGGGGCGACCTCGGGGCTACCGAACACCGGGCGTGGTAGATCGCGCTCGCCGTTGAGAACGGGCAGGCTGACCCGCTTTGGGTCCCGATTCATAACCTGGGTCATGTAAATGGCCTTTCACCTAACCGTTGTCATCTCGCTTGATCGGCATGCTGATATCGAAGTCGTGCGGGGCCGTGAGCCCCTCGAGCGCAAACGAGCTCTCGCGGATGCATGTCCAGAGCTCGGGATCTTCGATCTTGTTGTCGGGCCGGACCTTGAGCGATGACACGACCGCTTTGCCCTCGGTGGTCGGACTGATGACCATCGTGAACGACAGCAAGCCATTCAGGAATGGTTTGCGACCTTTCGCCTGATCGATGCACTCCGACGCGAGCGGCATGAACTCGCGATTGAGCTGCTGGGCCACGCTGTGGTCGCTCCAGCCGGTCTTGTCGGTGAACTTGCCGGCGGGCGCATCGTCGGCCTCCGGCGCGGGCGCGGGGACGCTCGCGGTGGACGACGCCAGCCCCGGCCGGTCCGCCGCGGGCACGTGCGAGCCCGGCGGGGTCGGGGCCGGCGCGGGTGTCGGCGTCCCGGCCGTGTCGCGGGTAGACGGGGGAGCCGACGGCGATGGACCCGGGCGCGCGGGCGCGACCGTGGGCGGGTCGATGTCTGGCGCGGGAGCGCCGTGATCCGCTGCGATCGGGTTGCTCACGGGTTGCCGTTGCGCCGTGGTGTCTCGGTGACCGCGGAGCAAGAGCCAGGCCACGAGCGTGAGGATCGGAACCAGCAGCCATGCATGCTTCGCGCGCATCAGAACCATCCTCCTTCAAAATATCGCTGGCGCAGTCACTATCAACGTTTGAAAGCGACGATGCACTTGGAATCCATTGCCAAATCGGGAGTGCTCAGTAAGGAAATCCTCGCTGTGGCACATATTGCGACATGCCGAGCAAGCGCTGCACGAGCGGAGATGGCGCGTCGATCGCCGGCAGCTGCAGCTTCATCTCCTCCTGGGGCACGATGAAGCTGCGCGCATAACGGCCGAAGATCGCCGTGCGTGGCGTGTCGGTGTGATTGGTGCCCATGCTGTGCCAGCACGCGCCGTGCGCCAGGATCAGGCTGCCGCGCGGGGCCACGACGGCAATGCCTTCGTCGTCGTAGTTACCCTCGTGCACCGGCATGTGGTCGCGACGGTGCGATCCGGGGATGAACTTGGTGGCGCCGTTGTCCAGCGTGAAGTCGTCGAGACACCAGATCGTCTGGCCAGTCAGCGCAGGCTGAACGGGATACGGCGGCGCGATCGTCCAGTACGGGTGATCGACGTGCCAGTACGTGCAGCCGGCGCTCGGCATGACGGTGTTGCTGGACCACGTCGAACAGATGAAGTCGCTGCCGAGCACACGCTCCCAGATCTGCATCACCACCGGATGGCACATCAGATCCACGAACGCGCGGTGCTTGGCGGCGATATGGAGCACGCGGTGATGGCCGAGCTCGGCGGCATCCGTGCGCGGCTCCCGCGCGCGCAGCTCGGCGATGATACGGCACAGGTCGTCGGCCAGCGGCACCGGCAGCACCGAGGGCACGATGCAGTAGCCCGCGTCGTTGAGCGCGTCGAGGATCTTGGTGATCGTGGCCTCGCGCATCATCGGATCCTCGGCCCGGCGATCCACGCCACCAGCGCGCGCCGGAGCCCGCGGGTGACCGGCGTGATCTGGTGATAGACCAGCGATGGAAACACCAGGATCGTCCCGCGTTCGCGGGGCAGCTCCTCGACCGTGATCCCGAACATCTGCAGTCGGCCACCGTCGTAGTCCTCGGGATTCGATAGCTGGATGATCACCGTGAGCTTGCGCGGCGCGTCGACCAGGCCGTGGCTGTAGTCGTTGTGCCAGCCGAAGTGTCCTCGCCCCGGCGTGTATTCGACGTATTGCGGGGCGCGCGTGATGCTGGTGACCTCGAGATGGAAGTGATTGCGCGCCGCGTCGGCGGCGACCCCGCCCACGATCTCGAACGCCCACGCCGTGCGGTCGTTGGGGCCGATCTTGCGCGCGATCAGCTCGCGGTGCCCGCCGTAGTCCTCCTGTCCGACGATCACCGGCGGCGTGACCGGAAACTCACCGCAGGCCGCGATGAGCTCGTCGCAGCTCGCATCGGACAGCCGCTCGGCGGCTTGCACCCAATCGAGGTGAGCGTGGCCGGGCACGAGCCCGCCGCGCAAGCACCGGTGACCGGACAGGCCATACGTCGGTGGCATCATGACGGACCTCGCGCGCTGGAAGCAGGACGATCAGGATTCACGTGGAGCAGCCCCTCGCTGATCAGAATGCGTACCAGGTCCACGGGATCGAAGGTCGCACGTTGCAGCGGGATCTGCGCGGGCGAGAACGCGCGCGTGCGAGCGATGAACTGGAGCGCGTCCTCCATCGCGGCGGGCAGACACAGCGAGTTGCCGGGCAGCTGCATCATGACCTGATCGCCGTCGCGGTAGACGACGCACAGCGTACCCTCGACTCGCTCCACCCGGGTATCCGGACCGAGCTCGGCGAGCCGCAGCCGATCCAGCTCTCGGATCCGGTGGTGCGGCACGGGCACGAGCCGCGCGATCAGCTTGGCCGCGTGGCGCTCGAGCTGATCGTCGATGTCGCGAATCGCGAGCGCCGGCTGCAACTCGTCGTCGAAGTAAGTCTGCGCGTCGCCGCTCGCCAGCGCCATCGGCACCGACCGGCGCAGCGCGGGCTTGTCGCGCAACGCCGCCTGCACGACCGCCAACCAGGTCAGCGTGTGCAGGCTGAGCGTCACGTGGAGCGAGCTGTCGCCGCCGGTGCGCGCCGCGTGCGGAAACCCGCGCGGAATATACAACACGTCTCCGGACCGCAGCTCGGCCTCGAGGCACGGGGGGGCAAGCTGGGACTCCGGAATCGTGGCAGTGCAACGCTCGACCGGCAGCTCGACACGCGGTGGGTAGACCTGCCACTGCTTGGCACCGGCAAGCTGGATGACAAATACGCAGTGATCGTCATAGTGGATGTCGAAGCCCTGCGAGCGCGCGGGAGTGAGATAGGCATTCGCGCCGATGCGCTGCGCCACGCGAACGCCGAGGCCGATCAGCTCGCTCTCGAGCGCGCGGCACAGCTGGGCGACGGGGCGCCAGGTCCGCTGGAGCTCGGTGAGCAGCAGCGTATGTCCCGCGTGATACGATCGAAATACCGCTGATACGGCGGCCGCCTCGTCGGCGTCCGCGCGCAACGGACGCGCGATCTTGTCGACGACGTTGAGCCGGCCGGAGCTGTCCGCCGCCGCGCCCGCCACCAGCGCCTCGAACTGATCCAGCGTGAGTAATTCGTGAGCCGCACCAAATGCGCCTCGCTGCAGCGAACACTCGCGTTCCCAAACGTACGCGAAGAATCGCGCCGGCGGCTGATTCCCAATGAGGGTAGCGAGCGCCATCACCACAAATCCAATTACATCCGCGCGAGCCAACGCTAGCAGACAGCCGGATCGGGGAGCAAGCGTTTTCGAACGCACATTGACGGGTCAGAACGGACTGTGTGACAGTCAACCGCATCGGATACCCTCAGTTCTGGAGATGGTGTGGCAGCGGAGAATGACACTGTGCGACGCAACCGCGTGTTGCTGATCTCGCCGCCGTGGCGCCTGTTGGCCTGGCCGTCGCTCGCGGTCGGCGTCCTCAAGGCGCACCTCACACGCCTCGGCATCCCCGTCGATGGGCTCCACCTTCACCTCGACGTCGCCCTGCGGATCGGACCTGCGCGCTACGAGCAGATCGCGCAAGGCTGGGAGCTCGGCGAGGCGCTGTACTTCGCGCTCCAGTGTCCCGACGAGCGCAGCGCCATCCTGGGCCGGGTCGCGGAGATCCTGCGGCGGCAGCACCAGGACGAGCTCGCGGACTGGGCGATCAACGGCGCCGTCGACGACGTCGAACGCGCGACCGCCGCGACCCTCGACCAGCTCGCGCTGGACAGCTACGGCCTCGTCGGACTGTCGGTCGGCGCGCTGCAATTCGGCGCCTCGGTGTATCTGGCCCAGGAGCTCAAGCGGCGCGCACCGCATCTGCGCGTCGTGCTCGGCGGCCCCAGCTTGATCGGCGAGGTCGGCGGCAATCTGCTGCGGCGGCTGCCGTTCGTCGATGCCATCGTCGATGGCGAAGGCGAGCGCGCGCTCGCCGCGCTCGCGGGGCTGTCCGAGTGGGCCGCGCCGCAGCTCGCCGCCATTCCCAATCTGGTTTACCGCACCGCCGCGGGCGACGTCGCACACAGCGCCAGCTCGACGACGCGCAACCTCGACGACGCGCCGGTGCCCGATATGGATGAGTTCTACGCTGCGGCGCGCGCGGCGGGCTATCCGCGCTCCGGGCTGGTACTGCCGATCGAGGCCTCGCGCGGCTGCGCCTGGGAGCATCGCAAGGACGACGGCAAGCTACGCGGCTGCACGTTCTGCGGTCTGTACCGCAGCTCGCCGGATTATCGTGAGAAGGGCCTGGCCGCCGTGATGGCGGACATGCGCGCCGGCGTCGAGCGCAGTCAGGTGCTCGACGTCAGCTTCATCGATGCCTATTTACCAAGCTCGTATTCGAAGGAGCTGCTGCGCCAGGTCGCGGCGTCCGACCTCGACTTGACGCTGTTCTGCGAGATGCGCTGCGATCTCGACCCGGAGATCGCGCACCTGATGAGCCTCGCCGGGGTGCGCCGCGTCCAGCTCGGTGTGGAGTCGTTCCACACCCGCATCCTGTCGCGGATGGCGAAGGGCACGCGGATGATCGACAACATCTCGTCGATCAAGCTGTGCGAGGAGTTCGGGATCCCGTTCCAGTACAATGTCATCCTCCGGTTTCCCGGCGTACCCGTACGGCATATTCAGGAGATGGCCGACCTGTTGCCCTCGCTGCGCGGGTTTCGGCCGCCGACCGTGGCCGACTTCTACCTCGATCGCGGTAGCCGGATCTTCCAGCAGCCCACGCGATTCGGCATCGCCCCGGAGACGCTCGATCGCCAGCCGCTGCCATTCTTGCCCACCGCGCTGGTCGGCGATCCGGTCAGCCAGTTCGTGTCGTTCGACTGGACCGATGGCGACGAGTCGACCGCCGCGTGGCAGCAGGTCGCCGACGCGGTCGCCGCATGGCAGGCGCGCTCGCAAACGATGCGCGCGCTCGGCGTCGGCGCGTTGCTGTCGTACCGCCAGGCCGGCGAGCGCTTGTACATCGAAGATCTGCGCCAGCAGGAGACCCGCACCCTCGAGCTGCGGGGCAATTTGCGCAAGGTCTTGCTGGCGAGCGACCGGCTGACCGATCGCGCCACATTGCACGCATCGCTGCCCGAGCTATCGCAGGCCGAGATCGAGGCCTGCATCGCCGAGTTGCAGGCCCACCGCTTGGTCGTGCAAGAGGGCTCGCTCGTGCTCGCCCTGCCCATGCGCAGCCGGCTACCGAGCGGCGCCCGGCGCCAGGCCGCGAGCCCCGCTAGCGCGACGCCTTGAGCTTCTTGATCTCGGAGATCAGCTCGGGGACGGCCTTCTCCCACTCCTGCACGATGCCGTAGTCGGCGACCTGGAAGATCGGCTCGTCCTTGTTCTTGTTGATCGCGACGATCGTCTTGGAGCCCTTCATGCCGGCGAGGTGCTGGATCGCCCCCGAGATCGCGACCGCGAAGTACAGGTTCGGCGCGACGATCTTGCCGGTCTGGCCGACCTGCCAGTCCGCCGGGACCATGCCGGCGTCGGTCGCCGCGCGCGACGCGCCCATCGCGGCGCCGAGCAGATCCGCGAGCTGCTCGAGGACCTTGAAGTTCTCGCCGTTCTTCATGCCGCGGCCGCCGGACACCACGATCTTGGCGTCCGACAGGTCGGGCCGGTCGCTCTTCTGCGCGTCGACCCGGACGAACTCGGCGCCCAGCGCGTCGATCTTGCTCCCCGGTGCACCGGCGGCGGCGGTCTCGACCGCGCCCGCCGCGGAGAGCTCGGCCGCGGGCTCGAACTCCGACTGGCGCGGCGTGACGACGATGATCGGCGTCGAGATCTGCACCGTCGAGTACGCGTTGCCGGCGAGGATCGGGCGGACGAACGTATCCTTGCCGGCGAGCTTGGCGACGTCCGACGCCATGCCGGCGTCGAGCAGGCCGGCGACCCGCGGCGCGAGGTCCTTGCCGGTGGTGGTCGCGGTCGCCGAGATCACGGTCGCGCCCTGCGCCTTGGCGACCTCGGCGACGACCGGGGCGTAGGTCTCGGCGAGGTAGTGCGCGAGCCCCGGATCGTCGACCACGACGACCTTGGGCGCGTACCTGGCCGCCTCGGGGCCGGCCGCGGCGGCGCCGGGGCCGATCAGCAGCGCGACGACGTTGCCGCCGTGGGCCTGCGCGGCTTGCCGGGCGAACGACAGGTTGGAGAGCGCGCTCGACCTGAGCTGCGCGCCGGAGAATTCACAGAATGCGAGGATGTTACCCATGGCGCTTGCTCCTCACAGGACCTTCGCCTCGTCGGCGAGCTTCTTCACGAGGGTGGGGATGTCGGCGACGATCTGACCGGCCGCGCGCGGTGGCGGCAGCACGACCGACTGCTCCCGGATGACCGGCGTGGACGTGGCGCCGTGATCGGCGAGCTTCTGCTGCGCCAGCGGCTTCTTCTTGGCCGCCATGATGCCCTTGAGCGCCGGCAGCCGGGCGCCCTCGCCGGAGTAGTTGTGGGTCTCCGGCGTGACCCCGTTCTTGACCGCGCGCGGCGCGACGATCCGGAGATCGACGGTGACCACGCTGTGCAGCGGGACCTTCTTGTACTCGACGCCGCCGTCGACCTCGCGGCCGACGGTCAGCGACTGCTTGTCGGCCGAAAGCTCGATCGACGCGGCGAACGTCGCCTGCGGCCAGCCGAGCTTGGCGGCCAGCATCTGGCCGACCTGGTTGGCGTCGCCGTCGACCGCCTGCTTGCCCATGATCACGAGATCGGGCTGTTCGGCGGCGATGATCGACGACAGGACCTTGACGACGGTCAGCGCGTCGATCTCGGCGTCGCTGCACTCGACGTGGATCGCGCGGTCGGCGCCCATCGCGAGGCAGGTCCGGAGCTCCTTGGCCGCTTCGGCCGGGCCGAGCGTGACCACGATGATCTCGGCGCCGGGCTGGCGGGTGTTATCGGCGCCGTTCTCGACCAGCCGCAGCGCGGTCTCGATCGCGTACTCGTCGAATGTGTTGACGATCCAGGATGCGCCGGTCAGGTCGATGTGGCCATCCTTGACCTTGGCCTTTTGCGTCGGGTCGGGGACCCGCTTCACGGGAACCAAAATCTTCACGGGGGCAGCTCCTTCTTGGGTCGTTTGTCGAGGCCGTTGGTGACGAGTGCCACGACCCAGTCGGCCGCGCGCACGATATCGAACTTCTTCGGCCGGGTCCCAGGCGCCGTGCCCGAGATCGCCGCGGCCTTGACCGGTTGCTTCGCGAGCACCCAGGCGAGCGCCAGCTCGTCGAGCATCCCGAAGATCATTCGCGCCGCGATGTGCCCGGGGATCGTCGAGTCGAGCTCGCCGCGCGCCTGGCCATCGGTGATCAGGCCCCCGAGCAGCCGCAGGAAGTCGGCGAACTCGGGGTTGTCGTACTCCTTCATGAACTTGCTGGACTGCCGGAGCTCGATCGTCAGGACCTCGACGGCGACCGGCTCGTCGGACACCAGCTGCAGGTAGGCGTGGATGAACACCCGCAGCTGCTCGGCCGGCGGCCGCTCGGCGATCGCCCGGCGCAAGGTCTCGTTGACCTGCTTCATCCGGTGCTCGAACAGCGAGATCAGCAGGTCGTCCTTGCTCTTGAAGTAGAGATAGATCGTTCCGTCCGCGACGCCGGCTTCCTTCGCGATCTCGGACACCCGGGCCGCGAAGAACCCGTGGCGGGCGAAGATCCGCTCGGCCGCCGTGAGGATGCGGTCGCGCTTGTCGCCGCCCGGGCCGCTGGGCCGATCACCGCGATCGGGTCGCTCGGGCGATGAATGAACCGTCATTCAGTCGTGTCATACCGTTCGTGACGCGGGACGTCAATACCGCAATCCCGAGGTCTGGAGGCCGGCCCCACCGGCCGCGCCGGCCGCACCCCCTGGCCGCGTCGCTTGAAACGGCCGGGGCGCTGCACTACAACCTGCGAGTGTCAAACGCACGAATTTCGGGGCATTTCATCCTCGCGATCCTGTGCGCGCCGCTCCTGATGGGCGGTGCGTGTGAGAAGAAGGAGAACAAGCCCCCCGATACCGGCGCGATGAACGCGCTCGACCACGCGGGCAGCAGCTCCACTGCCGACGGGCCCGTCGATACCACGCCGCTCGCCGGCATCGACCTCAAGCTCGAGGGCGACAAGAAGCAGCTGTTCTACAAGCTGGTCGGTTCGCTCAAGTCGCCGTGCGGCAAGGCGCATAGCCTGCGCACCTCGTTCACCACCGACACCTCGTGCAAGCGGGCGCCGTTCGCGGTGCGCTACGTGATCTCGCTGCTCGAGGACGAGGCCAACGAGAACGACGCGCGCAACGAGTACGCCAAGAAGTACGAGAAGACCCCCCAGCCGGTCACGTTCGACCTCAGCAAGGCGCCGCACGCCGGCGCGGCCGATGCGCGGATCAAGCTCGTCGAGTTCTTCGACTACGAGTGCCCGCACTGCAAGGTCTTCAAGCCGGCGATGGAGCAGATCCTGAACGACAAGGCTGGCCAGGTCAGCCTGACGTTCATGATGTTCCCGATCGAGTCCAAGCACCCGGGGTCGCGGCCCGCGGCGCAGGCCGCGCTCGCCGCCGACCAGCAGGGCAAGTTCGCCGAGATGCACGACAAGCTGTTCGAGCAGGCGAGCCACACCCGCGAGAGCGTCACCGGGCTGGCCAAGGAGATCGGCCTCGACATGGACAAGTTCGCGAAGGACTACGACGCCGCGTCCGACCACGTGACCAGCGACGCCAAGCAGGGCGACAACGGCGGTGTGGACTCGACGCCCACCTTGTTCTTCAACAACCGCAAGTACGACGGCCCGATGCACCCCAAGTACATCGAGATGTGGATCGACGAAGAAGTCGCGGTGAATCGATAATCGCCGCGATGCGTCCCACGATCATGCGCGGTCCAACCCTCGGTCTGTTCTCTTTCGGGCTCGCCGTCCTTGCCGGCTTTGCCGTCCTCTCGGCTCCCGGCACGGCCCACGCCGACGTGCTCAAGGTCGGCGACCGGCTCGCCGAGCTCGACGTCGCGGTCGATGCCGGCGGACACCCGGTCAAGCTCAAGGCCTGGAAGGGCAAGTGGCTGGTCGTCACGGTCGGCGCCGACTGGTGCAAGCCGTGCGCGAAGGAGCTGCCGACCTGGGACAAGCTCGCCGGCGAGCTCAAGGGCAAGGTCGTGTTCGTCGCGATCGACCTCGACGAGGATCTCGACACCGGCAAGCGGTTCCACGACAAGCTCAAGATCCGGAACATGCAGCGGGTCTACCTGCCGGCCGAGAAGTCCGGCGTCGCCGCCAGCTACGGCGCGGCGACCATGCCGTCGACCTTCGTCGGTGACCCCAAGGGCGTCGTCCGCTTCGTCCAGGCCGGCTTCGAGGCCGGCGACACCGACGGCGAGTACAAGAAGCTCAAGGAAGCGCTCGACAAGCTGGTCAAGTAGCGCCGGCGGCCGGCCGGTGGCCGCCACGGCGGGCCGACAGCGCTACCAGGTCAACGCTTCTGGAGCGGCCGCGAACAAGGCCTTCAGCTCCCGATAGCTCGCGCGCTGGCGCTTCATCTCCGACCACACCGTCGGGTGGTCCACGGACTTCAAGCTGTCCGCGAGCTCGGCGAGCCGGGGCCGGGCACGCGGCCCTTGATTCCTGGTCTTCACGTACAGCTCGAGCCGCGCGAGGTAGCCCACGTAGGCGTTCTTGCGCTGCCGGCGCAGCGTCTCGCGGGTATTCAGGGCGAGCACGTCGAGCGTATAGGTTGCTCGCAGGTGATCGATGGAGCCTCGCTTCGGGATCACCTCGAAGCGAAACGTCCCCGACAGATCCAGGCGCAGGAACCGGACCGGATCGTCGACGCGAAGGTCGAGGATCGCGTGGATCCCCGTCCGGGGCCGGGTGACCCTGGCACCTCGCCGGCGCGTGACGTCGACCAGCTGCTGGTTCACGATGACAGCGTACCGGTTATTCTTGGGGCCGTTGCACGGGCCACAGGCGTAGAGGTAGTTGCCCCAGGCGAACACCTCGCGCGGGTACAGATCCTTGGGCCGGATGTGCTCGACCTCGTCGGCGCACGAGTCCTGGCAGTAGTGGCATCGCCGGACCCCCGGGCAGATGCGGTCCAGGGCCAGCTTGACCTCGTCGAACGCCGCGTCGCCGCGCTTGTTGTATTGCGCGAACAGGCGCTTGGCCTCCGTCACCTGGGTGGCGTAGGTCCCAGCCTGGTTCACGCGAGCCTGGCGCGCACGAAGACTCTTCGTGGTCGGCTTCGAGAGCGGGGGCGCCTGGATCTTCAGCACGATCAGGACATCGCGTTGGCGGCCGTCGGGAACTTGGCGCGGAGCTGTTGCTGCCGCTTGCGCTGGGCCTTGCTGAGCGTCCTCTTCAGCTCGAGCTGGTTGAGCTTGGTCAGCTCGTCGAGCAACTGGGTCGCCTCGTCCGACCGAAGGACGTGGAGATCGAACGCTGAAGACTCGTACGCCTCGACGGGATCGCCGTAGATGACGCGATCGAGCTGGGTGCCTTCCAGCATGTGGCCGGTATCGTCCGAGCCGGGCCGAGGTAGGCGCCACACGGTGCCGACGTGAGCTGCCTGGCAGATCAGCGGGCTGTGGGTCGTGACGATGAACTGGATCTTCGGGAAGTGCTTGCGCATCCACCGGCCGATCTCGCGCTGCCAGGACGGGTGCAGGTGCGCGTCGACCTCATCGATCAGGACCACACCGGGTGCGCTGATCAGCGCGGGATCCTTGGCGTTGAACACATGCTTGGGCCCGTAACACTGAACCAGCTGGCGGAGCAGCTCGAAGGTCATGCTCAACAACGAGCGGTAGCCATCGCTGAGCTCCTCGACCAGCACGACGCTGCCGCCGCCGTCGCGGAACTCGACGCCCTGGTCGGTGATCCGATGCAGCCGGACGCCGTTGGGCAGGAAGCTCGGCTGGTTGACGAACCGTGTGATGTTCTCGAGCAACTGCCCGGACACCTTGTTGCGACGCTGGCGCTCGTGGTCGAGCCGGGTCAACCAGGCCAGCGGCTCGGACAGCGAAACGTTCTCCCCGAACACCGACAGGTGACGCGCGAGGCGCGGCTGCGAGTGGTAAAGCTTCTCGATGTCGGGGTTGCCACCCTGGAACCGCCGAAACGGACCGTACGAGGCCGCGAACCAGCCGTGGGCGCCTCCCCAGGTGTGCCGCTCCGGCGAGAGCTTCGGATTTCTGGATGCGCGCAGCGTCACCTCCGGAGCGCGATCGAAGATCACGGATGCCGGAAGGTAGTAGTTCTTCGGCGCGCGGCCCTGGCCCGCAAATCGATCTCGCTTGACGTCGAAGTCGAGCATCAGCGAGATGGAGCCGCCGCTGGCGCCGCGCTTCAGCCAGGTGTTCCAGTCCTGGCGCAGCCCCGGGGCTTCCGATGGCCCGACGAGCGCCAGCGCGATCGATCGCAAGAACGTCGACTTGCCGGCGCCGTTCTCTCCGAGGATGACGTGCCAGCCCGGCGCCTGGTCGGGCTTGATCGCCCAGCGGATGTGATCGAGTGCTCGAATGTTTTCGATCTCGACCGCCAGGACGTACATGGAGAGATCCTAACAACTTCGCGGCGGACAAGCACATGGAGCCGGGCCCGTCGCACTTCAGACCGACGTCCCGGCTGCCGCCGCGGGGCGCCTACTCGCGGCGCCAGTGCACGACGTGCGATGGCGCGGGGCTGGGCCAGCTGCAGGGCGCGAAGCCGAGCGGCGGCGACGGATCGGCCAGCACCAGGTCGAGGGTGTCGCCGGCGCAGCGGGTGACGTGGATCGGGGCGCTCGCGTCGCAGCGGTCGGCGCGCAGCATGTAGCGCCGCGAGACGGTGCCGGCGAGCGCCGCCGGCGCGGTAGGGGCGTCAGCGCTGCCGGCTGGACGCGTCGCGGATGGGCGCTTGAGGTCGATCACGCGGGGCGCGATCTCGAGGCGGCGCAGGCTACCTGGGCTGCCGGGGGCGCCGGTATCCGGGAACAGCGGGTAGGCCTCGAGGGTCGCGCCGTCGTCGAGTACCATCCAGCGCTCGGCGCCAGCGGGATCTGCGGTGTAGACCCCGCGCAGGTCGTCGTCGCAGCTGGTGATCGGGGGGCGGCGGCTGCAGGCCGCGAGCGCGGCCGCCAGCGCCAGCGCGCGGGTCACGCGCCGGCCTGGGCCTTGAGCGCCTCGGCCTGATCGTGGGCGCGCAGCGCGTCGACGATGTCGTCGAGGCTGCCGTCCATGATCGCCGGCAGGTTGTGCTTGGTGAGCCCGATCCGGTGATCGGTCACGCGGTCCTGCGGAAAGTTGTAGGTCCGGATCTTCTCGGAGCGGTCGCCCGAGCCGACCTGCAACTTGCGGTTCGCCGCCTCGCTCGCCATCTGGCGCTCGCGCTCGGCCTCGAGGATCCGCGAGCGCAGGACCTTCATCGCCTTCGCGCGGTTCTTGATCTGCGACCGCTCGTCCTGGCACGCGACGATCACGCCGGTCGGCAGGTGGGTGATGCGCACCGCCGAGTCGGTCGTGTTGACGTGCTGGCCGCCGGCGCCGCTCGACCGGTAGGTGTCGATCTTGAGGTCCTTCTCGTCGATCTTGATGTCGACTTCCTCGGCCTCGGGCAGCACCGCCACGGTCGCCGCCGAGGTGTGGATCCGGCCCTGGGCCTCGGTCGCCGGCGCGCGCTGCACGCGGTGGACGCCGGACTCGAACTTGAGCTTGGAGAAGACATCTTTGCCATCGATCAGCACGATGACTTCCTTGAACCCGCCGGACGACCCCTCGGACAGCGACATGACCTCGAGCTTCCAGCCCTGGCGCTCGGCGAACCGGGTGTACATCCGGTACAGATCGCCGGCGAACAGCGCGGCCTCGTCGCCGCCGGTGCCGCCGCGGATCTCGAGGATGGCGTTCTTGCCATCGCTCGGATCCTTGGGCAGCAGCAGGATCTTCAGGTCGTGCTCGGCGGCGACCCGCTGATCCTCGAGTTGCTTGGCCTCCTCGCGCGCCAGATCGCGTAGCTCGGCGTCGCTCTCGGCGTCCACCATCTGCTTGGCCTGCGCCAGATCGCCGACCAGCTTCCGGTAGCTCTTCCAGGCGGCGACCAGCGGATCGAGCTCCGCGTGCTCGCGCGACAGCCTGAGGAACTCGGCGCGCTTGTTGATCACTTCCGCGGTGCCGAGCAAGGCACCGAGCTCCTCATGGCGACGATCGAGCGTCGCCATCTTCTCGCGGAAATTCTGGGTATCGAACATGGCGCCGCGACCGGCCGCGGAGGCCTACGACTTCTTCGCGTACTTCTTGTTGAACCGATCGATGCGGCCGGCGGTGTCCATCAGCTTCTGCTTGCCCGTGAAGAACGGGTGGCAGTTCGAGCAGATGTCGACGCCGAAGTCGCCGCGCGTCGAGAACGTATCGTGGACCGCGCCGCACGCGCAGGTGATGTGTGCGGGGCGATAGTGGGGATGACCAACTGTTTCTTTCATGGCAGTTACCTCGTTACCCGGCGAACCGGGGGCTCGGGTTGGGTCCGTATCTATAGTTATGGAGCAGGCCGAAAGCAAGCCCCCAGCCAACGAGCTGACCGTCCGGGGAGGCCCTGGGTGGGACCCGGGAGTGCCTGGATGTGATCACCCGACCCTGGCTCGCCCGCCCAGCCGGGCAGGGGCCTTGTCGGGGTAGAGCGGCAACAGCTCGTGGCCGATCCGCAGATCCTGGACGCCGCGGTACTTCGCGGCGAGGTCGAGGCTGACGTAGACCTTGTTCGCGTCGAACAGGCCGAAGCTGGTCGACACGACCATCTGGGTCTCGCCGATCGTCTCGTAGCCCTCGGGGATGACGTCGTGGCCGTAGATCGCGATCGTGCCGTTGGTCGCGCGCAGGAACCGCCGGGCCTCGGTGTCGGTCGCCGACCGCGCCCACAGGATCTTGCCGACGACCGGCGTGTCGAGCACGTCGAGCGGGCTGGCGTAGGCCGCGCCGGACAGGTCCGCGGCCTCGAGCTCGGCGATCGTGTCGATCTGCGCCGCGGGCGCGCCATGGGTGAACACCGCGCCGCACTTGGTGACCGCGGCGAGCGCGAAGGTGTGGATGATGCCGCGCATCCGGGCGGTCGCCGACGGCCCGAGGATCTGCTCGAGCAGGGCGACCTCGTCGGCGGCGAACTTGGCGGTGTGCGGCCCGCCGATGTGGCCGTGCTCGTGGTTGCCGAGCAGCGCGTGGACCCGGCCGGGGTACTGCGCGGTCAGCGCGGCGTACGCCATGATCACGTCGCCGCTCGCGTCGCGGTAGTACTCGCCGAGGAAGTCGGGCCAGTCCTCGGGATCGATGTGCGGGCCGTGGATCAGGTCGCCGGTGAACAGCACGTGGGCGTCGCCCTGGTGGTCGAGCAGCGCCTGCTCGAACAGCCGCACGAAGCGCTGGAAGTCGCGCATGCAGCCCTGCAGGTCGGTGCATACGAGCAGCCGACCGTGGTCGGGTAGTCGCAGCACGCGTGCCATCGACTCGTCACGCTATCAGCTGCGACCCAAGGCCGGTAGCCGCGCCTTCGGCAATCGCATACATACCTCGCAGCCGGCCATGCGACATGCCGCCCGGGCTGGCCCGGTCTAGGGATCTTGCGCCGGCGTGGCGAGCGGGAACTCGTCGACCGTGTGGGCGGTGCCGAGCGCGTAGTACTGGGCGGCCGTGGTATCGACCGCGGTGCACGACCCTCCCTGGTACAGGGGGCCGGTGTAGGGGGCGCCGACGTCGTAGATCGAGAGCCCGTTCCCGCAGGTGCCGGGGACCGGCGGCAGGTTCTTGAACACGAACTTCGGCACCGGCAGCGCCGTGCAGGTCGCGGGCATCACGTCGACCCGGGCGACGTCGACCGGCGTCATGCAGCTCACGTCGCTGAACAGCGACACGAGGTTGCCGCGCACCGGCAGGCAGCGCACCGAGCCATCGGCGGCGGTGGTCTCGTTGCACTCGGTCATGTGCTGGGTGTCGTACAGCACCGAGTCGCGGACCTGGCTCGTGCCGTCGGAGTAGTGGATCAGCTGGACGGTGCGGCCGGTGGTGGTGTCGGCGGCGCGGGTCAGCGACATCGTCGCGAGCGACTGGCCGAGCAGGTAGAACGCGGAGTCGCCGGGCGCGGTGGTCGAGCTGCAGCCGACCGCGAGGTAGAGCGGCGGCGCGGTGGCCGGATCGCCGACCGCGAAGTAGTGGAGCGCGGAGCTCGTGCACTCGGGGTGGACGGCCTGGCTGGCGTACCCCGGCTTCGGGCATTCGGCGAGCGTGGTCAGCTCGCCCTGCGTGCACGCGTTGTCGTGGAAGAAGTTCGCCGCGACCGCGCCGGCCGGGGCGCAGGTCCCGGCGGTCGAATCGCTGGTGACCGTGGGCGCGCAGTCGAGATCGAGCATCGAGTCGTGCGGCAGATCGAAGATCTTGGCGCCGTCGGCGCTCGTCAGGAACTGGCGCTTGATCCGGCCGGCGTCGTCGGACGCCGCGCGGGTGAGCCCGGCGAGGTCGGTGGCCGCGACCTCGGCGCCGGACCCGTAATAGAAGAAGTTGACCGACGGGGTGTTCGGCCCGCTGCACATCCCGGTGGTCGGGTCCTTTTGGTAGTACGGCACCGCGGTGATCTTGGCGCCGGCCATGTAGAGGTGGGCCGGCTGGCTGGTGCACCCGGCGACCGCGCCGGCGAGCAGGTAGGTCGGGGCCACGTCGGTGCACCCCGCCACGTGGGCCACCTGGGCGATCGGCAGGGTGCAGCCGGCGTCGGTGTAGACCACGTTCGCCGCGGCCGGCGTGCAGTACGTGTTGCCGTCGGCCCACCGGGTCGCGTTGCACGACTCGTTGCGCTGGCTGTCAAACAGCCCGGCGAACGCGCGGGTCTCGCCGTAGGCGTGCCACTGGAGGTGCAAGCGCGTGCCGCTGCGCAGGCCCTCGTTGGGATCGGGCGCGGCGGCGTCGGGGGTGGCGTCCCGGGGCTTGCCGCCGTCGTCACCGCCGCACGCGGCCAGCGCCAACAGCAGCGCACACCCTCGCCAGACAGGCTGCCAGACAAGCTGCATGGCGCTGACGATAGCCGATTCGCCCGCCGGTGGTAGTTCGTTGTCGTGAGGCGCGGGTGCGCCAGGGTGCGATGCTGGCTAGGTGTCGAGCCCGAGCAGCTCCTGGGCCTCGGGATCCGGCGGCCGGCACACCACGCGATCGACGGTGGCCATCTTGGCGTGGATCACGTCACACACCGGGGTGAACGACGCCTTCTGGAACGCGCGCAGCGAGGCGTGGTTGTCGGCGGCGATCAGCGCCCACGAGCGGTACGCGTCGGTCGCACGCAGCTCCTTGGTGATCTGCTCGAGCATGACCGGGGCCACGGCCCGGCCCCGCGCGGCGGTGGCGACGTACACGCTGTGGATGTACGCGTCGTACTTTGCCATCCGCAGCACCCGACCCAGCTCGGGGGCCTCGATCGGTCCGCGCGCGGTCCACGCGATGCCGGCCGGCTTGGCGCCGATCGTGGCCAGCACGGTCTGATCGCCGCGCTGCCACTGGACCCGCGCGCTCGCCTCGTCGAACGCGAGCTGCTCGACCAGGTCGGCGCGGTGCGACTCGTCGAGCTTGTCGTAGTCGGCCTCGGTGAACCGCGCGAGCTCGAGCCCGGCGACCGGGGCGATGCCGCGGGTCCACAGCTGACCGCGGTACAGACAGTAGCGATCGTAGGCCGCGACGCTCGCGGCGGCCGACCGGATCCGGGTCCACGCGGCGCGCGCCTGGGCCGCGGCCACCGCCGGGGTCTCGCGGGCGCGGCGGGCGCGGCGGGTCACGCTCAACAGCGTGCGGCCGACCGAGGCGGTGGTCGACAGGCCCCACACCCGGACCGACAGCACCGGCTGCTTCGACGACGGCAGCGACGGCATCGTGTACTCGGCGGCGCCCGCGACGATGTCGAACCCGATGCAGCCGCGCGCCCGGGCGGCGAGGGTCTCGGAGTGGAGCAGCCGCGCCGACGCCCGGGTTGCCTGCGGATCGACCGCCATCGCGAGCACGACCGCGCGATCGCCGTCGTCGACCACGAGCGCGACCGCGCAGGCCTCGCCCTGGGCGTCGTCGAGCCGCGCCATCCGGACCCGGCCCTGCTTGCCGAGCTCCATCGCGACCTGCTCGAGCAGCCCCGTGGCCTCGGGATCGGCGATCGGCGACGGCTCGTCGCGCTCGGCCCACTCGAGCCGCGACAGCCGGCGCAGCGCCGAGAGCCCCTTGCGCAGCGCGGCGAGATCGTTGCCCGGCGTGGTCACGACCCGCGACGCATCGGTCGCGTCGACCGGCGCGAGCGCGAGCGCGATCCGCGTGGCGCCGCCCGCCGACGGTGAGCTCTCGACCGTGAAGCCGTGCGGCGCGAGCCGCTGGATCAGGTGGGCGCGGACCCGCGACGGATCGGCGAGCGGCTCGAGATCGATCAGGTCCCAGGTCGCCGATTCGTCGATCAGCATCTTGGCGATCGCGTTACCGGCGCGATCCTCCCACCCGGCGCGCGCGATCAGATCGAGCGCGGGCGGGCGCGGGCCGGCGTCGCCGATCATCCGCAGCTCGCGGGTATCGAGCAGCGCGACCTTGACCGTGCGGCGATACAGCGGCGCGATGCACACCAGGTCGCCGGCGGCGGTGCCGCTGGCGTCGCCCTCGGTCGCGCGCACGATCACGACGTACAGCTCGGCGGCCAGGGTTGCGTGGTAGGCCTGCCACCACGGGATCAGCCAGTCGGGCCCGCGGAACAACCCACCGCCGCCGCTGGCGGCCGTCCCGCCGGCGTTGGCGAGCGTGCGCCATTCGCCTTCCATCGCCCGCAGCTCCGCTAGATCACGTACGACAGAAACCTCGACGGCCATTCGCGGCGCGACGTTATCACGTCCGAGGTCCTCGCTCATGCCAGCTTGCGATCTCTGCACGCCGGCTAAGACGAAGCGGCGGGCTCGCCGTTCACGCGGCGCAGCACCTGCGCGTAGAACCCATCGGTGCCATGGCGATGCGGCGTGACCGTCAGCGCCACGCCGTCGCCGAGCGCCTGCGCGCGCGGTCCGAGCAGCTCGGTCACCGGCACCACGGCGAGCTCCGGCCCGACCACCGAGCTGACCACCGACGCCACGACCTCGGCGTTCTCGACCGCGAGCAGGGTGCAGGTCGCGTACACCAGCCGGCCGCCCGGCGCGAGCAGCGCGCGCGCATGGCCGAGGATGTCCCGCTGGCGCGCCGCGAACATCGTGAGATCGGCTTCGCGGAGCCGCCAGCGCGCCTCGGGGTTGCGGCGCAGGGCGCCGATCCCGGAGCACGGGGCGTCGACCATCACGACGTCGGCCTTGCCGCGCAGCGCGTCGAGCGCCGGCGGCCACCGCCCGCCGTCGAGGTGCAAGGCCTGCGCGCTCGACACCCCGGCGCGCCGGGCCCGGCGGCGCAGCTCCTCGAGCTTGTGGGCGTCGACGTCGGCCGCGATGATCCGGCCGTGGTTGCCGAGCCGGGCGGCGATCGCCAGGGTCTTGCCGCCGGCGCCGGCGCACAGGTCGATCACCAGCTTGGCGCCGGTGGCGGGCACGGCCGCGGCCACGAGATCGGCGAGCAGCTGGCTGCCTTCGTCCTGGGCCTCCATCGCGCCGCGCTTGAACGCCTCGAGGCCGAACAGGTTGGTCCGGGTCTCGACGTGCAGCGCGGTGTCGGTCCACGCGCCGGGCGACGTCGCGAGCTTGCCGCGGGCGAGCTCCGCGGCCAGCGCGTCGCGGTCGCCGGTCAAGAGGTTCGCGCGCACCGTCATCGGCGCACGCCGGTTGAGCGCCTGGGCCAGCGCCTCGGCCTCGTCGCCCCAGTCGGCGACCAGGCGCTGCGCCAGCCAGTCCGGCAGCGACGCGGCGAGCGCGATCCGCGGCGCCAGCTTGCGCTCGCGGGCGATCGCGTCGTCGATCCCGGCGACCGCGCGCCAGTCGAGCTCGCCGACCGCCTGGGCCGCGCGCGCCGGATCGATCAGCTGCTCGAGCACCAGCAGCGCGAGCAGCCGCTCGAGATCGCGCGGCGCGCGCTGGGTCTTGCGGCCACGCTCGAGCGCGGCGTCGACCCGCCGCAGGTGGCGGACCAGGCCGTAGAGCGTCTCGCCCACGAACCGGCGCTCGTGCGCGCCGATCCACGTCTCCTTGCGGAACGTGGTCGCCAGGCGGTCGGTCACAAAGCCCCAGTCCATCCGGGTGCGCTGCCACAGCTCGAGCAAAAGCGCACGCAATCGGCCGCCCTCGACCACGGTCGAGGCCAGCTTTCGGTCCGCGATGCGATCCAGGTCCGGCAGAAGATGCCTATATACCCGCAACGCAGTGCGGCGCGAGCGAGCGCCCAATGAAATGGGCTGCGAATCGCATTGAAAACCTGACCTGCGCGGCGGTAAGCCGTGGCTAATGAGCACCGAGACCAAGGCGTCACCCGCTGCCGCCGCCGCCGCCGCAAAACCGGATGCCGGCGTCACCAGCCTGAAGGATCGCGGAAACCTGTTCGAGATCGCGACTCGCCAGATCGACAAGGCGATGAAGCTGGTCAACATCGATCCCGATGTCGCCGAGATCCTCGCGCAGCCGAAGAACGAGCTGATCGTCAACTTCCCGGTCCGCATGGACAGCGGGAAGTTCCAGATGTTCAAGGGCTATCGCGTCCAGCACAACAACATCCTGGGCCCGTACAAGGGCGGCATGCGCTACCACCCCGAGGCCAACCTCGACGAGATGAAGGCCCTCGCGTCGTGGATGACGTACAAGAGCGCGCTGCACGAGATCCCGTTCGGTGGCGGCAAGGGCGGCGTCAAGGTCGACCCGCGCCAGCACAGCAAGGTCGAGCTCGAGCGGATCACGCGCCGGTTCACCGCGGCGCTGGGCTCGAACATCGGCCCCGAGTACGACATCCCCGCACCCGACGTGAACACCAACAGCCAGACCATGGTCTGGATGATGGACACGTACATGAACATCGTCGGCGCCGGCGACCGCAACACGGTGCGCGGCGTCGTCACCGGCAAGAGCGTGTCGTCGGGCGGCAGCCACGGCCGCGCCGAGGCGACCGGCCAGGGCGTCGTCCACTGCATCACCGAGTGGGCGAAGGACAAGAACTTCAACCTCGACGGCTGCTACGTCATCATCCAGGGCTTCGGCAACGTCGGCAGCTACGCGGCGCGCCTGCTGTCGCAGAAGGGCGCCGTGATCGTCGGCGTCGGCGATGCCGGCGGCTACATCGCCAACTCCGAGGGCATCAACCCGCACAAGCTCGGCGAGCACGTCTCCAAGACCGGCTCGGTCGCCGGCTACAAGGGCGCGCAGAAGATCGAGCGCGCCGAGTTCTTCGCGCTCGAAGCCCACATCTTCGTGCCCGCCGCCCTCGAGCTCGAGCTCGGCGTCGCCGAGGCCAAGGCGCTCAAGGTCAAGATGGTCATCGAGGGCGCCAACGGCCCGACCTACCCCGAGGCCGAGGAGATCCTGCTCGGCAAGGGCATCGACGTCATCCCCGACATCCTCTGCAACTCGGGCGGCGTGATCGTCTCGTACTACGAGTGGCTGCAGAACAAGCGCGCCGAGCAGTGGGACGTCCAGGACGTCCTCGCGCGGCTCGAGAAGCGCATGAAGCAGACCTGGGCCAACGTCCGCCACTACGTGACGCAGCACAAGACCGACTGGCGCACGGCGAGCTACGCGATCGGCCTCGAGCGCCTGCAGCACTGCTACCGCGAGCGCGGCATCTTCCCGTGATCGGTTAGCCGCGGCGCCGCGACTCGGCTCAGCAGCTTGACTTGCAGTCGCGCTCGGCCTTGTTGCAATCGCTGGCGCACTTCGCGCTGTTACAGCTCGTGCGGCAATCGCCCGCGTCGACGGTGCACTGCTGCTTGCACTTGCTGCTGCTGTCGTTGGCGGTCTGGCCGAACACGTCGGACGGGGACGTCCGGACGTAGGCGTCGCCGCACGCGCCGGGCTCGGCGGCGGTCGCCGGCTTGGGCGACGACAGGGACGCGATCATCGCGTTCGACGCCGACGATCCGGTGCCGTGCGACGCGGGGCTGGCCCCGAGGCCGCCGAGGCCGGCGTTGAGCGAGGAGGTACAGGCCACGCCGCCGAGGGCGAAGACGAGCGCGAGCAGGAAGGTTTTCTTCATGCCTCGGAGTGGCCGCGACCGCGGCGACTTTGCACGCGGCGCCAATTATTGTTGGCACGAGGCTCGCAGGCCTCGTGTCGTCAATGACGGTCGGGTGTCGCGATCACGATGTTGGGGACGAGGCATGCTCTGTCGCCCGAGTCCTGCACGACAGGGCACGAGGCCGAGTCACCACCGCCCAAGGCGTCCTTGAGGTCTCGGGGGGAGAGCATTCGAACAGTCTCGGTGCGGAGGATGAGTTTCTTGTGTGTGTGCTTCATGGTGGGTCGATCGTGCAGTGCTGGAGGGCACTACACTCCTTAATCAGTGACTCGGACAAAGGGAGTTTCCAGCGCGCGAGCTCACCATTGAACCCGCGCGTAACGATGTCCCGATCTTCGACGTGAATCCCGATGATCATGGAGTTGTGGGCCTGGAGATTCCAGAGCGGGTGTCCCGCTCGGTCCCAGAACCGCAACTGGCCGTCAGCATCACCGGCGATCACCAGGCCCTCGGACGAAAGGATCGCGGCATCGAGCAGCCGCGTGCCTCCACGGTAGGTCTGTTGTAGCTGCCCCGACGTGCCGTTCCAGAGCCGAGCCGTCCCATCGATGCCGGCGGTGAGGATCTGGTGTTCGTCGACCCAGCGCGCCGAGAACACGCGGCCGATGTGGCCATCGAGCCGCGCGATGATGCGATAGGATTGAAGATCCAGGAGTAGCGGCGATGCCACGCTCCCGGTGCTCGGCGGAACTGTTGGGATCGTGACGAGTCGATCGCCATCGATCCGTAGCGCCATGACGCGCATCGGGAGCTCGAGGTCCGCGAGGATCGCGCCGCGTGGATCGTAGACCCGCAGCCGCCGGTGCGCGTCCGATGCGAGGATCCGGCCATCGGGGGACAACGCCACGGCGTCGATGTCAGCGGCGTGGGTGGGCAGGACGAGTCGAGCGCCATTGTCACGCGTGACGCTCAACGAACCGTCGACGGCGCCGCTGACGATGTCTTGCCCGATGGGCGAGAACGCAATGGCACTGACCGGCGCGCCGTGCGCGATCGTGCGGAGCAGCCGGCTGCCTGGCAGCTCGTACACCGCGACCTCCGGACCTCGGGCGATGGCAGCGCGATCGCCGTCCGTGGAGACCGCGGGAAACGTCGAGATGAAATCCCCCTCGACGTGCGAGCTACTCGGTAGCTCGGCGAGTCGCTGGCCGCGCTGGGTGTCCCAGACCAGCGTCGGGTGGTCCTTGCAGCCTACGGCGATGAAGCGGCGATCCGGCTCGGGCATGGTGACCACGCCGCAGCCAATGTCGATCGGTGGCGAAGACCAGCGCAGGTACGGTGCCGTCGCATTCCATACCCGCGCCGTGCCGTCTCGCGATGCGCCGATCACGCGGAGGGCAGCTGGGTCAAAGTGCGCGCCCCGGATCACAAATCGGGACGATTCGAGCACTGTCACGGGAATCCCGAGCGTGGCATCCGCGACGACGACGGACCCGTCCACGCCGGCGGCGAGCACGAGCTTCGAGGCTCGATCGAACTCGACCGCGACGATCCTGCTGTGGCGAGGGTTGAGCTGGGCCTGCAGCGTCCCTGTATCGCCACGCCAGACTTGCTCCGCGCCGTCGTTGCTGCCCGCGGCGACGAGCTTGCCGTCGGGCGAGAACGCCAGGGCATCGACCGGTGCTCCGATCTCCCGGAGGTGCCGCGTGCGCGTTCCGCTCGGGATCTCCCAGAGCGAGACGTCGCCGGTCGCAGCCCCGGTGACGAGCCGGGGACTCACCGGATCGAACGCAAGCCGGTGAATCCGAGGCTCATGGATCGTGGTGACGATCCGCCAGGTCCGGGTATCGAACACGCGGACGTTGTTGCCGCCCGTGACCGCGAACCATCGGTCATCGTGGCTGAACGCGATGTTCGGAAATTCGAGCCCATCGCTGGACAGCTCCGCGATCGCGGCGCCCGTGGCGGTGTCCCAGACGTGGGTCCGCGATCCGGCGGCATCGATCGCGGCGATCCGCTTCCCGTTCGACGACAGCACCGCGACGTAGTAGTCCGAGGGCTTGCCGTCGCCGCGCGGCCTCGAGAGCGTGCGCACGAGCCGGCCGCGGGTCGGGTCCCAGACCCTGACCGCATCTTGCGCGACGGTGACGAGCCGGGTGCCGTCGGTGCTGTACAGCGCGTTGTAGACCTCGCTGCCATGAGGCAGCTCGAACCGCCGCTGGTAGGTCTGGGCGTCCCACAGCTGGGCGTTGCGGTCGTCGGTGGTAACGATCTGTGTGCCGTCCGGCGAGAACGCCGCGGACCAGATAGGCCCGAAGCTGCTCGGGAGCCGGGCTTGCTCGGCCAAGCGTGGCTGCATCGCGCGCGCCAGCATGAACGTCGTGCCCGGCGCATGATCGCCGCGCCGGTAGGCCTCGGCGAGGTGGAGCAGGGCGTCGGGCTCACCGTGCAGCGACGCGGAGCGGCCCTGCTCGAGCTCGGCCTGCGTGATGGTCGCTTCGGTCACCCGCTGCGCGGACCGTGTCTGCTCCTGGGCGAGCCGGGTCCGCATCTCGCCGCGGTACTGGAGCACTCCGAGCGCGATGCCGGCGGTGAGGGTCGCGCCGAGCACGCTCGCGATCCGCCGGCTGTGGGCGGCCCGCCGGACCCGTCGCTGGCTCGTGGTGAGGAACGAGCACTCCAGCTTGCTGAGCGCCCACGTGGGCGCGTGGCGCGTCCAACGATCGACGCTCGCCAGCACGTCGCCGCTGAGCAGCAGCGCCGGTGGTCGGGCCCGGGCTTCCCATTGCTGGGCCAGGGAGCGGAGCAACTCGCGTTCGCTGGCCTGCAGCGCGGCGCGTAGCTCGGATGCCAGCTCCAGCACGCTGGGATGGCGGTCGCCGGGCAGCTTGGCCAGTGCGCGCTGAACGATTCGCTCGACCGCGGGCGGGCAGTTACCGCCGAGCGGCGGGACCTCGGCATGGCGATGACACCACTGGTATTCGACTTCGCTGTGCGCGGTGAACGGGAAGCGTCCGGACAGCGCTCTGTAGATGAGGACGCCGAGCGAGTAGATATCGGAGGCCGGACCGACGGCGCTGGCATTGTCCCATTGCTCCGGTGCCATGTACGCGGCGGAGCCAATGCCGGTGTCCGTCGGCGTCAGGCGCCAGTCCTTGGCCATCGAATCGGTACGAGTCATGCCATCGGGGCCCCGCAGGGTGGTGGGCTCGCAGTTCTCGCCCAGCGATCCCTCCGGCCAGGTCATCGGGGCGATCTCCTGGCTGACCTTCGCGATCCCGAGGTCGAGCAGCTTGGGGATCAGGCGTCCCCCGCGCTCGATCACCATCACGTTCGATGGCTTCAAGTCGCGATGGATGATGCCGCGCTCGTGTGCACACTGGACCACATCGGCGAGACATTCGAACAGGGGAACAAACTGCTCGAGCGGCATCGGCCCGTGCTCGCGCAGCCACGCGTCGAGCGTGATGCCGGGCACCAGCTCCATCGCGATCCACAGGAGCCCATCCTCGGGCTCGACGCCGAAATCATAAATATGCGCGGCGTACGGATGGTCGAGGCGTGAGGCGAGCTGTGCCTCGCGCATGAAGCGCTGCTGTGCGCTGTGGTCGTCCCGCCGGCGGCCGTGCAGCACCTTGACGACGGCATCGCGCTCGAGCAGCGGCTGGGCGCAGCGATAGAGCACGCCACAACCGCCTTCTGCGATCTGGTCGTGAACCACGAAGCGGCCTAGTTTTCGGCCATGGAGAACGAGGTCCGGCATCGGCTCTTCTATGGGTGAGAATAGCCAATGTTCGCCTGCGTGGCTATGGCTCTTGGTGCAGCATATCGTTGCATAAGCCATCTGACGCGAAGGTAATAGCTAGCTTTGATGATAAATGCGTATCGATGCTGCGCGAACAAGCTTCGCTGGAACAGCTTTGACGATGAATTAGTGACTATGCTGCGCGAACGAGTCCGATCGATCAGCATCGTTGTCAGATTTGTATCAATGCTGTGCGAGCGACTCGGCGGGGAGGAACTTGTAGCTGGCGGGCACTGCGGGCAACCTGCGGATGTGGCGCGAAAGGCTCGACCGCTCGTGCGGTCCAAGAAGGCAGGCTACGAGTCCGTCCTGTTGGCTCTGGTGACCTTGATCGATGCCGGAAGAAAGGCTGCGCTCCGATCCGTCAACACGATCATGACGGCGACGTACCAAATGCGATCGCTTCATGTCGTCGTGGCGCTGTTTGAATCCGATCGTGATCGCGAGCGCCGTCAGCATCCAGCCGATCGGAGAAAGTGCCGTTCCGACCGGGGCGATGTCCATTTGCTTCCCAGAGTGCCAGTACGCCA
>DATBBB010000407.1:0-4200 GCA_036271215.1 Kofleriaceae bacterium | reverse complement strand
CGGCGCTCGCCGGCGAGCTCGCGGCGCTGCTGGCGGCGGACGCCTCGGCCGACACCGCGCTCGACACCGGCGGGCTGGCGCCGACCGCGGATCTGCGCGGGCCGCGACGCGCGGAGCTGCCCGACATCCCGGGCTATCGCGTGCGCGAGATCCTCGGCGAGGGCGGCATGGGCACGGTGTACGCCGCGGAGCAGCAGGCACCGCGCCGGCCGGTGGCGATCAAGGTCCTGCACGCGCTGTCGCAGAGCGCGCTGGTCCGGTTCCGCACCGAGGCCGAGATCATGGCGCGGCTCGATCACCCCGGGATCGCCCGCGTGCTCGAGGCCGGCGACGCCGGCGGCCACCCGTTCCTGGTGATGGAGCACGTCGACGGCGTGACGCTCGACCGCTACGTCGAGGCGCTGCCGCGCGCGCACCGGCTGCAGCTGTTCGCCGCGCTGTGCGAGGCGGTGCACCACGCGCACGTCAAGGGCGTGATCCACCGAGACTTGAAGCCATCGAACGTCATGGTGCGGCCGGGCGACCGGATCGTCGTGCTCGATTTCGGGGTCGCGCGGCTGGCGGCGGCGGACGGCTCGGCGAGCGGCGACACCCGCGCCGGCGAGCTGCTCGGCACGCCGCTGTACATGAGCCCCGAGCAGGCGCGGCTGCGGCCCGACGAGGTCGACGCGCGGTCGGACGTCTACACGCTCGGCGTGATGCTGTACGAGCTGGCGTGCGGCGAGCTGCCGTACGACATCCGCGGCATGCCGCTGCCGGCGGTCGCGCTCGCGGTGGTCGAGGACGAGCCGGTGATGCTGTCGCGCCGCGATCCGGGCCTGCGCGGCGACCTCGAGGCGATCGCGATGACGGCGCTGCGCAAGGATCCGACCGAGCGCTACCAGTCGGCGGCCGCGCTCGGCGACGACGTGCGCCGGCTGCTCGCCGGGTTGCCGGTCTCGGTGCGCACGCCGGGCACGCTCGAGCAGCTGCGGCGGTTCATGCGGCGGCGGCCGCTGATCGCGGGCGCGATCGCGAGCGCGCTGATCGCGGCGGCGACGTTCGCGATCGTGGTGACCCGGCTGTGGCTCGCCGCGGGGGCCGCGCGCGCGACCGCCGAGGCCGCGCAGCACCGCACCGAGCAGGCGCGCGCCGATCTCGAGGTCCGGACCAACGAGCTGACCTTGCGCCAGGCGCGGGCGGCGGTCGCGCGCGATCCGACCGAGGCGATCGCGTGGCTCGCGACCCTGGTCGATTCTGCGCCTGGGCCGGGGGCCGGGCCATCGCGCACGCTCGACGCCAACGCCGCGTGGGGAATCGTCGACGAGGCGCTCGGCCGCGGCGTCGCGAGTCACGTGCTGCGCGGCCACACCGACGAGGTCCACTGGATCGAGCCGATGCCCGGTGCCGGGACCGCGCCACCGGACTTCGTGACCGGCGGCTACGACGGCCGGGTCATCCTGTGGCAGGCGCCGGCGTACACGCCGCGGATCATCTTCCAGGCCAGGCGCGGCCGGGTCCACGTCGCGCGGCCATCGCCCGACGGCGCGGTGGTCGCGGTCGGCGTCGATGACGGCGAGCTCCACCTGATCGCGCGCGATGGCCGCGAGCTGGCGGCGCTGCGCGGCCACATCGGCGATGTCCAGCACATGGCGTGGTCGCCCGACGGCACGCAGCTCGCGGCCGGCGACGATCACGGCAACGTGTGGCTGTGGCCGCGCAGCGGCGCGCCGGGCCGCCGGCTGGTCAGCTCGGGCGTGGCGATCGGCACGCTCGAGTTCTCGGCCGACGGCAAGGTCGTGGTCGCCGGCAACCACGCCGGTGGGCTGTGGCGGTGGCGCGCCGACGGCAGCGGCCAGCTCGCGGTCCAGATCGACGCCGGCGTGGTCGACCTGTGGGCCGATGCCGAGCACGTGATCGCGGTCGACGCCGCCGGCACGGTGCGGACCTGGCGCGCCGGCGACCGGCTCGAGCTCGAGCGCACGGTGGTGACCGGCCAGCCGACCAAGCGCGCGGTGTTCGCCGCCGGCGGCGCGTGGGTCGTGCTCGGTGGGATCAGCGGCACCGCGACCCGGGTCGAGGGCGACGCCACGGAGGTCATCGCGCAGCATCGCGCGCAGGTCCGCTACCTCGCGATCACCGGCGACGGTCGCCGGATCGCGACCGCGAGCGACGACGGCCTGCTGCAGATCATCGATCGCACGACCGGGCGCCACATCGTGCTGCGCGGCCACGCGGCGCGGATCCGCCACATCGCGTTCGCGGGCCACGCGCTGCTGTCGGCCGACGGCGAGGGCGTGATCCGGCGCTGGGATCTCGATGCGATCCCGCCGCGCGTGCTCGGGGGCTCGGGGGCGCCGGTCGATCGGCTGGCGGTCGCGCCGGGCGGCGGCACGCTCGCGGCGCTCGACACCGAGGGCCAGATCGTGGTGTGGACGCTCGGTGACGGCGGCCGCCGCGCGCTCGGCCGAGTCACCGGCCACGCGTCGGCGATCGCGCTCGCCGGGCCGTCGGTGGTCACCGGCAGCGCCGAGGGCGAGGTCGCGTGGTGGCCGGTGGCGCTGGGCGAGGCGAGCGCGGGCGCCGGTTCAGGCGCGGGCGCCGGGCCTGGCCCGGGCACTGGTCCTGGCACTGGCACTGGCACTGGTCCGGGCGTCCGGCACCGCGTGGCCGGCATCGTCCACGCGATCGCCGTGGGCGCGGATCGGATCGCGGTCGCGACCTCGGCGGGGCCGATCGCGCTGTTCTCGCTCGCCGGCGAGCCGCTGGGCGAGCTGCCGGGCAACGCGCAGGGCACCGAGGCGCTGGCGTTCGATCCGAGCGGCGCGTGGCTCGCGTCCGGCGGCCAGGACCGCGTGATCCGGGTGTATCGCGCACCGGCCGAGGGCGCACCGGACGGCGCCGCCGCGAGCGGCACGTTCGCGCAGGTCGCCGAGCTGCCGGGGCCGGCGGGCGATACCCACTTCGTGGCCTGGTCACCGGCGGCCGGCGGCGCGCCCCCGCGGCTGATCACCGCCGGCAACGACGGCATGGTGTACGCGTGGCAGGCCGCGCCGACGCCTGGGACGACGGCAGGTGCGGCGGCCGGTATGATTGCCGGTATCACGATCGATCCCGCGTCGCGCCGCGTGCTCGGCAAGCATACCGGCGCGGTCAGCGGGATCGCGGTGTCGCCCGACGGCCGGTGGTTCGCATCCGGCGCGCGCGATGATCAGGTGATCCGCACCGCGCTCGGCGGCGCGGAGGCCGGTGCGGCGGGCGCGATCGCGACCGGTGGTGCGGCGAGCGCGATCGCGTTCGACGCCGCGGGTGGGATCCAGGCGGTCACCCGCACCGGCGCGGTGGTCCACGCGGCGCCGGGCGATCCGGCGGCGGCGCTCGTGATCGATCACGGCGCGATCGGTGGCGTCGCGGTCGGCCGCGATCGGTTCGCGGTGGCGCTCGACGACGGCGCGATCGTGATCGAGCAGCTCGGGCCGCACACCCTCGACGAGCTGACCCGCGTGCTCGCCGGCGCGACGACCTACCGGCTGCCCGCGGCGCGCTGAGCTCGGCGCCGGCCGGAGATCGCAGACGCGCTGATCACTCGCTGCCGGGGCGCCCCGCTGCCGGCGCGGGCGCGCTGATCACTCGCTGCCCGGCGCGCGCTTCTCGATCACGATCTCGATCCGGGCGGGGCCGTCGGTCGCGGTGGTCGGCTCGAGCCGATCGGCCGCGATGCCGTGCGCGACGATGCCGGCGAGCACCGCCTGGGCGCGGCGCTGGCCGAGCGCGGTGCGGTCGGCGTCATTCGCGGCGTCCTCCGGCACGGTGTGGGCCTCGACCGCGAGCTTGAGGAACTCGGGGTGGGCGTCGATCGTCTTGGCGATCGCGGCGATCATGTCCTGCGCGTTGGCCGGCAGCTGATCCGAGCCGGTGGCGAACAAGATCGGATCGAGCACCGTGATCTGGGTTTCGGCGACGATGACCCTGGACTTGGCGTGGTGGCAACCGACGAGGCCGGACCCGGCGACGCCGCACACTCCGATCCAGGCAACAACCAGCGCGGACTTGAGCATCCGCCGATCCTGACACGCGGCGGCGCGGCGATCGCGCGGCGGCGCGGCCGGTGTTAGAAAAACACGCTGAGGTGCAGATCGACGCGGCTCGCGGTGGCGTCGCCGGCGTCCTTGTAGCGCGTGCGCCAGGACAGGTACTCGACCCCGAACTGCAGCGCCGGCA
>DATBBB010000406.1:0-4254 GCA_036271215.1 Kofleriaceae bacterium | reverse complement strand
GGCGGTGGCGCACCGGGTGGCGCTGCCCCCGGCGCACCGGCGACACCGTCTCCGTCTCCGACGCAATCACCGACGCCGGCTCCATCCCCGACGCCGGCGCCATCCCCGACGCCGGTGCCCACCCCGAACCCGCAGCCCGGTGCACCGAGCACTCCAGCGACGCCTTCTTCGCCGGGTGCCCCGGGTACTCCGGGCACGCCGGGTACACCAGGCGCTCCGGTACCTGCGCCCGGCGCCCCGGGCACGGGCAGCGGTTCAGGCACGAACAACCGCACGCGCACGACGAACGGCAACCGCTCGCGCCCCAACAACGGCACCCGGAACGGCTCGAACAGCCCGAACGGGACCGGCAGCTCGAGCGGGATGACCCCGAGCTACCGTTGAGCGCCGCGATCGCCGGCGCCGGAGCGGCTACAGCGCGCGGGCCGCGCCGAACTTGTCCTCGCTGGGACCAGCCTGCGCGCCGCCCTTGAGGTCGATCGTCGTCTCGTTGTCGCCCGGCTTGACGGTGATCTCGGTCATCACCGGCTCCGAGCTCTGCTCGCTCCACGCCTTCACCCTGTACTTGCCGGGCTTGAGGCTGCGGAACGAGAACGCACCGTCGGCCTCGGAGACGACGTAGGCCGGCGCATCGACCACGACGAGGTAGGCCGACATGTTCGCGTGGATGTTGCACCCGAGCCGCACGATGCCGGGCTTGTCGAACGTCACCTGGCGCATGTCGCCGCTCTTGTACAGCCCGAGGTCGAACTTCTGCGGCTGCGAGAGCGAGAACACGTTGTGGTAGATCGAGTCGAAGTTCGGGAACGCGACCGTCGAGCCGACCGGCACCGCGAGCAGGTGCGGCGCGAACGTCTTGTTGCGCTGCTCGACCACGCGGAACTTCGGCGTCCGCTTGGGGAACTTGCCGTCCTTGGGCCACATCATGACCAGGCCGAGCCCACCGAGCGGCTTGCCCTGGAGCTGCAGCGTGCCGTGCAGCGAGCCACTCTCCGGCTTCTTGGGCGGCGAGTCCTGGTCCGAGCTACCGACCGCGAGCGTCGGCTGCGGCGCGGTGTCCTTCATCTGCTTGGGCGCGGACTTGATCCGCGGCGGCGCACCCTCGCGGAACACGTCGGCCACGCTCGCGAGCGCTGGCGCGCCGACCGAGATCTCGGCGCGGCTGAACAGCTGCTCGGCGTACGACCGCTGGCCGCGCTGGCCGGCGGCGACCGCCGCCGCGAGCATCTCGCCCGCGGTCTTGTCCTTGAGCGTGGCGGCGAGCGCTTTCGCCTTGGCGAGCTTGGCCTCGGGGATCGGCTTCAGCTTGTCGGCCGACACGACGATCTGCGGCTTGAGCGGACCGAGCGCGCCGAGCACTTCCTTCTTCTCGCGCTCGGGGACATGGAACTTGTCCATCGCGCCGATCAGGTTCTCGACCAGCGCGGTGAACTCGTCGTCGGCGAGGTCCATGCCGGCGTGGGCCGCGGTCATGTCGCGGCCGGTGTACGTGCACGGGCCGCCGGCGGCGACGCACACGAACTCGACGAGCAGCTTCTTCAGGTTGACCGGATCGGTGTTGAAGAACCGGTACATGATCCGCGGATCGGTCGTGGTGCGATTGACGAACTCGTCGACCACGGCCGTGATCGCCGGCTGACCACCGAGCCGGTCGTACAACGACTTCTCGGCGGGCGGCGCAGGCGCCGGCTCGGCAGGGGCGGCCGCGGGCGCCGACTCGGGGGCGGCCGCGACGGTGGGCGGCGGGGTCGTCGCGGGCGGCGGCGCGCTGCCGCCACAACCGGCAAGCCACAGACAGATCCAGAGCGAGCTGTGTTTCACGTGGTCTCCTGAATGAAAGTCACGAGCGAGGAATCACGACCGCGGACGGCGTACGAGGCTGATAATGAAGCCCAGCAGCAGCAATGCGGCAAGCCCCGCGGACATGTTCCGGACCGGCATCGCCCACGGCAGGCCTGCCGCGTGCTTCGGGGTCGCGACCAGGGTCGCGCCGCCCGCGTTCCACTCGCCGCCCGACGGCACGGCGAGCTTGATCGGCAGCTCGCCGGGAGCGGTCTGCACGGCGGGGCCGGCGAGCACGAGCTCGGCGTTGAGCCCGGTCAGGCTCGCGTGCACCGCGTGATCTTCGAGCGAGCGGCGGACCTGCGCGAGATCGACCGGCATGGCGATCACCAGCCCGCCGACCAGGTTGGCCTGGTAGCCGGAGATCGTCGCGCTCGCGATCATCGTCGCCTCGCGGCCGTCGACGCGCAGCTTGGTGTCGCGGCCCTTGAGCTCGGGCAGCGGCGCGGCGGTCTTCGGCAGGCGGAGCAAGCTGGTCGGCTTGCCGCCCGCCTGGCCCGCGCGGATCTGGAACACCTCGATCGACTCGCCCTTGCTCGCGCTGAAGATCATCTCGCTGTTGGCGAGATCGTTCAACGTGGCGGCGTCGGTCTCGATCGCGGCGCGCAGCATCGGCGTGGTCGCGATGCCATCGGCGCGCATGTGAGCCGAGCGCGCCGCGGCGTCGAACACCGAGGAGATCCGCTCGGCGTCCGAGGCCAGTGCGCTCGCCGCCGCGCGCTCGCCCGCGCTGGTCACGATCTGCTCGGCGACGCTGACGCCGATCGCGATCACCGCCGCGGCCACCGCGCCGACCAGCCACAGCACCGGCGAGCGCCGCGCCGGCGCCGCCATCAACTGGGATTGGCTGCCGCCGGTGACGCCGCTCTGGCCGGTGACGATGCTGGGGCTGCTCTGCCGGGTGGGCGGCATCGAGCGCTGCGAGTCGAGCACCGCGGTCGGATCCGCGCCGGGCGCCGACGGCGCCGAGCCCACCGCGAGGAACGCCGGCATGTTGCCCGAGCTGGAGCTCGACGACATGTCGAGCGTACCCGGCATCCCGGGCGCCACGCCGGCCTCGATGAAGTGATCGCTATGCGCGCGCTGGGCGCGGATCCATGCATCGTTGCGCTTCTCGAACAACGCGCCCATCAGCCGCGCAACGCCGATCGACGACATTCCGATCTTGTGCTCGCGCGCGAACGCTTCGAGGTCGACCTGCAGCTCTTGCGCGGTCTGGTAGCGATCGTCGGGTGACTTGGCGAGCGCCTTCATCACGATCGCCTCGAGCTCGGCCGGGTAGCCCGGCACGCGCGACGACGGCGGCGGGATCTGCCCATCGACGATCTTCTGGAGCAGCGCGAAGTCGCTGCCGCCGCGGAACAGCTTGGTCAGCGTGCTGAGCTCGTAGAGCAGGATGCCGATCGAGAACACATCGCTGCGGCGATCGATCGGCTTGCTCTGGCACTGCTCGGGCGACATGTACGAGAACTTGCCCTTGAGCACGCCGCTCTGGGTGTCCTCGGAGCGCCGGTTGTGCGCCTTGGCGATGCCGAAGTCGCAGACCTTGATCGCGCCGTCGTGGCTGATCAGCACGTTCGACGGCGACACGTCGCGGTGGATGAGCTGCAGCGGCCGGCCCTCGATGTCGTGCTTCTCGTGCGCGTAGTGCAGCGCGGTGCAGACATGCGAGATGATGTACAGCGCGTCGCCGAGCGAGACGTGGTGCTTCTTGGAGATCGCGCTCTCGATCAGGCGGCGCAGATCGGCGCCGTCGATGAACTCCATCACGAAGAAGTACGATCCGTTGACGAAGCCGATCTCGTAGACCTGGGCGATGTTCGGGTGCTCGAGCGTGGCGACCAGGCGCGCCTCGTCGAGGAAAAACTGCGTGGTCTCGACGTCGGTCAGCTCGGGGCGAGCTCGTTTGATGACGACGATCTTCTCGAACCCCTGCATGCCGAGCTGGCGTGCAAGCCAGACCTCCGCCATGCCGCCCGTCGCGAGGTGACCGAGCAGCGAGTACTTGCCGAATTGCTCCGGCAGGAGTGCGCCAAAGCTCTGTGGATCCGCCGCGCCCATGCGACTGAGTATGTATCAAATGTCTTGTGGCTGGTAATCAATTTCTAAGAGATTCTGCTTCTCTGCTCGGGGTGAGAAGTGAACGCACGCAACGCACATCGGAGGCGCGTTCGCGAGACAGCAACGCAGCTTACGCACGGCATCTCGGTCGAGGCTCTCGGATACCGCCTACCCCACCCGACCCCCACGCAAAAGATGCACGTACCAAACTGGCAATCACAACAACCCGGTTAACCCATCGTACGAACCGAAATAGTATTTCAGTGACCGCACAGACGCAATTCTTCGACGGGTAGCCAGCGACACATTGAAGAACGCTGTGCAAGCTGAATCTACGTTGTAAAAGCGTTA
>DATBBB010000405.1:0-3571 GCA_036271215.1 Kofleriaceae bacterium | reverse complement strand
CGTCGCTCATCGACTTTCCGCCATCTTTCTGTCCGCCGCCGCCGCGGCCGCCACTTTGGCCGCAAGGTCGTCGTTCATCTGCCACGCCTCGGTCTCGTCGCCCCGCGCCACCTGCCGCGCGAGCGTCACTGACGCGTTCACCGCCGCCGCCGGGCGCTCGGCGATCACCGCGGCCAGCGACAGCGCGGCCGGCAGAGCGCCGCCCGGCTCGACGACCCGGTTGACGAGCCCGAGCGCGAGCGCACGGTCGGCGTCGATCCGCTCGCCGGTGAGCACCATCTCGATCGCGAGCGCGGCCGGGATCCGCCGGGGCAGACGCACCAGACCGCCCGAGGCAGCAGTCAGGCCGTGGCCGACCTCGGGCAGAGCGAACCTCGCGGCCCGTGAGGCGACGACCAGGTCGCAGGCGAGCACGATCTCGAAGCCGCCGCCGATCGCCGCTCCCTCGACGGCCGCGACCACCGGCTTGGGGAACGAGCGCCGCACCAGTCCGGCAAAGCCACCCGGCACCGCGTTGATCCGGGGCGCGAGGCCCTCGCGCACCGCGCCGAGGTCCATGCCGGCGCAGAACACGCGATCGCCGGCGCCAGTGAGCACGACGACGTGCGTCGCCGGATCCGCTGCCAGCTCGTCCAGTGCGTTCGACAGCTCCAGGGCGGTTTCGAGGTCGATCGAGTTGGCCTTGTCCGGCCGGTCGATCGTGAGGACCGCCACGGGTCCCTCGTGTGTTCTCTCCATTCCCATGTCCTGGCCGGCCGCTGCCGTGGTCCGGCCCTCTCCGACCCTACGGGCCGCGCCACCGAGGGCAAGACGAAATCGTGATCCGGCTATAGGTTCTGTCTATGTCGGGCCACCTCGCACGGGGGACATGCCGTACGGTGCCGGAACGCAATGGCACGTGACGAGCCCCTGCTGATCGAGGAGCGCGACGGGATCACCATCCTGTCGCTCAACCGCCCCCAGCGCCGCAACGCGATCGACGCGGCGCTGGCCGGGGCGCTCCGGGGTGCGTTCGAGGCAGCCGGCGCCGCTCGCGCGATCGTGGTGCGCTCGGCGCACGCGGGGATGTTCTGCTCCGGGGCGGACCTCGGCGTGGGCGACGACGAGCGCGCGCACGTGAGCCGCGAGCTGTACGTCCTCTACGGGCAGATGATCGCGACCGGCGCGCCGATCGTCGCCGCGCTCGACGGGCCCGCGGTCGGCGGCGGCGCTCAGCTCGCCGTCGCCTGCGACCTCCGGGTGGCGGGCCCGGGCGCCTCGGTGCGCTTCCTCGGCCCGGGCCACGGGCTGGCCGTCGGCGCGTGGGCGCTGCCGTCGCTCGTCGGCCGCGGCCGCGCGCTCGACCTCTGCCTGACCGGACGCACCGTCCAGCGCGACGAGGCGCTCGCGATTGGCCTCGTCGACCGTCTCGCCGACAACGCGAACGCGGCGGCGGCCGAGCTCGCCACCGCGCTGGCCGCACTCGAGCCGGACGCGGTCGCTCGCGTGAAGGCGGTCGCCGCCCGCGCCCTCACGGACGGCGCGGCGTCGGCGCTCGCGCTCGAGGCGGATGGCAACGCGCGCTGGCGCGGCGGAACGCCCGGGCTTCGGCGGCCGCGGTCCGCCGAGCGAGCCTCGCGCGACGGTTCGGGCCGATGACGCTCCGCCAACTCGAGTACCTGGTCGCGATCGCCGAGACCGGCTCGTTCACGCTCGCCGCCACGCGCCTGCACGTCTCACAGCCGACGCTTTCCCAGCAGATCCGCACACTCGAGCTCGAGACCGGCGTGCAGCTGATCGAGCGGCTCTCCCGAGGGGTGCGGCTGACGCCCGCGGGCAAGGCGATGTACGCCGAGGCGCAGGCGACGCTCGCCTCGGCACGGCGCGCGCTGGACAGCAGCCGGCGCGCCGCGGCGCAGGAGCCGCAGCTGCTGACGCTGGCGACGGTGCGCTCGCTCGCCGCGGCGGTTCTGCCGGTGACGGTCAAGCGCTGGCGCGAGCGCCACCCCGAGATGTCGGTGCGGATGCTCGAGTTCGCCAGCCGCGTGCACGTCGCCGCCGCCGTGCGGGAGGGCCGCGCGGATCTCGGAATCGGACCGCTCCCCGACGAGTGGGCGGGCGCGCGGATCGAGCTCGGGTGGGAGCAGCTCGTCCTCGTCCTGCCGCCGACCGACCCGGTCGCACGAACCACCGGTGACGTGCGGTTGGAGGCGCTGGCCAGCCGCGACTGGGTGCTCTACGAGGCCGGCCACGGGCTCGGCGACCAGGCGCTCGCCGCCTGCCAGGCGGCCGGGTTCGAC
Source organism: Kofleriaceae bacterium (assembly GCA_036271215.1). Classification (GTDB taxonomy): domain Bacteria; phylum Myxococcota_A; class Polyangia; order Haliangiales; family Haliangiaceae; genus JABFXX01. Next base: position 1,292 of record DATBBB010000405.1, on the reverse strand, counting down.
CCCCAGCCCGCGGTGCAGACCGCGTCGGTCGAGGTGGCGGCGAGGCTTGCGGCCGCCGGGATCGGCCCGGCGCTGGTCCCGATCAAGAACGTGCCCGGCGACCTGCTCCAGAACGTCCGCTGGATCGACCCGCCGGTGACCTGGCGCGTGTGGGCCTACACGGTCGCCGACACGTTCAGCCGGCCCGCTGCGGCGTTCGCGCGGATCCTGGTCGAGGGGCCGTGGCAACGGCGCTCCGACGCCGCTCCCTGATTCAGGTGGTGAGCCGCGCCACCGCGGCGAGCACGGTGTCCTCGTCGCGACCGGCCAGCTGAACGCCGGTCCCGTCGATCGGGATGACCGCGGAGGCGAGTCCGGCGATGTTCATCGGGGCGACGAGCCGGCTGAGACGGCCGATGACCTGACTGTCGGGCAGCTCGCGCGGAGGCGGCGCCATTGCCAGCGCGGGCAGCACCAGCACGCAGCCGTCCCCGAGCGCTGCGTGCAGCTCACCGCCGAGCTCGGCGAGCCGGGCCCGTGCCGCGTCCACCTCGGAAGCGGGCCGGCGCTCGGCGTGCGCGTGGGCCTCGGCGAGCTCTTCGCCGACGGCGTGCCCGGGATCCTTGGCGGGGTACAGGCCGGCCTGCCTGTGGGCGTGCAGCGACTCGTCGTCGATGACGATCGCGCGCAGCGGCGCCCACTCGCGCAGCGGCCCGAGTGGCAGCTCGCGGACCGGCAGTCCGAGCTCCTCGACGGCCACCGCTGCGGCGGCGAGCTCGGAATCGTCGACGCGGCCGAGCGCCTCCCCGCCGCAGACCAGCACCGTCGAGAGCGCTCGCTCGCCGGGTGCGGCGCCCGATAGGGCGTGCCAGGCGAGCGGCAGGTCGCCGGGCTCACGGACCAGCACCCCAAGCGTGTCGAAGCTGCGGCTGTTCGCCAGCACGCCGTCCATCGGCAGGCGGCCGTTGCGGCCGATCAGCCCGCAGATGCCGCAACAGGCCGCCGGAATGCGCACGCTGCCCGCGGTGTCGGTGCCGAGCGCGATCGGAACCGCACCGACGGCGACCGCCGCCGCCGAGCCGCCGCTCGAGCCGCCGGCGGTGAGGTCCGGGCGGCGCGGGTTGCGCACCGCCGGCGTGGTCACCCCGGACCCGAGCTCGTGGGTGGCCGTCTTGCCGACCGGGATCGCGCCACGCGCGCGCAGGCCCGCCACCACCGCTGCGTCAGCGGCTGCGGGCGGGGCGTCGTCGAGCGCATGGGTGCCGCCGCGCGTCGGCAGGCCCGAGACGTCGACGAGATCCTTGATCGCGATC
>DATBBB010000404.1:0-11497 GCA_036271215.1 Kofleriaceae bacterium | reverse complement strand
CACCGCGCGGCCTCGCGCGCGATCAGGCCGCGCCGCAGCTTCATCGTCGGCCCGCGCGGCAGCTCGCGCCGTGCCAGCCACCACCGCGGCGTGTCCTCGACCATCGCGCTGCGCGCGGCGGCCTCGTCGGCGAGCGTGCGCGGATCGGCGTCGGGCTCCGGGACGTAGACCGCGCACGCGACCTCGCCGAGCCAGCGCTCGGGCACGCCGACCACGACGAGCTCGCGCACCCCCGGCATCGCCCCGAGCGCCTGCTCGATCCGGGGCGCGCTCACGCTGCGCCCGCCGATCTTGAGCACCTCGGCCTGGCGGCCCGCGAGCACGAGGAAGCCGTGGCGATCGATCGTCCCGCGATCGCCGGTCCACAGCGCGCCGTTGGTGAACCGGCGCGCGAGCTCGGGCGGCGGGTCGAGGTAGCCGTCGCACGCGTCCCACATCGGCAGCTCGATCACGACCTCCCCCGGTTGATCCGGCGGCAGCATGTTGCCGTCGGGATCGCGCACGGTGATCCGGCGGAACGCGACGGCGCGGCCGACGGTGTGGAGCTTGCGCGGATTCAGATCGGACCACACCGCGCTCGCGGGCCCGGTCTCGGTCAGGCCGTAGGCCCGGCACAGCCGCGCCCCGGGCACCCGCGCGCGCAGCTCGCGGAGCCGCTCGGGTGCGATCGGCGCGGTCGCGACCGACACCGCCGCGACCTCGGGCAACACCTCGGCGGTCGCGAGCAACATCTCGACGTGGGTCGGCGTGAGCCGCAGGCGATCGACGCCGAGCTCGCGGATCTGGGCGAGCGTCGCCATGAACGGCGCGTGGAGCAGCGCGACCGCGATGCCGTGATGCAACGCGTGGAGCAGCTCGTGGAACCCCAGCCCGGTGCACAGCGCGGCGTGGATGCCGCCGGGCCGGCCCTGGCGGTTCGCCTGCGGCGCGCCGGCCGACCAGTCGAAGCTCGCGCGCAGCTCGCTCCAGACCACCCCCTTGGTCTCGGCGGTGGACCCCGAGGTGAAGATCACATGCGAGATCCGAGGATCCCGCGGCACCGGCGCCTGGGCCGGTGCGAGATCCTGAGCGAGGTCCCGAGCGATCGACGGGCCGGTCGCCGCCGACAGCTCGCCGCGCCCGCCGCGCAGCTCGATCACGTGCGCGCCCGGCAGGGCCGCGTCGGCCGGCGCGACCATGACGAGCGCGGGGCGCAGCCGGGCGAGCGTGCGCGCCGCGGTGTCGGGGTCGCGCGGATCGAGCACCGCTGGGATCGCTCCGGCGAGCAGGGTCGCGCACGTCGCCACCACGGCCTCGATGCCGCGATCGATCGGGAGCGCGACGACGTCGCCGCGGCCCAGGCCGAGCTCGGTGATCCGCCGGGCGATCGGCGCGGCCGCGGTCATCAGCTCGCCATAGGTCCACCACCGCTGGTCGTGCACCGCCCGATCCGCCGTCGGGTGCGCGCGCAGCCGATCGCCTAGCATGCTGGTTGAGCCCACGATACCCGAGGAGTTGCCATCAGGGACGTTATCAGGTTGCCCGGCACGGCGCGGATCTGGAATGATGTCCTCGAGATGACCGCGAACCTGGACCGACGGCCGACCGCGCGAAGGTCCTCGGGATCATGAAGTTCGGCGATCTCGTCCGCCTGCTGCGTTCGCTCGATCTCGCCGATCGCGGCGCGCACGGCCGCCGGCCGCCCCGCGACGACGTCCGCACCGTCCAGGACGCCTTGACGGCGATGCTCGCCGACGAGGACTTCTACCTGGACTGCATCGAGCTCGAGACCGCGGCGACGGCGAGCGCGACGCCGGAGCGACCGTTCGCGCCGCTGACCCGGCTGAACGACCTCGATCTCCAGTTCCGGATGTTCTACTGGTGGCCGGGCAAGGCCGCGCCGCCGCACGAGCACACGGCGTGGACGGTGACGGCCGTGTTCTACAACACGCTCGAGATCACCACGTTCGACTGGAATGTCGCGTTTCGCGAGCAGCGGCTACAGCCCAAGAATCACTTCACCGGCGTGCAGGGCATGGCCGGTCACATCTTCGATCGCTGCATCCACCGTCCGGCGAACCTCACCGAGCGGTTCTCGACCTCGATCCACATCTTCCACGACGCCGATCAGCCTCGGATCGAGCGCGAGGCCGGCCCGATCGCCGGCATGGCCCCGCCGAACACCGCGTTCGTGCGCGGGCCGAACGAGGCCGTGCGGCTCACCGCGCTCAAGCAGCTGCGGCTCCGTGCGCTCGCCCACATGGCCGGCCAGTTCCGCTCGGAGCGTGTGCACCGAACGCTGGACGCGATCGCGAATGCCGGAGATGATCTCACCCGAGTGGTGACGGATCGCATTACATGGTCGATGTCACGCACCGATACCCGGGTCGCTTCGGAGGGTCGATGACGGAGCTACAGGCGCTGTTCGGTAAATTGACGGCCGCACAGCTCGCGGACCGCTTGCGTATCCAGGTCAGCCGTCCCGCAAGACCGGTGTCACTCGCCGCGGTGCTCGATCCTGACGTGGCGCCGTTCGAAGCGGCGTTCGACGATTGCGGCGCGAGCTGCGGCGCGGGCAGCTCGTGCAGCTCGTGCGGCGCCTCGTGCGGTTCCTGCGGCGCCTCGTGCGGCACGTGCGGCGGTGGTGGTGGCTGCGGCTGCGGCTGTGGCTGCGGCTGCGGCGGTTGTGGTGGCTGCGGTGGCTGTGGTTGAAGCCACCGACCTCGGGGTCGGCGTGGGGCTGCGCCCCGAGCACTACCCCGAGTTCCTGCGCGACGACGTCACACCGGCCTGCTGGGCCGAGGTCAACGCCGAGAAGTACCTCCCCGACCCCGGCGGCATGCGCGGCTCGCACCTCCAGGTGCTCGAGCACGTGCGCGCGCGGATGCCGGTGGTCCTCCACGGTACGTCGATGTCCCTGGGGTCGGCGCGCGATCAGAGCGCGGCGTACCTGGCACGGCTCAAGGAGCTGTGCGCGATCATCGAGCCCGCGATGGTGTCCGATCACCTGTGCTGGACGGGGATCGACGATGTCCACCTCTACGACCTGCTGCCGCTGCCGTTCGTCGAGGAGAGCATCGCGGTGCTGGTCGAGCGGATCGGTCGCGCGCAGGACGTGCTCGGGCGCCGGATCCTGGTCGAGAACCTGTCGAGCTACGTGACCTTCGCGTCCAGCGAGATGGCGGAGTGGGAGTTCATCGCGGAGATCGTCCGGCGCGCGGACTGCTACCTCCTGCTCGATATCAACAACGTCCACGTGTCGTGCTTCAACCACGGCTGGGACGCGCACGCCTACCTGCACGGGATCCCGCACGATCGGGTGCGGCAGATCCACCTCGCCGGCTATACCGAGCGCGGCCACCTCAAGATCGACACCCACGGCGAGCCCGTCCACGAGCCGGTGTGGGAGCTGTTCCGCTGGTACGGCGAGCGCTACGCCACGATCAACCCGATGATCGAGCGCGACTCCGACGTGCCGCCGTGGAGTGAGCTGGCCGGCGAGCTCCGCCAGATGACCGCGATCATCGCCGAGCTGGCAGACCGGCGATCCGCGTGCGCCTAGCCGACCTCCAGCGCCAGTTCCAGGCCGCGATCCTCGATCCAAGCGTCCCCGGGCCGAGCACGCTCCGAAGTGTCGACGGCGTCGCCGGGATCGCGTTGACGATCCCCAAGCACGCCCGCGTTCACCGCTCCCACTTCTGGACGCGAATGACCGAGTTCATCACCAACTGGCAGCCGCTGCTCGCGAGGCTGCTCGGCGCCGAGGAGATGGATCAGCTGGTCCGGCGCTACATCGCCGCGCATCCGCCGCGGACGGTCGTCGCCGCCGGCGTGTGCGCGCAGCTCGCGGACTTCGTGCGCACCGCGGAGCCGTGGTCGGCCTGGCCGATCATCGGCGAGCTGGCGGCGATCGACTACCGCCGCGTGCTGCTCCGCGCCTGCGCGGAGGAAGCGACGGTCACCGGGACGATGCTCGCCGCGATCGATCCGGTCGTGCTCGCGTCGATCCGGTTTCGCCTGAAGCAGCGCGCGGCGCTGATGACGTCCAGGTTCCGGCTCGACGGGTCGCGCGTCCACCTGCTCGCGCGCGAGACCCCGCTCGATCTCCGGCCGGTGCACCAGCTCGTCCACCTGACCGGGCGCCGGTACGCGACGCTCGAGCTCGATCCGCGTTCGAGCCGCGCCTTCGAGCCGCTGGTCGAAGGCGTGACGCTGCCGGCGCTCGACGACCACCTGACCAGCCTCGGGTTCGACGATCGCGAGCGCCGGCGGTTCGTGGACCACGTGGTCGACGGCGACCTGCTGGTCGCGATCCAGGGCTAGGCGCGCCGGCGCACGACGAATTGCGCGATCGCGTCGATGCTCGAGAAGTTCTGCGGCGCGAAGTCGATCGGCCGCACCGTGATCGCGAACTTCTGCTCCACGTACACGACCAGCTCGAGCAAGGTCAGCGAGTTGATCTCGAGCCAGAGGTTCTGGGCGGTGGCGATCCGCGCGGCGCCGCGGGCGCCGTTCCGGTGGTACCCGGCGAGGAACAACTTGATCGTCGCTTCGACCTCGCGCGGATCGGGGACCGGGTCGGGGCTACTTGGCTGTGACACAGCCACAGCCACCGGTCTTCGTGCACTCGCAGCGCTGGGTGGTCGCGTTGCAGCGGGCCGTCGGGGTGCACAGGCAGCTCGACGCGGTGTACCTGCACGTCTTCGAGCACTTGAGGCCGGTCGTCGCGCCCTGGAAGCCCGCCACCGCGCAGCTGGCAGCCTTGAGCACGGTGCCGTCGCACTGCTCGAGGCCATTGAGGAGACCGTCGCCGCAATGGCCACCGCCGCAGGCGGTCGTGTCGAACGTGCAATCCGGCTTGCACGCCAGGCCCGGCGCCGCGTAGTACCCGGCGGCGAAGCACGTCGCGCCGCCGAGATCGGTGCCGTCGCACTGCTCGGGCCCGTTCTTGATGCCGTCGCCGCACTTGCCGACACAGCGCGACGTGTCGAACTTGCAATCAGCCGTGCAGCCCAGATTGCCGGGCTGATAGAACCCGAGCGACAGGCAGGTCTGCGCCCCGATCACGCTGCCGTCGCAGTCCTCCGCGCCGGTGACGCGTCCGTCGCCGCACCGGCTCGCCTGGCACACGCCGTTCATGCACTTGTTCGGCGCCAGCCCCGCGACGGTGCACGGAGCGCCATCGGGGAGGCTCTGGCAGGCCTCGAGCATGTCGGTGTACACGCAGGTGTTCGCCGACGGCCCGCAGCTCGTCCCCGCCGGACAGGTGAGGTCCCCACATCGGGTGGCGCTGCTTTGCACGCACGCGGCGAGCGCGACCCCCACCAGGATCGCGCAGATGGCGAATCTCACTTGCTGCACGAGTACGTTCCCCCGTTGTTGACACAGTTCGGAGTCGCGGCGGGACAGATCCCGTTGAGCCCGCAGGAGCAGGTATCATCGGTATACGTGCACGTCGCCACGTTGCAGGCCGGCTGCGTCGCCGCTCCTGGATGGCCGAGGCTGGTGCAGGTGACCGGTGGGGTGCCGAAGTCGGTGCCGTCGCAGTCTTCGCCGAACTGCTTGATGCCGTCGCCGCACCACCCGCCGGTGCAGCTCGAGACGTTGACCATGCAGTCGATCGTGCACGTGGGTACGCCACCGCGATAGAACTTGTTCGTCGTGCCCGGCGGCGAGAAGTCGGTGCAGATCAACCCACCGAAGTCGGTGCCATCGCACTTCTCCTCGCTGCCCTTGCGTCCGTCGCCGCAAAACCCGTTGCAGCCGGACTTGTCGAACGAGCAATCGGCGGTGCACGTCAGGCCCGCGGTGTCGGTCGAGCCGAAGTCCACACAGCTCCTGCCGGCGAGGTCCGCGCCGTCGCAGGCCTCGATGCCGTTCACGACCCCGTCGCCGCACCGGCCGATGATGCAGAACCCGCTCGCGCAGGCGCCGTCGCCGAGCTCGGACAGCGTGCAGCTCGCGCCATCGGCCCGGCCGCTGCATGCGGTCGCCAGGGACGCCGAGACGCAGGTGCCCTTCTCGCAGACCCGGTCCTCGGGACACAACAGATCACCGCACTGGATCGCCTGGCTTCGCACGCATGCGCCAAGCAGCAACAGCAATGGCAATACCGAAACGATCGGTGTGCGCGCGAAGCTCACCACGAGCCGAGTGTATCAGGTTGCCGGTATCCTGATCCCGAGCGTGTTGTGCATCTTGCTACACAACGCGCCGCCACGTGCTCGCCCCCACATCCCGGCTCACGCGCCGGCTCACGTGCCGGCTCACTTGATCAATCGATAGCCATCGACATTCGGTGGTACCGTGCCGGCGTGTCCAGGGTACTGGCGATTGCGATCACGATCACGTGGCTCGTCATGGCGGGTGCTGCGTCGACCTCGCACGCGGACGGACACGGCGCCCGGACCACGAGCAGCAAACCGTGGGCGGACGGTGTATCGGAGACCGACCAGCGGCGTGCACTGCAGCTGTTCGAGGCCGGCAACACCTTGCTCTCGGACAAGAAGTACAGCGAGGCGCTCGACAAGTACGAGCAGGCGCTGAAGTTCTGGGATCACCCGAGCATTCGCTACAACATTGCGATCTGCTTCATGAATATGCGGCAGCCGCTCGCTGCCTGGGAACACCTCGAGCAGGCGCTCCGGTTCGGGGAAGCGCCGCTGGGCGAGCGGCTGCACACCGACGCGATGACCCACCGCGCGACCCTGGAATCGAGCCTCGCCGAGCTCACCGTCAAGACCTCCCAGCCCCACGTCACGATCGCCGTCGATGGCAATCAGGTCGTGTCCGGCCCCGGCGAGAAAGTCTTGCGGTTGCTCGCCGGCCGGCACCAGGTGGTCGGGACCGCCCCTGGCCTCGAGACCGACTCGCGCGCGCTCGACCTGCCGGCGGGCTCGCCGGTCACCGCCGAGATCACGCTGAAGCCCGAGAAGGTGCGCGTGGAGCGCGAGAACTACGAGCGGCGGTTCCGCTGGTGGATCCCGTGGGCGATCGCGGGCGGCGGCGTCGTGAGCGGGCTGGTCGGCGGCGGCGTCTACCTGACCGCCCGCTCGAATATCCGCAGCTACGACAGCGATTTCGCCGCGAAGTGCCCGGATGGCTGTACCGCCACCCAGATCCCGGCATCGCTCACCCAGCGCGCCAGCTCCGCGCGCCGGCTCAGCGGCATCGGCATCGGCTTCATCGTCACGGGCGGCGCCGCGCTGCTCGCCGGCGGAGCGCTGGGCTTCCTCAACAGCCCGCAGAAGATCGAGGAGCACGGGCCGATGCCGACCGTGGCGATCTCGCGCGAATACATCGGCGCCGGGATCGTGTTCGACTTGCACTAGCGATGGCCGCGCACCAGCCCAACGTGACCCAGCCCTCTGCGCGCGCCCCGGTGCGCGAGGAGGCTCCCCGCGCGAAGATCGAGCCCGGCACGCAGGTCGGACACTACGAGGTGATCCGCCTGCTCGGGATGGGCGGCATGGGTGAGGTCCACCTCGCGCGCGACGTCCGGCTCGGCCGCCTGGTCGCGCTCAAGTTCATCTACTCGACCAGCCTCGAGGCCACGCGCCTGGTGCTCATCGAGGCCCGCGCGACCGCCAAGTGCACGCACGAGAACATCGTCGTCATCCACGACATCGCCGAGCACCACGGCCTGCCCTACCTGGTGCTCGAGTACCTCGAGGGCAGCTCGCTGGGCAAGCTGGCCCGCCAGGGCAGGCTGCAGCTCGCGCGGCTGATCAGCATCATGACCGCGGTGGTCCGCGCGCTCGACCACGCGCACGCGGCCGGCATCGTTCACCGCGACCTCAAGCCCGACAACATCTTCGTGACATCGAGCGGTGTGGTGAAGGTCCTCGACTTCGGGATCGCCAAGCTGCGCGGCGCGCCGGGCGAGGGGCCACCGAGCCCCGAGCTCGCGCTCGGCAACCTCGCCGGCGACGAGACCCGGATGACGCTCAGCAGCAACGGGCCGATCGGCACCCGGCCGTACATGTCGCCCGAGCAATGGACCGGCGTCGACGTCGATCACCGCACCGACATCTGGGCGGTCGGCGTGATCCTGTTCCGGTTGATCAGCGGTGAGCTGCCGTTCGCGCACGGCGATCCGCGCGTGCTGCTCTACGCGGTGATGTCGCCCGACCCGGTGCGCAGCGTGGCCGAGGTCGTGCCCGACGTCGATCCGCGGGTCGCCGCGGTGATCGACTACTGCCTGCGCAAGCCCAAGGAGGAGCGGTTCCCCACCGCGGGCGCGCTGGCCGACGCGCTCGAGTCGTTGCTGCCGGGCCGCGGCGCGGCGGCGGGCGACGATCGCTGTCCGTATCCCGGACTGCAGGCGTTCCAGGAGACCGACGCCGAGCGGTTCTTCGGCCGCGCCGATCAGGTCGTGCGCGTCGTGGACCGGCTCACCACCCAGCCGCTGGTCGCGGTGGTCGGCCCGTCGGGCGCGGGCAAGTCGTCGTTCATCCGGGCCGGCGTGATCCCGGCGCTCAAGCGCGACGCGGCGTGGGAGACCTTCGTGCTCAGGCCCGGCCGCTCGCCGCTGCTCGCGCTCGCCGCGCTGATCAGCCCGCAGGTCACGCACGGCGACGACGTCCAGCCGATCGCCTACCGGCTGTTCCAGGAGCCCGGCTACCTCGGGCACCTGCTGCGCCGCCGCGCCGCCGCGCGATCCAGCCAGATCCTTTTGTACGTCGACCAGTTCGAGGAGCTGTACACGCTGGTCGGCGACCCGCAGGAACGCGCGGCGTTCGTCACCTGCCTGCGCGCTGCCGCGGACGATCCGTCGAGCCCGATCCGCGTCGTGCTGTCGCTGCGCTCCGACTTCCTCGATCGAGCCGCCGAGGACCGCGCGTTCATGGCGAGCCTGACCGCGGGGATGCACTACCTGATGCCGCTCGGTAACGAGGGGCTGTGGCATGCCCTGGTGCGGCCCGCCGAGCAAGCCGGGCACGCGTTCGAGTCGCCGGAGCTGGTCGGCGCGATGCTCGGCGAGATGGCCAACGCGTCGAACGCGCTGCCGCTGCTCCAGTTCACCGCCGCCCGGATGTGGGACGCGCGCGACCGGGCGAACCGGATGCTCACCGCGGCCAGCTACCACGCGATGGGCGGCATCGCCGGCGCGCTCGCCGTGCACGCCGACGCGGTGATCGCCGAGCTGTCGCCGATGCGGCGCCCGCTGGTCCAGGCGGTGCTCCAGCGCCTGGTGACCGCCGAGGGCACGCGCGCGATCGTCGACCTCGACGAGCTGTGCCGGCTCGCGGCGGACCCCGCCGACGTCCTCGGCCTGATCGACCAGCTGGTCGCGGCGCGGCTGCTGGTCTCGAAGTCCGACGACCGGGGCGCCGGTGCCACGGTCGAGATCGTCCACGAGTCGCTGATCTCGGCGTGGCCGCAGCTCCGCCAGTGGACCGATGCCAGCCGCGAGGAGGCCGCGTTCCTGGTCCAGATCCGGCAGGCCGCGCAGCAATGGGAGGCGCGCGGCTGCCCCGACGGCCTGTTGTGGCGCGGTGACGCGGCCGGCGAGGCCCGCCGGTTCGCCGTGCGGCTCGGCAACACGCTGGCCACCCGCGAGCGCCGGTTCCTCGACGCCGTGATCGCCAACGCGGTGCGCAGCGGCCGGATCCGCCGGCTCGCGGTCGCGGGGACCATGATCCTGCTCGCCGTGATCGCGGTATCGGCCGGCATCGCCGTGCTCTGGGTCCGCGGCGCCGAGCAGCGCGCGCTGCGCCAGGCCGACGAGGCCAGCACCGCGCGCCACGATCTCGCGGCCCAGCTCAAGCTGGTCCAGGACAAGGAGGCCCAGCGGCTCGCGGCGCAGCAGACCGCCGAGGCTGCCGACAAGGACGCCCAGCTCAGCCGCACCGAGCTCGAGGACGCGCACCAGAAGCTCGAGCTCGCCTACCAGCAGGTCAAGCAGACCAACGACCAGGTCAAGCAGACCAACGAGCAGCTCCAGCACGCGCTCGACGAAGCCCGCGTCGCCAACACCAAGGCCCAGGCGGCGTACGACGACGAGCACAAGCGCAACCAGGCGCTGCTCAAGCAGCGCAGCAAGATCGCGACCGAGCTGCGCTGACCCCGACCGCGCTCAAGAAGCCGGCGCCGGCGGCGCGCCGGGCTCGAACGGCGGCAGGATCGCCTTCGTGATCCGATCCTGCTCGGCGGTCAGGTCGTTCACCAGGCCATCCGCGCTGGTGTACGTGCCGTGGCCGGACACCGCGACCCGCAGCTTGCCGTCGGGGTCGATCGTCACCAGCGCCAGCGTGCCTTGCAGCTTGCCGACCTCGACGTCGTCGCGCATGTGCGCGCTGATGAAGCACGCATTCGCGTCGAGGGTGGTCGGCACGTAGCCCTCGTCGAGCAGCACGCCGATCGCGCGGTTCCACGTCGCGAGCCGCTGCTCGGGGGATACCTGGTTCACCGCCGGTGGCAGCTGGTTCGGACGAAGGTAGTAGTTACAGCCGGTCAACAGGGCAAAACACAGGATCAATGTACGCATGCCGAACACGCTAATCACGCGATCATGCAGATTCGTGAACCCGATATGTCAGTGTGTAAAGCGTACTGGCGCGGTCGCCCCGAGGAAGCCCAGCCGGCGAGTCCGTTGCCGGCCCCTGCCAGCTCTTATAGCGTCCCTGTCACCAGATATGACCACGTCGGGAAGATCGGCCAGATCGTCTGGAGGTTCCACCACACGCGGCCCGACGTGTTGAGCGCGATCCGGCCGCCGATGCCGTTCTGGCCGAACCCGGGGTTGAGGGCCGTGGCGATCCGCGCGCCCGATGGATCGTAGACCTGCAGGTCCTGGTAGCGGAACTGGGTGCGCAGCGTGTTCGACACCGCGATCTGGGTCGCGTTGACCGCGATGCCACCGAGCAGCGTGTCCTCGGTGCGGGTCGAGAACACGTGGGCGCCGGCCGACGTCAGCTTGACCACGAAGCCGTTGAACGGGCCGTTCTCGCTGGTGTGGGTCGGTAGCGTCCCGCCGCCGAAGTCGATCGGCGTGAACAGCTGGCCGCCGAAGATCACCGCGTGGCTCGGATCGATCGCCATCGCCGAGATCCCGGCGTTGCCGGTGAATGCGTCGGCCCACACCACCGCGCCGGCCGCGGTGTAGCGCGTGACGTGCAGCGTGGTGCCGTCGGGGTACGCGACGACCGGCTGGTTACCGTCGAACGCGAGCCACTGGCCGGCCACGGTCACCTGGGTGCCGGCGACGCCGGTCGACGACAAGCTCGCGATCGTGACCTGGGAGCCGACCAGGCCGACCCGCGTGGTGCCGGTGCTGTCGACCGCGATTGCGGCGATCGTCGCGCCCGACGGCACGGTCTGGGTCGCGTGCCAGCGCGCCGCGAACGCCGAGGTGTACTGATCGACCGTCAGCGTGGTGCCGGCGACCTTGGCGACCGAGACGTTGCCCGAGGTATCGACCGCGAGCTCGCCGCCGTTGGCCAGGGTTCCTGTCGTCTTGCCGTTGGCGTTGAGCTTCTGGGTCGTGGTGCCGTCGGAGATCAGCGCCTGGTTCGAG
>DATBBB010000403.1:0-15556 GCA_036271215.1 Kofleriaceae bacterium | reverse complement strand
GATCAAGGCTTGGCGGGCCGCGGCGGGAACGACTTCTGGACGATCAGCCGGAAGTGCTTGTAGCCGGCTTCCTTCTGCTTGGCCGAGAACAGGGTCTCGACCAGCAGGCGGTACGGCGTGGTGCGATCGGCGATGATCATCAGCTCCGGCGGCGGCGCGCTGGCAGGGTCGTACCCGGGCTGGCGCTGGCGGGCGGCGTCTTCCTCGTGGTGGAGCGCGGCGAGGAAGTTGGTGAGCCGCGGGATCTTCACGCCCTGGGCGCCGCCCTCTTTCTCGGACGGATCGACGTCGCCGTTGGCGACCGAGACGATCGACTTGGCCTCTTTACCGGCCGAGACCACGATGCCGGTCTTGGTGATGATCACCGTGGACGCGCCCTCGGGCAATTCGTCGTCGGTCAGGGTCTTGGGCAGCGACACTGTGCCGGCGGTGAGCTGGGTCGCGCTGACCGCGGCCTGGTAGATGAAGGCGACCAGCAGGATCGTCATCATGTCCATCATCGGCATGATGTTGAGGTGGCGGATCTCCTCGCCCTCGGGGACCCGGGCGACCGCCTTGCGAACGATGCTGCGCGCCTCGCGCTGCGTGAACGCCATCACTCAAATCCTGACGAGAACAGGATGTCGTGGAACAGCGCCATCTTCTTGGGGTCGTACGGCGCGCGCGCGGTGTCGTACAGCTTGCCGTTGGGCGAGATCGGGCTCGGCGCCTTCTTGAGCGCCGGGTCCTCGGTCGGCAGGGCACACGCGGTGACCTCCTTGCCGAAATCGGGCAGCTTGCAGCGCATCGCGCTCATCACCGAGACGACCGTCGCGTACGGGATCGCGCCGTCGGCCATCAGGATGATCTGGTAGGTCTCCGGCTTGCGATGCTTGGCGTTGTAGCGCCGGCTGGCGATCTCGAACAGCGAGTTGTTGAGCGCGCGGTAATCGAACACCGGCGCCGGCTCGTCATGGCTCGGGATGCACTTCTGGGTGACCGCGTCGCACGAGTTGGACTCGCACATGTACGCGCCATCGCAGGCCTCGCCGTCGCGGCCGCTGCGCGGGAACACCTGCTTGGGCGCGCTCAGCGTGCCCTCGAGCCCGCTGATCGACCACAGCAGCATGCGGTCGCGGGTGATCGATACGACGAGCCGGAGCGGCTGATCGTCGGGGTTGGTCGCCGGGGTGGCCGCGGTGGGCGGTGGCGCGGTCTGCTTGTCGGGTAACGTCGTATCGAGCTGGACAAGGATCAGGCCGGCCGACACCGAGGCCAGCAGGAACAACATCAGGTTGGTCACCATGTCGAGGTAGGGGATCAGGTTGAGCTCGCCGCTCTCCATCTCCTCTTGCTCGATCGCGTCCTCGCGGCGCTTGATCGCCGCGCGCGTCTTCGACCGTACCCGCTGTGCCGAGTACATCATGTCAGGCCGACTGGTGCTCGTCCTCGGTGGGCGCGGCCGGAGCGCGGCTCTGCGCGGCAGCCCCGCTGCCGTCGGCCAGGAGGTTCTCGAACCGCAGGCTGAACGCCTCGAGGTCGGCGACGACCTTCTTCATCGCCGCGGACAGCAGCAGGTGGCCGAGCATGCACACCAGGGCGATCGAGAGCCCGAACGCGGTGTTGTACATCGCCTCGGAGATGCCATCGGACAGCTTCTTCTGGCGGTCGGCCGGGTTGGCGTCGCCGATCGACGCGAACGTGCGGATCAGGCCCGTGATCGTGCCGAGCAGGCCGATCAGGGTGCAGATGTTGGCGAGCGACCACAGCGCGCCGATCCGGGTCTTCACCTCGGGCAGCGTGTCGGTCATGGTCTCTTCCATCGCCTGGGCGACCGCGGCCTCGCCGCGGTGCAGGCGGTTGAGGCCCGCCTTGGCGACGCGGGCGACCGGCGCGGTGGTCGCATCGCACAGCTTCTTCGCACGGTCGACGTTGTTGGCCGACAGGAGCTTGCGGAGCTGCTCGAGGAACGCCTTCGCGTTCAGGTGGCCGCGGCCGAGGAAGTAAATCGCACGTTCGACGATCAGGCCGATGACGATGGCCAAAAAGAACGTGTTGAAGATGAAGAACGGCCCGCCCTTTTGGAAGACGTCACTTAACCAGCTCATCGAACCATGCCTCCGCGCGCGGGGGGCGTACCCCTTTGCGGTACGTAGGGAAGTTGTAGCGATAGGCTGCTCGTCGCGTCAAGCAAACCCTCGGCGAAATCTCGTGGGTGAACGATAACTTACTCGCTGTGACCTGGCGAGCGAAACTCGCAGTCAGTTGCTTGGTGCACCGGCCTTGATCCAACGTTCAAGTGCATCGAGCTTTTGACAGCACAGCGGCATTCCACCGGTACCCTGCGGCATGTAGCCGATATCGGCGGGGGGCGCACCGCCCGCCGGGGTCGCCATATCGGGTGAAAAATCATGCAGCATCAGCATGAGGTAGCTCGACTGGACGTCGCTGGCGACGACCAGCTTGCGGGTCGGGTCGAGGGTCGACGTGTAGTCGACCAGGTGCGCGTAGCTCATGCCGGCGCGAAGATCGACCTTGCCCTGCAGGCTGGGGTCGCCGTTGTGGCAGCCCGAGAAGATGCACGAGGTCGTGAAGATGTTCTTCTCGATCCAGGTCAGCGTGACCGGGTTCTGGTTGACCGCGTCGAGGCAGGGCTGCGACGTGGTGCTGACCACGCAGGTCCGGCCGGTGATCGAGTCATCGCCGGTGTCGGTGTCCTCGAGCGAGATGCGGCAGCCACCGGCCAGGCTCGCAACCAGGCCGGCCGCGACGGCGGCACCGAGGCCGGAACCGAGGCCGGAACCGAGGCCGATACCGAACACAGAGCGGATCATGGCGGGACCCTAACATGGGCACGAGCGATGTCCGCTCCGGCCCGCCCGCGCCGGGGCGGCGATCACAGGCGGGGCATCCCGGGGCGCTCGCCGCCGGGCGCCGGGATCAGGTCGTCGAACGAGCGGATCGCCGGGCCGGACAGGAACT
The DNA here is from genome assembly GCA_036271215.1 of Kofleriaceae bacterium. Classification (GTDB taxonomy): domain Bacteria; phylum Myxococcota_A; class Polyangia; order Haliangiales; family Haliangiaceae; genus JABFXX01. The sequence goes on along the minus strand of DATBBB010000403.1, from coordinate 12,595 downwards.
TCGCCGGCAGGGTGCCGCGCACGAACGCCATCCAGACCGCCTCGGCCGACGGGCCGGTCGGGTCGCCGCTCCACGGCTCGACCCGCGCGAAGCTGACGTTGGGCGGCACCGGGAAGTCGCGCACCGGGGTCCGCGGGTGGGCCTTCAGCATGAAATCGGTCCAGATCGGCACCGCGGCGCCGCCGCCGGTGATCTTGTCGCCGATCGGCGTGGAGTCGTCGCGGCCGATCCACACCGAGCCGAGCAGGTCGGTCGTGAAGCCGTTGAACCACACGTCGCGGTAGTTGGCCGACGTCCCGGTCTTGCCGGCGATCGGCCGGCCGAGTTGCTTGGCCCACTGCGCGGTGCCGCGCTGGACCACGCCCTTCATCAGGTTGACCATGACGTAGTCGACCTCGGGCGAGATCACCTGCGGGCCGGGCGGCTGGTTGCGCAGATCCTCGACGATGTTGCCCGCGGTGTCGGTCACCAGGTCGAACAACCGCGGCGTGATCCGGCGGCCGCCCGACGCGATCCCGGCGTAGCCGCCGGCGACCTCGAGCGGCGTCAGGTCCGGGGTGCCGAGCGCGATCGAGATGTGGCGCGGGATCGGCGAGGTGATGCCGTAGCCGCGCATGATCTCGATGATCCGATCGAGGCCGACCGCGACCGCGAGCTGGACCGAGATCGTGTTGAGCGAGTAGGCGAGCGCGGTCATCAGGGTCACGTCGCCGAGGTACTTGTTGTCGTAGTTGGCCGGGGTCCACACCCCGGTCGCGGTCTGGACCGAGAACGGGCCGTCGACGAAGTGATCGACCGGGGTCTTGCCGGCCTCGAGCGCGGCCGAGTAGATGAACGGCTTGATCGACGACCCGACCTGGCGCCGGGCCTGGGTCGCGCGGTCGAACTGCGACGCGGTCCAGTCGTAGCCGCCGACCAGCGCGAGCACGCGGCCGGTGGTCGGCTCCATGACGATGAACGAGCCCTGCAGCGCCGGGCGCTGGGCGAGCGTGGCGGTGGTGCCGTCGGCGGACAGCCGGACCGGTAGCAGGTCGCCGAGCGCGATCGGCGCCGCGGTCCTGGGGGCCCTGAACGCGCGGACGTCGCGCGCGTCGGCCTCGATCAGCGGCAGCCGCCGGGGGCCGAGATCGATCGTCACCCCGACGCCGGTCTTCGGCAGCTCGACGACCATCGCGCCGTAGGTCTGGTCGGGCAGCAGCTGATCGGCGAGCGCGGTGGTGTCGTCGGTCGCGCCGGTGATCGGGTGGCCGGGGCCGCCGGACCACGCGCCGCGCCGGGCGACCGGCACGCTGCCGATCGGGCCGCGGAACCCGAGCTTGCGGTCGAGGGTCTCGAGGCCCTTCTTGAGCGCGCCCTCGGCCGCGGCCTGCATCCGGGTATCGAGCGTGGAGTAGAACTTGAGGCCGCCGCGGAACAGATCGCGGTTGCCGTAGCGCTTGGTCGCGATCTGGCGGACGTGCTCGACGAAGTACGGCGACGCCAGGTGGTTGAGGTCGCTGCCGTCGACCAGCGCGATCGGCTCGGCGAGCGCGGCGTGGTACTCGGCGTCGGAGATGTAGCTGTCGTCGCGCATGTGGCCGAGCACGTAGCGCTGGCGGTCGCGGGCGAGCTGCATGTTGTGGTGCGGCGCGTACTTGGTCGGCGAGGCGACCAGGCCCGCGAGCATCGCGGACTCGGCGATCGTGAGGTCCTCGACCTCCTTGCCGAAGTAGGTCTCGGCGGCGGCGCCGACGCCGTACGCGCCGTGGCCGAGGTAGACGTGGTTCAGGTAGATCGAGAGGATCTCGGCCTTGGTCAGCTCGCGCTCGAGCCGGACCGCGAGGATGACCTCCTTGGCCTTGCGGCGGTACTTGAGCGACTTGCGCTCCTTGGCGTACTCGTCGGGCGTCAGGTCGAGCGCGCCGATCTGGTCCTGGCCGGCGAGCAGGGTCTGCTTGATGATCTGCTGGGTGATCGTCGAGCCGCCCTGCTTGATGTTGCCGTCGGACCGAAAGTTGGTGACCGCGGCGCGCACGATGCCGAGCAGGTCGAAGCCCTTGTGCTTGTAGAACCGGCGGTCCTCGGCGGACAGGAACGCCGCCGGGACGTGGGGCGGCATGCGATCGAGCGCGACGAGCCGGCGGTTCTCGACCGAGAACGTCCCGATCTCGTCGCCGTCGGACGACAGCACGACGCTCTTGCGGCTCGGCTGGTAGTCGAGCAGCTGCGACAGATCGGCCGGGAGCTCGTCGTTGATGGTCTGGACCGCGAGGTAGATCACCGCGGCGGCGAGCGACGCGCCGTAGAGCGCGAGCAGGAAGCCGAGCCGGAGCACCGAGACCCAGCGCAGCCGCCGGCGGCGGGGCCGCTTGCGCCGCCGAGCGGGCGCGGCAGGCGCGGCAAGCGCGGCAAGCGCGGCAAGCGCGGCAGCGGGGGCGGCCGGGTTGCGGCGGGTCGCGGGCTCGGACACGGGTATGATTGGAGTCTATGAGACTCGGGCGACGGCTGCACGCGGCGGGGTGGCTCGCGGCGGTGATCGCCGCCGCTGGGGTGGTGTGGGCAGCGCCCGGGCCGGCGCCTGCGACGCCCGGTCCGGCGCCCGGCAAGCCCGCGGCCCCGGTAGCGGCGCCTGGCAAGCCCGCGGCCCCGGCGGCGGTGCCGGCCAAGCCCGCGGCCCCGGTGGCCGCCAAGCCCTCCGGCCTGGCCGGTGCCGGGGCCGCCGCCGGGGCTGGCGCTGGAGCTACGGCCGAGTCGGTCGACGTCCCGGCGTGGGCGCCGGCCCCGGCGCGGTTCGCGGTGGCGCCGTTCGAGAACCACGCGAACGTTCGCGCGTTCGACTGGCTGATCGCCGGGGCGCCGTTCGAGATCGCCGAGAAGACCGAGGCGGTGCTCGGGCTCGAGCCGACCGGCGGGCCGCTCTACGTCGGCGGCGCGGCGATCGAGGCCGAGCAGGGGCCGGTCGCGGCGTTCGCGGCGGCGCGCGGCGCGGCGTTCGTGATCACCGGCTGGGTCGAGCGGCCCAGCTGGCAGCTGCGGATCGCGCTGGCGCTGTGGCGGGTGTCGGCCGGCGTGGCCGTGGTCGCCGCCGAGGCCCAGCGCACCGGCGACGTCAAGGCGTACCACCAGCTGCTCGGCGAGGCGATCGCCGAGGTCTGGGCCAAGGGCGGCGGTATCGCGGGCGGTATCGGGATCGACGATGCCCGCCACAAGGCGCTCGAGCGCCCGCTCGCGAGCGATCTCTATGCGGTCAACCTGATGGGCCGCGGGCTCGGCTACCTGACCGGCGCGATCGCCGCCCAGGCGGCCGCGGCGGCGAGCCCCAGCGGGAGCGGCAGCGCGGCGCCAGAGCTCAAGCCCGACCTCAAGTCCGCCGAGCACGACCTCGAGCGCGCGGTGTTCATCGATCCCAAGTGCTTCGAGGCCCAGCGCCTGCTCGGCGAGGTCTATCTCGCTCAGGGCCTCGCTCAGGGCCTCGCCCAGGGCCCCGGCGATCCCAAGCAGATCGCGCGCGCGGTCGGCAAGTTCAACTACGCCAACGACCTCGCGCCCGACGATGTCGCGGCGCTGCGCGCGGCGGCGATGGGTGCGGCGCAGGCCGGCAAGCACGAGCTCGCGCTCGAGCTGTTCCGCAGGCTGGTGATCCGGCGGCCGTGGGACCTCGACGCGCGCTACCAGCTCGGCGCGGCGCTGTGGCGCACCGGCGATCCGGCGGCGGCCGAGAACCAGCTCGAGCAGGTCACCGCGCACCGGCCCGACGACCTGGCGGCGCGCCGCGTGCTGGTGCTGATCCACGCCGCGCGCAGCGACACGCCGGCGCTGATCCGCGAGCTCGAGGCGATCGCGCGCCGCGCCCCGGGCGATCTCGAGGTCAAGGCCGACCTCGCGTCGGCGTACGGCGCCGAGGCGCAGTGGGACAAGGCGATCACCGCGCTCGAGGCGATCGACGCCGTGCACCCCGGCAACGTCGCGCTGCAGATCCGGATCGGCGACGCGCACCGCAAGCAGCGCGACCTCGACGGCGCGCTCGCCTGGTACGCGCGCGCGGCCCGGCTGGCGCCGGAGTCGAGCTGGCCCGGGTTCGTCGCCGCGCAGGCGCTGTTCGACGCCGGCCGGCTGCCCGAAGCGAGCCGCGCGTACACCGGGCTGCTGCGGTTTCGCGACGAGCTGCCGGCGGCCGAGCAGGCGCTCGGGGTGATCGCGCTGGCGCAGCACCGCCCCGACGACGCCGCGCGGTACCTGCGGCGCGCCGCGGCCGAGGCGCCGCGCAGCCTGGCGACCTGGCGCGCGCTGATCGCCGCCGAGCTCGGGCGCAAGGACGGCGCCACCGCGCTCGGGGCGGCGAACCTCGCGCAACCGGTGTGGCCCGACGACGCCGACCTGCACTACCTCGCCGGGGTCGCGCACGCGCTGCTCGACGAGCCTGCCGCCGCGCGCCGCGAGCTGACCTATGCGACCACCGCCGGCCCGGCGCTGGCCGGCGCCGGCGCCGCTGGCGCGGCCGGCCCGACCGGTGCGATCGGCGTCGCGACCGCGGCCCGCGCCGCGCTCGGGGCGCTCGACGCCGGTGCGGCGATCGCGGTTGCGTACGCGCCGGAGCTCGCGCGGCCGTGGGGCGACGCCGACGCGATCGGCGGCGCGCTCGAGCGCTACGCCCAGGTCGGCCAGGCGATGGCCGCGGCGCGCGTGGCCTACCAGCGCCGGTTGCTCGGCCTGCTCGGTCAGCTCGGCCGCGGGCCCGACGCGCCGGCCAAGCCGCGGGTGATCCGCAGCTGCCCGCTGGCGCGGATCGCGGGCGACTGGGCGGCGGGGCAGCGCGAGCTGGCGGCGATCGGCCGGCTCGGCATGGACCTCGAGGCCGCGTGGAAGTTCATCGCGCGCCACGACGAGGTCGGCGCCACGGCGAGCCTCCTGCCCAACGCGCGCACCCAGGTCGCCGCCGACCGCAAGGCGTGGAAGCTCGCGCTCGCCGACATCTCCGAGCTGCGCGCCGAGTGGAGCCGGGCGCTCGGCCCGGAGCTGGCGGCGGTGGGCTGCACCGATCGGCTGCTCGCCGCCGCGGTCGCCGACCCGGCGCGTTACCACGTGGTTGAAGAAGACCAGCCCGAGCCGATCCCGACCACCCAGCCGGCGCGGCCGCGGGCGCGCGCGACGTTCTACGTCGACAACGCGCGGTGCCCCGATCCGGTCGAGGTCTGGGTCGACGGCGTCCAGCTCGGCCAGGTCGCGCCGGGCCGGCGCAGCGCCCTGGTCGCCGACGGTGGCGAGCGCGCGCTCTGCCTGCTCGTGCCGGGTGCCGCACAGTGCGGCGATCGCGGTACCCTGCGCCAGGTCTACCTGCACGACGGCTGGTCGGTGACGATGCACTGCCTGAGCGGCGACCCCGAGCGCGGCGACAAGCCCGACAAGCCCGACCGGGGCGACCACCGCGCCGAGCCCGCCGAGCCCACCGAGCCCGCCGAGCCCGTCGAGCCGGCGGAGTAGCCCGCGCCATCGTTGCTCTGACGGGGCTCGGACTGGGCTCGGACTGGAGTACAGTGGGGCGTGCAGATGCCGCAGCTGTACTTCACGTCGCCGCGGGTGTTGCCGCGCGCCGAAAAGCTGCACGGCCGCGTCGTCGTGCTCGACGTCGCGTTCGCGGCGACGATCGGCACCACGGTGTCGTTCGATCTGATCACGAAGCCGTTGCTCGACGGGCTCGGCGCCCGGCTCGCCGCGTGGGTCGATCACCACGATCACGAGAAGCACGCCGCGTTCGCCGGCGACCCGCGGTTCGTGCTGGCGACCAAGGCGCAGCACGGCGCGTGCCCCGAGATGGTGACCCCAGAGCTGGTGCGCCAGACCGGGCCGATCGACTGTATCTGCACCCACGTCGACCTCGACGGGCTGTACGCCGCCGCCAAGTGGATCCTCGGCGGCCACGAGCCGTACCCCGGCGCCGACGACGACGCGCGCGCGGTCGACACCCGGGTCGGTACGCCGGGGCCGATCGCGACCCGGATCGATCGCGCGCTGCGCGCCAAGTTCCGCGACGATCAGCTCAAGCGCGGCGTGGTCCAGTTCCTGGTCGGCGGCATGCAGCCCGGCGTCCACGACACCGTGATCGCCGACGCCGCCGCCGAGTTCGAGCGCCGCGACGTCCGGACCCGCGAGCTGGCGGCGCGGTTCACGATCCGCGGCCGGGTCGCGGTGGTCGACACCGCCGGCGCGGCCGGCCAGTTCGACAAGACCGACCTCTTGCTCGCCGGCCAGGCGCGGGCGCCGGTCTCGATCGTGCGAGATTCTGGGATGCTGACGATCGCCGCCGGGTTCGACTCGGGCTGGGACTTCGTGGCGCTGTTTGCGATCGGCGGCGGCATGCCGACCCGCGTCACGATCCCCGAGCAGCGGCTCGACGACGTGATCGCCAAGATCAACGACGCCCCGGCGCCGGTGCCGCGGCCGGGGTACCGCGCCGACGCCGCCGAGTAGCGCACTGCCAACCGAGCCCAGCAAAACCCACACGGACCGACCCCCCGGTTCATGCTAAGGGTCGATCATGTCCACCCAACGGCGGCCCCTCCCGGTGATGGGCGAGCTACGAGCGCGGGTCGACGACGTCGCTGACCAGCTGCTCGAGCTCTACCTCGATCCTGGTGCGCGCGAGATGCAGCACATCGGTAGCTACGAGCTGCCGAGCGAGCATCAAGTGGAGTCGATCGTCGAGCAGTGCCGGGCGCTGCTGTTCCCGGGCTACGCCGGGCCCGACCTCGACCGTGGCTCGCCGAGCGCGTTGCGCGACATCATCCGCGCCCGGGTGATCGAGCTGCGGCTCGCGCTGCACCGCCAAGTCTACCGCGCGGCCCACCACAAGCGGCAGCAGTCGCTCGGCCGCTCCGACCTCGAGTGCACCGACTGCGCCGGCAAGGCCGACACGATCACCGAGCAGTTCCTGAGCCAGCTCCCCGCGCTGCGCCGCCAGGTCAGCCTGGACCTCCACGTCGCCTACGAGAGCGACCCGGCGGCGACCGGGGTCGACGAGATCCTGTTCTGCTATCCGGGTATGTATGCGATCACCGTCTACCGGCTCGCCAATGCGCTGTTGCGCGAGGGCGCCGTTGTGATCCCACGCATCATGACCGAGATCGCCCACCGCCGGACCGGAATCGACATTCATCCGGGAGCGGAGATCGGCCGGTCGTTCTTCATCGACCACGGGACCGGCATCGTGATCGGCGAGACCACGCTGATCGGCGACCGGGTCCGGATCTACCAGGGCGTGACCCTCGGGGCGCTGAGCGTCCCACAGGGCGAAAATCGTCCAACCCCTGGGCATCGCAGGCATCCCACGCTGGAGGACGACGTCGTCATCTACGCCAATGCGACCATCCTGGGTGGCCAGACCGTGATCGGAAAGGGCTCGGTGGTCGGCGGAAATGCATTCGTCACCGGCTCGGTGCCGCCGGGCACCAAAGTTTCTGGGACCACCCGAACATCGCGCTAAGGGCACGCGGTGATTCGTACCAGGCCCGCGACGTGTTAGAGTTTTTCGGCTGCGATGGCTGAAGAGGCGCGTCCGCGAACCGCCACGCGATTGCGCGGTGAGGCCCCACCCGGGCTGCAATTCACCGGGGAAGAGGGCCGGCAGCATATCGGCCGGTACGAGGTCATCAAGACCATCGGCAAGGGCGCGATGGGCGTCGTCTACAAGGCGCGCGATCCGCTGCTCGACCGCGTCGTCGCGGTGAAGACCATCATGTCGCCGCAGGGCCAGGGCCGCCGCGTGCGATCGGCGTTCCTCGAGCGGTTCCAGCGCGAGGCCAAGGCCGCGGCCAAGATGCAGCACCCGGCGATCGTGACGATCTTCGACGTCGGGGTCGACGAAGAATCCGGCGCGCCGTTCATGGTGCTCGAGTACCTGCCGGGCGAGTCGCTCGCCGACCGGCTCGATCGGGTGCGGTTCCCGCTCGCGCGCAGCGTGCAGATCGCGCTCGATCTGGCGTCGGCGCTGTCGTTCGCGCACCGCCAGCGGATCGTCCACCGCGACGTCAAGCCGGCCAACGTGCTGCACGCCGGCGACAACCGGTGGAAGCTCGCCGATTTCGGCATCGCGCGGATGCCGGACTCCGACCTGACCCAGGTCGGGATCTTCATGGGCACGCCGGGCTATTCGCCGCCCGAGGCGATCCGCGAGGGCCGCTACACGCCGCAGGCCGACGTGTTCGCCTGGGGCGCGGTGTTCTACGAGCTCTTGTCCGGGCGGATCCCGTACGAGGGGCCGGACACCAAGACCACCAACAGCTACGTCGTGCAGGGCAACGCGCCGTCGCCGGCGCGCCACGACGCCTCGATCCCCGAGCCGCTGGCCACGGTGACGATGACCGCGCTGCAGTCGTCGGATCGCGCGCGGTTCAAGGATTCCTCGGAGGCCGAGCAGGCGCTGCGCGACGCCTGGGATCGCTGCCTGACCCAGGGCCTGGTCCATCCGGCGGTGCTCGCGATGGACGAGACCTCGCACGACAAGGTCGGGTCGCGGATGCACGAGGCGCGTGGCATCGCGCGGTCGTCGGTCGCGGTGCCGATCCAGCCGCACGACTCGGCCGAGCTGACGGTCGACGAGGATCTGCCGAATACGCCGCTGACGATCGAGAGCAAGAAGCAGCGGATCACCGACGACGATCCGACGATGCTGCAGGTCCGGGTCGAGGACATGCGCAACATGGACACCGCGGCGCGCGCCACCGAGCGGCCGAGTGGCAAGGCCAAGGCGCTCGAGGTCGATCGCGCCACCGAGCGCTCGACCGGCAAGCTCAAGGCGCAGGTCGCCGAGCCCGATCCGGCCGACGTCCCGCTGCCCGGCGGGGGCGCGGTCGCCGGCAGCAGCGGGCAGCACCCGATCGACGACATCGCGGCGACCCAGAGCGAGGCCAAGCTCGGCACCTCGGCGGGCCGGACCATCGCCGAGCCGGCGCGCTCGAGGCTGTCGCTGATCCTGGCGATGGTGATCATCGCGATCGTCGCGGTCGTGGTCGCCGCGTACCTGCGCGGCATGATCAAGATCTAGCCGGGAGCTAGGCGATGAGCGCGGCGACCGCGTCGGCGCAGCCGCGGCACAGCGTGTAGCCGGCGCCGCCGTGGCCGTAGTTGTGGATGATCCGGCCGGCGCGCTCGAGCCGGATCTCGGGGCGGTACGGGCGGAGCCCGACCCGCACGCGGCGCACGGCGCCGACGGTGAAGCCGAGCGCGCCGGCGTGGGCGAGGATGCGGGCGGTCAACGCCGGATCTTCGGGCGGCGGGCCGGCGGCGTGGCCCGGGCGACCGGGAGGGGACGAGGCCACGGGCCAGGGGCAGGGCCAGGGAATCGAGCAGCCGCCGAGCACCAGCTCGTCGCGGCGCGGGATCAGGTAGAACAGCGCGTCGGGGTCGCGCGTGTCGGTCACGGTGATCGAGCGATCGGCCGTGCCGACCTCGGTGATCACGACCTGACCGAGCAGCGCGGTCAGCGTGTCGTCGCCGGCGAGCTCGCGGGCGGCGAGCCCGGTGCAGTGGACGACGGCGTCGCCGGGCTCGGCGGCGAGCTCGCGGACCGGCCGGTGCTCGATCGGCCGGCGCAGCTGGCGCGCCAGCCACGGCAGGAACCGCGCGGGCTCGATCGCGAGCGAGCCGTAGCGCCAGGCGAGCGGGCCGCCGGTGACCGGTGCCGGCGCCCGGTCGACGGTGATGTGCGCCGCCCACCACGGCGGCAGCGGCGCGGTTGGTGGGCCGACGAGGGCAGGGGAGCTGGCGGGGCCGGTTGCTCCGGCGGGGTTGGCAGGGCCGGCGAGGCCGGCGAGGCTGGCAGATCCGGCGGGTCCGGGTCCGGCGAGGCCGGCAGGGCCAACAGATCCGGCGGGGCCGCCTGGGCCGGCGAGGCTGGCCGGGTCGGCGACGTCGGGCGTGATCTCGTAGCCGGTGATCCTTGCGACGCCGGCCTCCGGATCGCCGGCCAGCGCGGTCAGCCAGGCGCGGGTCTGCGCCGCCCACAGCGCGACCCGATCCGGCGGTCCGGCGCGGTACGGGAACCAGCACGCCCCGGCGACCGCCGAGGTGATCGCGTCGCCGGTCGCGGCGGCGACGACCTGGACGTCATGGCCATGCTCCTCGAGTGTCAGTGCGGTCACCAGGCCGACCACGCCGGCGCCCACCACGGTGATGTTCACCGCTCCAGCATAGCGCGGCCCGCAGCTTGGCCGCGACCTGCGCACCGCCCACGGCCCGGCTGCGAAGCGCGCCGTCCACAGCCCGGCCGCGTGCCGCTACGCGCCGCTGACCGGGGCGAGGCCCTTGGCCGCGCGCAGGTCGCGCACCAGCTTGGCCTGGCCATCGGCGTGGTAGCTCGAGCGCACCAGCGGCCCGGCCACCACGTGCGTGATGCCCTGGTCGCGCGCGAACTGCTCGAGCTCGGCGAACTCCGTCGGGTGCACGTAGCGCTCGATCGCCAGGTGCTGCTTGCTCGGCGCGAGGTACTGGCCGAGCGTCACGATGTCGACCCCGAGCCCGGCGAGCTCGCGCAGCACTTCCTCGACCTCGGCGCGGGTCTCGCCCAGCCCGAGCATCAGGCCGGTCTTGGTCACCGCGTCGCGCTTGCGCGCGTGCTCGAGGATCTGGTAGCTGCGCGGATAGCTCGCCTGCACGCGGACCGCGCGCGACAGCCGCGGCACGGTCTCGAGGTTGTGCGCGAAGACATCTGGATCGGCGTCGAGCACCACGTCGACCAGCTCGGTCTTGCCCTTGAAGTCGCCGGCGAGGATCTCGAGCGTCATCCCGGGGCACGCCGCCTTGACCCGCCGGATCGTCTCGGCCCAGTGCGCGGCGCCGAAGTCGGCGAGGTCATCGCGGTCGACGCACGTGATCACCGTGTGCTCGAGCGCCAGCCGGCCGAGCATCTCGGCGACCCGTCGCGGCTCGTCGGGGTCCGGCGGCAGCGGCCGCCCGGTCGTCACGTCGCAGAACCGGCACGACCGGGTGCAGATGTCGCCGAGGATCATGATCGTCAGCGCGCGCCGGGTCCAGCACTCGCCGATGTTCGGGCAGCTCGCGCTCTCGCACACCGTGTGCAGCTGCAGCTCCTTGACCATCGCGCGTAGCTCGAAGTACGCCGGCTTGCTCGGCAACGTCGCGCGGATCCACGCCGGATGCCGGCGCCGGGGCGCGGCTTCCTCGCCAACAGCAGCGCCGGCCCCGGCGAGCGCCGTCGCCTGACCGACGACCGGCAAGTGCACGCGCGTCTCCGTATCCGCCATCTAGCGATGGATACCCCGGACCGCGCCCAAACGCGAACCGATCTGGTGCGTCACGGCCCCGGCCAGGCGTCGGTGACCGGCGCGAGGATGTCTTCGTGGTAGACGATGCGACCGCGGACATCGCCGAACAGCGTCGCCGCCGAGGCACGGGTGCGGACGGGGACGACCTTGACGACCGGGCGGCCGTTGTCGGTCACCACGAGCTCCTCGCCGGTGTCCTCGACCTGCTGGAGGTACTCCAGCATCTTGCCTTCCAGCGCGCTCTTCGGGACCGAGGCCATGGCCTATTATGACCATGGTGATGACCGCCGGGCAACGGTGGCGCCGACGCGGCCCTGGCTACAGGTCGACGGCGTGGCCGAGGGCGTCCTCGGTGGCGATCCGGACGGCCTCGGCGAAGGTCGGGTGGGCGTGGATGGTGTAGGCCAGGCTCTCGGCGTTGACCTCGGTGGTCTTGGCGAGCGTCAGCTCGGCGATCAGGTCGGTGACACCCGGGCCGATCAGGTGGGCGCCGACCAGGGCGCCGGTCTCGGCGTGCCAGATGACCTTGACGAAGCCGTCGGGCTCGCCGGCCGCCAGCGCCTTGGCGAGCGCGCGGAACGGCATCTTGCCGACCTTGATCGGGATGTCCTGGGCGCGGGCCTTGTCCTCGGTGAGGCCGACCGAGGCGATCTCGGGGTGGCAGTAAGTGCAGGCCGGGATCGCGTCGTAGCGGACCTCGGGGGCGTGGACGCCGGCGATGGTCTCGGCGACGAACACGCCCTCGGCCGACGCGACGTGGGCCAGGCCGCGGCCGATCACGTCACCGATCGCCCACAGGCCGTCGCCGCAGCGGTTGTGGGCGTCGACCTGGATGAAGCCGCGGTCGAGCGCCACGGCGTGGGCCTCGAGCCCGAGGTTCTCGGTGTTGGCCGCGACCCCGACCGCGACGAGCAGGATGTCGGCCTCGAGCTGCCTGGGTTCGCCGCCGGCGACCGGCTCGGCGGTGATCGCGACGCCGGTCTCGGTCGGCGTCGCCTTGGTCAGCTTGTGGCCGACCAGCGACTTGATGCCGCGCTTGTCGAACGCGCGGGCGAGCTCCTTGGAGATGTCGGCGTCCTCGTTGGGGACCAGGCGCGGCAGGAACTCGACGATCGTGACCTCGGCGCCAAGCGAGCGATAGAACGACGCGAACTCGACCCCGATCGCGCCGGCGCCGAGCACGACCAGCGACCGCGGCTGCACGGGCAGGGTCATCGCCTTGCGGTACTCGATGATCCGCTCGCCGTCGATCGCGATGCCGGGCAGCGAGCGCGCCCGCGCGCCGGTCGCGAGGATGACGTGCTTGGCCTCGATCACCGACGAGCTCGATGATCCGG
>DATBBB010000402.1:0-4365 GCA_036271215.1 Kofleriaceae bacterium | reverse complement strand
GATCCCGACAACGACAAGGACGGGATCGTCGACGCCGAGGACGCGTGCCCGCTCGAGCCGGGGCCGCGCGCCAACAAGGGCTGCCCCGACACCGATCGCGACGGCGACACCGTGCCCGATCGGCTCGACAACTGCCCCGATCAGATCGGCCCGCCCGAGAACAACGGCTGCCCGACCAAGCAGCTGGTCACGATCACCGATGACAAGCTCGAGATCCTCGAGAGCGTGTACTTCAAGACCGATCGCGCGGTGATCGAGCCGCGGTCGTTCGGGCTGCTCGATAACGTCGCGGCGGTGCTGGTCGCGCACGACAAGCTGAAGATCCAGGTCGAGGGCCACACCGACAGCCAGGGCAAGCCGGCGTACAACAAGCAGCTGTCGCAGCGCCGTGCCGAGGCCGTGGCCGCGTACCTGACCCACAAGGGGGTCGACGCCGCGCGCCTGATCCCGCTGGGGTTCGGCGAGGAGAAGCCGATCGCCGACAACAAGACCAAGGAGGGCCGCGCGCAGAACCGCCGCGTGGTGTTCACCGTGCTCGGCGACGACGGCCACGTCCAGACCCACCAGCAGGGCGCCGGCGACGACACCAAGTAGCGGCGCGCCGGCCGAGATCGGGAGTAGTATAAATCTGAATGACGAAGGCCGGAACGTCGGGAGTGTGATCGCGATTCGTGGACGTGCGCTGTAGAGTGCCTGCGATCTCAAGGAGGCATACGATGCGCGCAATGATCCTGGCTGCAACCCTGTTTGCCGGCATCGCCGGCTGTACCCGAAGCTCGGAGCCGGCGGCCCCGGCGCCGCAATCCAAGATGGAGGCAGTCCAGCAGACTCCGTCGAAGCTGCTGCCGGAGCAGACCCAGCGAGCGCTGTGTCCGTCGGCGTTCACCTGCGACGACATCAACTGGTTCTCCACCAAGGCGGCGTGTCAGGCGTCGACCGCGTGCAGCGGCTCGGACTGCTTCCGCGATACCCGCTGCGGTGGTAACTGCATCTGCCCGTGACCGCCGGTGGCCCCGGTGGTCAGTGTGGTCCCGGTGGTCAGTGTCAGTCGTGCACGCCGGCGAACGAGAAGTTGGCCGGCTCGCGGTGGCGCCAGGCGAGGCCGACCGCGAGCTGGGTCTGATCGGTGAACGGCGCCCCGAACGATTCGCGGCGCACGCCGCCGGTCAGCGCGAGATAGCCGTCGCCGATCGACACCGTGCCGATCTCGACCCACGCGCCGTAGAACCCGCCGCCGGTCGCGGTGAGCGTCGAGCCCGGGATGCCCGACATCACGACCGGGCCGCCGCCGGCCTCGGCGCCGAGATCGAGGTAGCGCTCGAGCTCGTGCGTGGTGCCGAGGATGCCGAACAGCGAGCCGCGGACCGACAGGGCCAGGCCGTAGCCGTGATAGAGGTCGGGCCGATCGTCGCGCATGACGTCGCGCCGGTTGGCCTCGGCGTCGATGTAGAGCCCGGCCATCCCGACCTCGGCGTGGGCCTGGCCGCCCTCGACATGGCCGTCGCTGGCGAGCACGCTGCGGCCCTCGAAGCCGTACATCGAGTCGGAGTGCTCGTTGACCCAGAAGCAGCCGGTGCCGAGCGTGACGGCGGCCAGGGCAGCGGCGGCGGCGGCGAGGGGTGCGAGCTTCATGAGACTCATAACGCACGACGTCGCCGGAGTGTTCGAAATGGTCCGACCAATATGGTTTCGGCCGGTTACAGCTTGAGCATGACGTGGCGCACGGCCGTGTAGTCCTCGAGCGCGTACATCGACAGGTCCTTGCCGTAGCCGGAGCGCTTGAGCCCGCCGTGCGGCATCTCGGACACCAGCATGAAGTGGGTGTTGATCCAGGTCGCGCCGTACTGCAGCCGGCTCGCGACGGTCATCGCGCGGCCGAGGTCGCGGGTCCACACCGATGACGCGAGGCCGTAGTCCGAGTCGTTGGCCCACGCGATCGCGTCGTCGGTGTCGGTGAACCGGGTCACTGAGACCACCGGGCCGAACACTTCCTGGCGCACGATCTCGTCGCCGGGGTGGGCGCCGGCGATCACGGTGGGTTCGTAGAAGAACCCGGCGCCGGCGCGCGGCCGGCCGCCGGTGGTGACCTCGACGTGGCCAAGCTGCGCGGCGCGGTCGACGAAGCCGTGGACGCGGTCGCGGTGGGCGGCGGTGATCAGCGGGCCCATCTCGACGCCGGGCGCGTCCTGCGGGCCGAGCTGGAGCGACGCCGCGGCGGTCGAGAGATCGGCGACCAGGCGGTCGTAGATCCGGCCGCCGGCGTAGACCCGGCACGCCGCGGTGCAGTCCTGGCCGGCGTTGTAGAACGCGAACGCGCGCAGGCCGGCGACCACGGCGTCGAGCTCGGCGTCGTCGAACACGATCACCGGCGCCTTGCGGCCGAGCTCGAGGTGGGTGCGGATCAGGCTGCCGGCGGCGACCTCGAGGATGCGCTGGCCCGAGGCGATCGATCCGGTCAGCGACGCCAGGCGGACCTCGGGCCGGCTGACCAGCGCGGCGCCGACGGTGGGGCCGCGGCCGGTGACGACGTTGACCACGCCGGGCGGCAGGATCTGGGAGACGATCTCGGCGAGCGCGAGCGTGGTCAGCGGGGTCTGCTCCGAGGGCTTGAGCACCACGGTGTTGCCGGCGGCGAGCGCGGGGCCGAGCTTCCACGCCGCCATCATCAGCGGGTAGTTCCACGGCGCGATCGAGGCGACGACGCCGAGTGGATCGCGGCGGACAAGGCTCGTGAACCCGGGCAGGTACTCGCCGCTGACCGCGCCGGTCATGCAGCGCGCGGCGCCGGCGAAGAACCGGAACACGTCGGAGATCGCCGGCAGCTCGTCGGCGAGCGCGGCGGCGTACGGCTTGCCGGTGTTGCGCGACTCGAGCCGGGCGAGCTCGGGGGCGCGAGCGTCGATCGCGTCGGCGAGCCGGAGCAGCAGCGCGGCGCGGTCGCGCGGCACGGTCTGCGACCAGCCGGGGAACGCGCGGTGCGCGGCGGCTGTCGCCTGGGCGACCTGTGCGGTCGACGCCTCGGGGACCTGGGCGATGACCTGGCCGGTCGCCGGGTCGAGGATGGCTTCGGCGTCGCCGTCACCCGAGACGCGCTCGCCGCCGATTAATAGCTGTGTATTCATTGGACCTTCATCCAGCCTCGTTAGCCTCGTCGGCCTCGTCGGACGCCATGATAGGAGCGGTGTGGCGAGACTCGCAATCGTGGCCGGCGCGCCGAATGCGAGGTGTGCGCTAGATGAGTCGATCGCTGTCCACGGCCGGTGCGCCACCCGAGGTATCGTCCACCGCCAAGGAGCTCGCATGACTCGTTCGAGGCTGGTGTGGATGATCTTGGCAGCATCGGTTCTGTACGCCGCGTGCAAGAAGGAACCCGCAAAGGACACCGGGGGCGCAACCTCCGAAGGGACCCACAAAGGGTCCGGTGGGACCGGCAGCGGCTCGGGCGGGGGCGAGCCGGGGGCGAAGCCGAACGCCGGCGGCGGGTCCGGCGCGACCGAGGGCGAGCTGGATATCATCGCGTGGCCCGGATACATCGAGCGCGGCGACACCGACAAGGCGTATGACTGGGTGACGCCGTTCGAGAAGGCCACAGGCTGCAAGGTCAACGTCAAGACCGCGGCGACCTCGGACGAGATGGTGGCGCTGATGAACCAGGGTGGCTATGACCTGGTGACCGCGTCGGGCGATGCGAGCTTGCGGCTGGTCGCGGCCAAGAAGGTCCAGCCGATCGATCCGGCGCGGGTGCCGTCGTTCACGACGGTCGACGAGCGGCTGCGCGGCGGGCCGTGGTTCAACGTCGATGGCAAGGTCTACGGCGTGCCCTATCAGTGGGGGCCCAACGTCCTTCTGTACAACACGAAGGTCTTCAAGCAGCCGCCGGCGTCGTGGGCGGTGGTGTTCGAGGACCAGGTGCTGCCCGACGGCAAGTCGAACCAGGGCCGGGTGCAGGCCTATGACGGGCCGATCTATGTGGCTGATGCCGCGCTGTACTTGATGAAGAAGAAGCCGGAGCTGGGGATCACCGATCCGTACGAGCTCAATGATGCGCAGTATGCGGCGGTGCTGGACGTGCTGCGCGCGCAGAAGAAGCTGACCCACCGCTACTGGCACGATGCCACGGTGCAGATGAGCGACTTCAAGAATGAAGGCGTCGTGGCGTCGAGCTCGTGGGGCTACATGGTCAACGGCCTGGTCGCCGACAAGCAGCCGGTGGCGTCGACGATCCCGGCCGAGGGCTCGACCGGATGGGCCGACACGACGATGCTGCACGCCGACGCCAAGCACCCCAACTGTGCGTACAAGTGGATGGCGTGGTCGCTCGATCCGCAGGTCCAGATCTCGCTCGCCGAGTGGTTTGGCTCGGTA
>DATBBB010000401.1:0-3397 GCA_036271215.1 Kofleriaceae bacterium | reverse complement strand
CAGCTGTACTGGCGCGGCGAGAACTTCTGGTCCGCCGACGAGATCTGGGGCTACCTGCCCGAGATGAAGACCGCGTTCAAGGACAGCGACAACGCGGAGTTCACCAAGTACATCAACGACCGGACCCGCGCCCCGCTCGGCCGGCGCTACTTCGTCGTCACCGAGGGCGGCCGGATCACCGGCATCCGCTCGCTGCTGCCGACCCAGCGCGCGCGCGACAGCTACGAGGTGCTCGACACCACCAGCAACAAGTTCTCGCTCGGCGGGTTCTGGCTCTGAGCCTGGCGCGGCGCGGGGGCTACTTGCCGCTGCCGGCGATGTCCTCGGTGCCGCGGGTCAGCCACCACGCGCCGAGGATCGGCAGCGCGGTGATCGCCATGACCGCGAGCGCCACCACGTTGGTCACCGGCACCGCGCGCGGCCGGCCGAGCTGGCCGAGCAGCCAGATCGGCAGGGTCTGATCATGGCCCGCGGTGAACGTGGTGACGATCAGCTCGTCGAACGACAGCCCGAACGCCAGGATGCCGCCGGCGAGCAGCGCGGTCGCGAGCTGCGGCAGCACCACGGTGCGGAACGCGGTCAGCCCGCTGGCGCCGAGATCCATCGCGGCCTCGATCAGGCTCGGCGGCAGCCGGCGCAGCCGGGCGACCACGTTGTTGTAGATCACGACCACGCAGAACGTGGTGTGGCCGATCGCGATCGTCCAGAACCCGGGGGTCACGCCGGCCATGCGGAACACCGAGTGCAGCGCGATGCCGGTGATGATGCCGGGCAGCGCGATCGGCAGGATGAACGCGAGCGCGAGCAGATCCTTGCCGCGGAACGTCCGGCGCGCCATCGCGAGCGCGGCCAGCGTGCCGAGCACGAACGCGCCGGCGGTGGCGACCAGCGCGAGCTTGACCGACAGCGCGATCGCGGCGACCACGTCGTCGCGCGCCGCCGCCGCGGCGAACCAGCGCAAGGTGAAGCCGCGCGGCGGGAAGCTGAACGCGGCCTCCTCGGTGTTGAACGCATAGATCGCCACCAGCGCGAGCGGCGCGTGCAGGAACGCCAGGCCGCCCCACGCCAGGATCCGCAGCGGCCACGGCGCGCGCGGCCCGCGCCGGCGGCCTGGGCGACTCGGGCGGCCCGGATGACGCAGACGGCGCTCAGAGCGCATCGAACGCTCCCAGCCGGCGCGCGATCGCCAGGTAGATCGCCAGGATCGCGATCGGCACCGCGGTGAACGCCGCCGCCATCGGCAGGTTGCCGACCGAGCCTTGTTGCAGGTTTACCATCGTGCCGATCACTAGCCCGGGCGGGCCGACGAGCTGCGGGATGATGTAGTCG
This sequence comes from Kofleriaceae bacterium, assembly GCA_036271215.1. GTDB lineage: Bacteria > Myxococcota_A > Polyangia > Haliangiales > Haliangiaceae > JABFXX01. The sequence goes on along the minus strand of DATBBB010000401.1, from coordinate 2,068 downwards.
CCCAGGGTCAGCGAGAACGTGAAGATCGACCCGGCGACCACGCCGGGAAACGCGAGCGGCAGGATCACCGTGCGGAACGTCTGCGCCGGCCGGGCGCCGAGATCGGCCGATGCCTCGACCAGCTTGGCCGGCACGCGCTCGATCGCCGCCTGCATCGGCAAGATCATGAACGGCAGCCACGCGTAGGTGAACACCAGGAACCGGCCGAGGTTCGAGGTCGACAGCGAGCTGCCGCCGATGACCGGCAGCTGCAGCACGGCGTCGAGCGCGCCGCGCAGCCCGACATGATCGACCACCCAGTACAGCACGCCGCCCCGGGACAGGATCATCGTCCACGCGTACGCCTTGACGATGTAGCTCGCCCACATCGGCAGCATCACGCCGACGTAGAACACCCCGCGCAGCGCGCCGCGCGTGTAGCGCGCCATGTAGTACGCGATCGGGAACCCGATCAACGCGCAGGCGAGCGTCACCGCGGCGGCCATCCCGGTGGTGCGCAGCACGATGTCGAGGTTGGTGGCGGCGAGCAGCGCGCGGTAGTTCGCGGCGGTCATGCGCGGCGTGACCTGCATCGTGAAGTCGTCGAACGTGTACGTGCTCTGCCAGACCAGCGCGAGCAGCGCGCCGACAAACACCACGCCGAACCACAGCACCGGCGGCGCGAGCAGCATCCCGAGGTACAGCCGCCGCCGGCGATACAGGAACGTCGACACCGCGGCCCCGGCGCCCCCCCCCGGCCGCCGTCGCCCCGCTGCGCGCGCCGTCATCTCGCGTTGCCTCGCACGCGACCATCGCCGCGGCACGCACGGCGGCCCAGCAGCGTGCCCCGGTAGCCCATCATGTCGCCTCGAGCGCAACCATCGCGTCCCGCGACCATGCCAGCTCGACGTGATCGCCGACCCGGGGCTGCCCGGCGCCCGCGCCGGCGCCGGCGTTGGCCATGGTCACCGCGAGCCGGATGTCGGCCTCGGCTTCGACCTCGAACCGGCTGGTCGGGCCGTGAAATTGCACGTCGACGACTCGCCCGGTGACACCGAGTTGCCCCGGCCCCGGTACGCCGAACGTGATCTGCTCGGGCCGGATCGACACCGGTGACCCAGGCAGCGGCGAGGCGCCCGCGATCCGCCCGATCGCCTCGGCGGTCAGCACGTTCGCGGTGCCGACGAACCCGGCGACGAACATCGTGCGCGGCCGCGCGTACAGCGTGCCCGGCGCGTCGACCTGCTCGACCCGGCCGTCGTGGAACACCGCCACGCGATCCGACATCGACAGCGCCTCGCCCTGATCGTGCGTGACATAGATGAACGTGATCCCGAGCCGGCGCTGCAGGCCTTTCAGCTCGACCTGCATCTGCTCGCGCAGCTTGAGGTCGAGCGCGCCGAGCGGCTCGTCGAGCAGCAGCACGCGCGGCCGGTTGACCAGCGCGCGGGCCAGCGCCACGCGCTGCCGCTGGCCGCCCGACAGCTGCCCGGGGTGGCGATCGCCCAGGCCGCCGAGCGCCACCTGCTCGAGCGCCGCGGCCGCCTCGCGCCGGCGATCCGCGCGGCCGATCCGCTTCATGCGCAGCCCGTAGGCCACATTGTCGATCACCGACAGATGTGGGAACAGCGCATAATCCTGAAACACCGTATTGACGTCGCGCTCGTACGGCGGCCGGTCCGACGCATCCTCGCCATGCAACAAGATCTGGCCCTCGGTCGGCAGCTCGAACCCGCCGATCAGCCGCAGGCACGTCGTCTTGCCCGACCCCGACGGCCCGAGCATCGAGAAGAACTCGCCGTCCTCGATCGCCAGCGACACCTGGTCCACGGCGCGGACCTCGCCGAACCGGCAGCTGACCGCCCGCAGCTCGACCGCGACCGTCATCGACCTGCTCGCCGCGACCGCGCGCCGCCCGCGCTCACCCGCCGCCCCGGATCGCCACGTAGTCGCTGACCCACTTGCTGTACGGCACGCACGCGCCCTGCTTGCAGGTGCCGGTCGGCGTGCGCCAGAAGTGGACCTGGGCGAACCGATCAAAGCCATTGACCGCACACGCATCGGCGCCGTGCGGCGGCTTGGCCTTGCA
>DATBBB010000400.1:0-1859 GCA_036271215.1 Kofleriaceae bacterium | reverse complement strand
CGCCGATGACGACGGCAAGCTCGCGCGCATCATCCGCGGCCTGGCCAGCGGCGACACGATCGCGACCCGGGTGTCCGACGAGATCGCCGACGGCGGCACGGTGCGGCCGGTGCAGCCCAAGGCGCCCCAGGCTGGCGGCGGTGACAAGCAGGCCGGCGCTGGCGACAAGAAAGCCGGCGATAACAAGGACAGCGACAAGAGCAAGGCCGACAAGAAGGACGGCGACAAGGCCGACAAGAAGGACGGCGACAAGGCCGACAAGCAAGCCAGCGACAAGCAAGCCAGCGACAAGAACAAGGCCGACAAGCAAGCCGGCGACAAGGGCAAGGCCGACAAGCAGGGCACCGGCAGCGGCCAGGGCTCGCATGGCTCGAGCGGCTCGAATGGCCAAGGCTCCGGCTCGAGCGCCCACCAAGATACCAGCCCCGGCGGCGGCCCGCTCGGCATCGGGGGCGGCAGCGGCGGTGATTCATGAAGTACCTGATCGCCGCGAGCCTCGCGATCGCGGCGCCGGTGTTCGCCGAGCCGTCGCAGCCATCGCAGCCGTCGCAGCCGATCCGGTTCCGCGACGCGATCCGGCTGGCGATGGAGCACAACACCGATCGCCAGGTCGCGCTCGAGGAGATCCAGCGGGTCAAGGGCCTGCTCGCCCAGGCGACCGCGGCGCTGATGCCCCAGGTCAACGCCGCGGCGATCTACACCCGGCTCGAGGGCGATCGGTTCGTGGAGATGCACCGCTCGGCCGCGGCGAACAGCGTCACCGCGCAGCTGACCGTCGACACGCCGATCGTCGATCTCAAGGCGTACAGCGACCGCAAGCGCGCGCGCGATCAGGTCGAGGTCACCGCGGCCGAGGCCGAGCGCACGCGGCGCGACGTCGCGATCGCCACCGCCCGCGCCTACTTCGCCGCGTTCTCGGCCGCGCGCCAGCTCGACAACACCGCGCACGCGCGCGACACCGCCAAGGCCCACGTCGAGTTCTCGCGGGCGCGCCGCGAGGCCAGCGTCGGCACCGAGCTCGATCTGTCGCGCGACGAGGCCGAGCTGGCGACCACCGAGGCCCAGCTCGCGTCGGCGACGATCGCCAAGCTGCGCGCCGAGGAGGCGCTCGGCGTGATCATCGGCAGCGACCGCGCGGCCGCGCCGAGCGAGGAGCCCGATCTCGGCGAGCCACGGACCGGGTCAGGCCTCGCGGCCCGCGCCGACGTGATCGCCAGCCGCCGGCGCAGCGACGCCGCGACCGAGTCCCGGCGCGCCGACTGGACCGACTGGGCGCCCTCGCTGCGGCTCGCCGGCGAGGGCTTCCTCGACGCGCCGCAGATCGATCCGCTGCCCCGGATCGGCTATCAGCTGCTGTTCTCGCTCAACGTCCCGATCTACGACGGCGGGTTCCGCCACGGCGCCCACGACCAGCACGTCGCCGAGGAGCACGAGGCCCTCGAGCAGCTCGCCGGGGTCGACCGCCAGGCGAGCTCCGAGATCCGGATCGCCGAGGCCGCCGTCACCGACGCCCGGATCGCGCGCGACGCCGCCCGGCTGGCCGCCACCAAGGCTGCCCACACCCTCGAGCTCGCCACCCTGGGCTACAAGTCCGGCACCGCCACCGGACTCGAGGTCGTCGACGCCCAGCGCGCTGCACTCGACGCCGCGACCCAGGCCATCATCTCCGACGACGACTACCGCCAGGCCGAGCTCGACCTGCTCGCCGCCACCGGCGCGTTCCCACCGAAACTGTGACCCGACTCGACAGCGAGCCCTGGGGTTGTCCATGCCATCGCGAAGCTTGGCAACCGCGATCCTGAGCTCGTGGACGAACAGCCCCGGCGCCTTCTCCCGATGAGCTTCCCACCAAACACGCT
>DATBBB010000399.1:0-35693 GCA_036271215.1 Kofleriaceae bacterium | reverse complement strand
CCTTGGCCTTGGCGACGTCGCCCGCGAGCTCGGCGTACAGGTTGCCGAGCCCGGAGCGCTGCTCGGCGACGTCGTGGTTGAGATCGGCGCGCAGCTCGGCGCCGCGCCGGGTCGCGTGCTCGAGCTGATCGAGCACGATGTGCGCGCTGTAGCGCCGCTGCATCAGGGTCATCAGATCGGCGCGCGCCCCGCGCAGCTGGGTCGATAGCGCGATCAGCGCGGCGGTGGCCGGCGTGGCAGCCGGCGCGGTCACGCCGGGCGGGGGCGCGGCGGCAATCCCGGGGATCGGCAGCGTCACGGGGACGGCGATCGGGGCGAGTGCGCTGCCGGCACCAGGCGAGCTCGCACTACCGGCACCACCGGCACTACCGGCAGCCGAGGCCGTCGCGCTACCGGCGCTTCCCGCACCTGGGGGGGCCGCGCTACCGGCGGTCGGGGCCGCGCTACCAGCGACCGGCGGTGCCACGGCGGGCGGCGGCGGCTCTGCCGGGAGCATCGCGATCGCCTGATCGAGATCCTGGATCGCCTGCTCGACCGGCGCGCGCATCCCCTCGTCGCCCATCGTGTCGCGCAGCGTGCCGAGCAGATCGTTCTGCAGAGAGGTGAGCACGGACTGCTGGCCCTCGAACTTGGCCTTCCCGATCTCGAGCTGGGCCTGCAACAGCACCTCGTTGGCCGACCCGATGCCGAGCCAGCGGCCGACGAAGCCGCCGACCAGCAGCAGCACCACGCCGATCAAGATCAGCGGCCCGAGCGTCCCGAGGTTGAATTCCTCGCGCGGCACGCGCGACTCGCCGTCGCCGTCACCGGGCTTGCCCTCGCTATCGAGGTCGAGCTTGATCGACTTGAGCTTGGCCTTGTCCGCGGTCGGCTCGGCCGGCGCGCGCGGCCCGTCCCACGCCTGCTCGCGCGGCCCGATCCAGTAGCGCCGCGACCGCCAGACCTCGTTGTCGTGCCACGTGAACATCCCGTGCTCGCGGCTCTTGGGGTCGTAGACGAACGCGACCTGGAACGGGAGGTTGAAGAAGCTCTTGTGGATGAACTGATCGCGATCCGAGAGGAAGATCCCGAACCCCGGGTGGGTGTGGTACCAGCCGACCAGCCGCTTGTCCTGGTGCTTGGAGTCCATCTCCTTGTGGATGTGCTCCCAGGTCGCGTGGGTGAACGTCAGCTCGGCGCCCTTCTCCTCGGCGTGCAGCGCGTCGATCGTGCCGTCGATCTGCAGGAACGGCCCGGCCTCGTCGCGCAGCAGCTCGCCGTACAGCACCCCGCCGACCTCGCGCGTGGTGTCGCCGTCGCCGCGCTCGACCGCGCGGTCGAACGCGACCTCGGACAGGAACACCCGGAATTCCTGCTTGGTCGCCGGAGCCTTCGCCTTGCGAAGCTCCTTGTCGTCGATCGATCGTACGTCCAGCGAGCTCATGGAGCACTCCCGTGACTTCCGGCATGATTTCCGGCGTGATTTTCGGCCGTGGCGCCGGCCTGTTCCGGTTCGGCGCGCCGCGCATACGACGCCGCCACCGGGCCGAGCACCGCGCTCGCGTCGCCGTCGAACAGCCACGCCTGCTGGCGCTCCATCCCCTGGCGGGCGACGATGATGTCGAACGGCGGCAGGCCGAGCTCGGCCGGGGTCAGCGCCAGATCGACCTGATCGTCGCGGCCGACCGACGACGCGATCTCGACCGAGCGGTGCGCGCCGCACGCCGGGCACGCCGCCTGCGACTCGCGCACCGTCCCGAGCACCGCGCGGCCCGGCGTCGTCTGTCCGCAGCTCGGACAACTCAGCCGGACGATCACGTCGCGCGACAGATCGAGCACCGCACCGTCGCCGAGCTCGGCCTCGGCGCGATCGAGCAGCGCGCCGAGCGTGATCCCGGCGACGCCGACCCCGAGCGCCACGACCTCGCCGAGCTCCTCGTGGCCCGGGCACTCGGCGCGCCGCGGGTACGCGATCCGGCTGATCTGGTTGTACAGCCCGTCGATGTGCAGGCCCTCGCCGACGAGCGCGGGCTGGCCGTGCACGACCTTGATCGCTTCCTGGACCTCCATCGAGCCGATGATCGACGCTGCGACGGCCGAGGTCGGCACGTGGCCGCGCCGCACCGCGTCGCGCGCGAGCAGCGCACACGACCGGCGCTCCGCGAGCAGCTTGCGGTCGGTGCTGTTCATCGTGCACTCGTAACAGGCGCCGGTATGCGGGGAGAACGCGCGGACGATGCCGGAGAGCCCCTCGATCGCGCCGTCGATCCAGGTCCGCCGGGTCCGCGCGCACGCCGAGTTGATGAACACGCGGGCCTCGCGGTTATCGACCGCGCCGATCACGACGTCGGCCCACAGGAACACGCCGAGCCCGGCCTTGGCGAGGATGTTGTCGCCGTGCGCGTGGGCGTGAACATCGGGGTTGATCTCGTGCATCCGGCGCACCGCGACCGCGGCCTTGAGCTCGCCCTCGTCGGCCTCGCGGAACAGCACGCTGCGCGACAGGTTCGAGCGCTCGATCTTGTCGGGGTCGTAGACCACCGTCCAGCCGCTGCCGATCAGCGCCAGCAGCTTCAGGATCTCGTTGCCGAGCGCGCCGGCGCCGATCACCAGGATCCGCGTATCGCGCACGCGCTTCTGATCCCACCACTCGATGAGCGTCTGGCGGTGATAGCGATCCTCCCGCACCTCCAACACATCCCCCGAAGGCTGCATGCTATTGCGTGGTCGCTCGGCGAGGCGCGCCGGCGGTGATCTCCGGCTGGATCCGCACGATGTCCGAGTCCTGCACCTGCTGCTGCACCAGGGTCTGATCGTCCACCAGCTGCACGCCGAGGCGACGGTGGTGGAACTTGTAGCTCATCAGCTGACCATCGGGCGCGTAGCGCGGCAGATGGAGCTTGTCGGCCAGGACCATGAGGATTCGCTCCACAGCGACATCGTCAGGAACCTGCACGTTCAAGCGCTTGTTCCCGGTCGCATCCCATACTTCGAGGTTGATGTCGCCCACCGCGCTCCTCTATCTTTCATACGCCAAGACTGCACCGCGTGACAACCACGTCGTCGTAGAACTGGCCAACCGTCCGACGAGCCACGCGGAAACGCGGTGCGTGATGCCGGCCTTCTACGGTGCGACACCCCGGAACATCCCCGGAACCCGGAACCGGAGCTCGGAACAATGCAGCGTGATCTCAGGCGAGCGCCGGGGTCAGGGCCGAATGTGATCGCGGTCGTCCTTCGAGCGCGGGACCGGCGGGAGCATCGCGCCGCCGGGGCCGGCGGAAAAGTCTAGCGGTGAGCGCGCGTCGTCCTGACCGACCCCGCGCCGGGTGAAGTCGCACACGCCGCGCGGAAACACGCCGCGCAGCCGCGCGAGCTGATCGTCGGTGAGCCCGCCGGGCGTCGCGGTCGAGACGTAGTCGTGGCGATCGAGCGGCCGGAGCTGGCACTTCAGCACGTTCTCGGCGACCGGGCCGCCCGCGACCTGGCGCGGCGACGCGTGCGGCTTCAGGAACCGATCGCCATCGCACACCGCGGGGTCGGTGATCTTGTGCGCGAACGCGGTGTCGCTCGTCAGGTAGCAGAAGTCGAACGCGTCGGCCGGCTGGTGGCGCCAGACCTTGCGATCGATCGACGTGTCGCTGGTATCGGCCTTGATCGCCGCGATCCACTGATCGATCAGCAGGAACGACTGCAGGGTCAGGTTCGACGCCGGCGGCGCGACCAGGCCCGTGCCGTAGCGCCACATCACGTGGTTCTTGTGGTGGCCGGTCGCGGCGTCGATCCGCGCGCGCAGCGCGAAGCTGCGCCAGATGTGGTGGATGCCGAGCGCGCCGGCGGGCGGCGGGAGGTTCGAGTCGTCGTAGCCCCGCAGGTCGATGATCGGCAGCTTCGCCAGCGCGTGGCCATCGGCCACGATGCCGGCGCGGTACGCGGTCTCGACCGCCTCGACGTCGGCCTCGCTGCGCGCCGCGGTGAAGTTGTCGTCGAAGTCGACCCCGCCGATCTTGTCGTTGAGCGCCACGAACTCGTCGGCGGTGATCGCGCCGGCGACCAGCGCCTTGAGCCCGTACTGTACGCCGGTGTTGTCGGTCGTGGTCCGCGCGCGGTGGGTGCCCGGCACCCGGCCGAACACCGCGACCGCGTGATCGGCGCCGGTGCACCGCACGCCGCCGGGGTTGGACACCGGATCGTAGACCTGCGCTGCGGGCAGCTGGCAGTTGTTGGTGACCGCGCCGACCGGGGCGGTCGCGCCGGTCGTGTTGTCGACGACCAGCACCGGCACGTAGTTGCCGGGCCGGCCGAGGTTCGAGAAGCTGTTGACCCACGCGTGGCAGCCGGTCTGATCGACGTGGCCGTTGATCGCCGCCTTCTTGGCGTTGATCGCGTCCTGGCCGAGCCCGGCGGTCAGCGCCTGCCACGCGGGCGAGTTGTAGAAGTTGACCAGTAGCGTGCAATCGGCGACCTCGATCGCGGTCGACTCCGAGTCGGGGTACGTGCAGGTCGGCTGGACGCCGTCGAGCAGGCCGGGGAAGATCGACGCCGTGGTCAGCTGGTTCAGCGATCCGCCGGAGCAGCCGTTGCCGATCACGTAGCGGACCTCGCCGTAGCCGTCGATGATCTTCTCCTTCATCATCATCACGGTCTCGCTCATCGTGACCCGGTTGGAGTTGTAGAGCGAGTCGGTCATGCTGTTCAGCGCCACGAGGAAGCCGCGCGCCAGGGCGCTGTCGTCATTCCAGCTCTGCTCCGAGCGGAACTGCCGGCGCGGCTGGCCGCTCGACGCGCCGAACGTGTAGACCACCTTGCCGTTCCAGCCCGGCTGCGGCGCGGTCGGCCGCCACCCGGTGGCGACCGGATCCTTGGTCGGATCGAACAGCACCGCGAGGTCGTAGATCCCGCGGTTCAGCGTGCCGCGCTCGACCCGCACGATGTAGGGCACCGTCACGCCGGCGTCGGTCGTGGTCATCGCGAGATCGGCCGGCGGCGCGGCGGGATCGTAGGGCTTGAAGCACGCGCTGGCCGGCGGGGTCGCCGGCGGGCTGGGATCGGGCCGCGCCATCGAGCAGCCGGCCGCGGTCGAGCGATAGAACAGCTTGACCTCGGTGGCGATGTCGCACTGGTCGTCGAACGCGGCGGTCGACAGGCCGCTGGCGTTGGTCGCCGGCTGGCCGCCCTGCTCGGGCTGCGCGACCGGCGTGGCGCACGCGAACGGCGTGACCTGCGGGCCCGACAGCACCGGGCCGCCGAGCTTGTGGTTGGTGATCGTCAGGCTCACCGCGTCGTCGTCGTCGCCGAGCTCCGCGGTCACCCGGGTCTTGCCCTCGGCGAGCCCGGTGACCAGGCCGACGATCCTGCCGCTGCCGCGGACCGCGAACGCGCTCGACACGTCGCGCGTACCCGCGGTGACGTGGATCGTCCCCGGCGCCGGCAGCGTGGCGCCGTGGTGGCGGTCGGTCACGACGAGCTCGATCAGCGCGTCACCGCCGCTGATCAGGTCGGCGCGGTTCGACAGCGTGCGGATCTCGAGCCCCGGGCGGCCGGCCGAGCGCGGCTCGCCGGGGGTCGGCGGCTGGGTCACCGAGCACGCGACGGCCGCGAGCCCCCCGAGCCCCCCGAGCCCGAGCCCCCCGAGCCCCCCGAGCCCTGTGACGCCTGTGATCAGCCACGCCGCGCCCCGCGCGCCGATCCAGCTGCCGGGCCGCGGCGCGCACCGGCGCCTCGCCCCCGGCCCCTGGTCCGGGTCTCGGTTTCGGGGGGCGCTCGCTCCGCTCGCACCTGGCACCGGGCGAGTCTGCGCCCGCGTGTCGCCGAGGGTCAAGCCGAGGTCACACGGGGTGCAAATTGACCGACAGCTGGTGATCGCTGTCGTTGTCGTTGCGCGGAAACGTCGTACCGCGGAACACACTCTTGATGCAGTCGCCGAGCGGCGTTCCGTCGACGCTGGCCGGCTCGATCGCGACCTGCCTGGGATGCCCGTCGGGAGCGATCGTGATCTCGACCTTCGTGCCGGCCGGCGGCGGGTTGTGCTGCGTGATGCACCGGTTGACCTCGCCCAGCTTGGTCAGCACGACCGCGCGGTACGGATCGGCGACCTTGCCGGGATGCCGCGCCGGCGTACCGTGCGACGGATCGGCCTTGGCCGGCCTTCCGGGATCCGCCGAGCTGTCCTTGGCCGACCCGGTGGCCGACCCGGTGGCCCCCGCCGACCCCGCCGACCCCGCCGACCCCGCCGACCCCGCCGACCCCGGATCCAGGTCCGGGTCGTCGGTGCCGACGATGATCGTGTTCGATCCGATGTTGTTGACCCGGCCGTGCTCGCTCGGCGTGATCGTCACCGAGGTCGGCGGCTGGCGCTGCATCTGCTGCCAGACCAGGAACAGGGCGCCGCCGGCGACCAGCACCATCGCGATCGCGACCATCGGCCACACCACGCTGCGCCCCGGCTGGACCATGACGATCGGCGGCTGTTGCTGGGTCTGGTGGCCGCCGCCGGGCCGGCCCTGCAGCGCGCGCAGCGCCTCGAGCTGCGGACCGCTGCCGGTTGTCCCGTCGTGGAACGCGATCTGCTCGGCGCTCTGCCGGCGCGGCGGCGGCGCGAGCTCGCCGGTCGGGACCTGGAACACCTGCTCGCCGGTCGGCCCGTGCACGTGGCGGCCGCTCGCGGGGGTCTCCGCGACCGCCGAGTCGACCGGCGGGAACTCGTAGTCCTCCTCGGCCTCGATCTCGGGCGCCTCGGACTGCGCGATCATCGGCATGGTCTGCCGCGCGGCCCCGCCGCGCACCACGCTCGCGATCTGCGCGCTGCGCTTGCGCAGCTCCTCGGCGAAGTGGCCGGTGACGAAGTCGCTGATGTCGCCCTGGTTCCACGGCCGGCGCACCGCGCCGATCGCGTCGAGCGCCGCGGTGCCGAACTGGCGCGCGGTCTCGTAGCGGTTCGCCGGATCGCGGTCGAGCGCGTGGCCCAGCACGATCGCGAGCGCGTCGGGGCAATCCGGCCGGTAGTGCCGGATGTCGATGATCGGCTGCTCCATCACCGCGCGGAACGTCAGGTAGTCGGTCTTGCGCTGGAACAGCCGGCGCAGCGCCAGCATCTCGTAGGTCACCACGCCGAGCGCGAACACGTCGGACCGCCGATCGACCGCCCCGCCCCGCAGCTGCTCGGGCGACATGTACGCGTACTTGCCCTTCACCGTACCGGTCTGGGTGTGCGCCGACGCGTCCTTGACCTTGGCGATCCCGAAGTCGAGGACCTTCACCACGCCGGCGTCGGTCAGGAAGATGTTCGACGGCGTGATGTCGCGGTGCACGATGCCCAGGTAGTCGCCGCCGCGATCCTTGAGCTCGTGCGCGTAGTGCAGGCCGTCGGTTGCCTGCTGGACCACGCCGCCGATGAACCCGAGGTCGAGCGGCGCTGCTTCCTTCGACAGCTTGCGGAGCAGCGGCAGCACCGTCTCGCCCTCGAGGTACTCCATCACGATGTAGAGCTGGCCGTCGGTCTCGCCGAGCTCGTAGACCTGGCACACGTTGGCGTGCGTCATCATCGACGCGATCCGCGCCTCGGCGATCAGCATGTCGCGGAACCGCGGATCATCCGCCAGGTGCGGCAGGATGCGCTTGATCACGAACAGCTTCTCGAACCCCGCCGCACCCTCCAGGCGGGCGAGAAAGATCTCGCCCATGCCGCCGGTCGCCAGCCGCGCGATCAGCTCGTATCGCCCGAGGTGAGCCGGCGCGGCCCCCGGAGTTCCCATAGAGCGAATAGCCTAGCAGATTACCGTGCCGCGCTTTCGCAAACTCGCGTGAACCCGTCACGACCCGGGGGGCAACAGCTTGCCGTCGCCCCGGCGCAGCGCTCGCCGCGACTGGCGATCGGCGCGCCGCAACTGGCGATCGGAATCACGCTCGGCCCGGCGCAGCTGCTTGCGCTCGCGGCGCTCGCGGCGGTACATGTCGCGCGCCGACTCGCCGGGCAGCCGCGTGGTGATCTCCACGTTGCCGAACGCCACGCTGCCGAGCAGCCGGATCACCGGGCGCGCCGGATCGATCTCGGGCGGCATGCGGTGGCGCTCGGTCACGTTGCCGGCGAACGACGACACGTCGACGTCGACCGCGAGGCTCGGCGGCAGGATGATCTCGCAGTTCGCCATCACCACGCGGACGTGGATCGTCGTGACCCCGGGGCCGAGCGAGGCGTCGCGCAAGTCGAGCTCCACGTTGCCCCACAACGCGCGGATCTCGAGCTCGCGCGGCACCGACCACCGGCCGCGGCGCTCGACCGAGCTCATGATCACGCGCAGCTTCTTGGTCGCCAGCCGGTTCGGATCGTCGATCGCGGTCGGCCCGGTGACCACCAACGCGGTCGACGCCGGCTCCGCCGCCTGGGGGAGCGCGGCGACATCTTCGACCAGCGCGTCGAGCTCGGCGACCTTGCGGGCGCTGTGGGCGATGTCGAGCCGGCGCTCGAGCTCGTCGACGTCGAACAGGTCCTCCGCGTAACTCTCCGACAGGCGCTGGATCACCTGCTCGCGACGATCGCGCAACGCAACGAGGCTCTCGGCCATGGCTCTGGTATACACCGCACGGATGCGATTCGAGCTGCATTGTCACTCGACCTGCTCCGACGGCACCGACGCCCCGGCCGAGGTCGGAGCGCGTGCAGCGGCCCGCGCGGTCGCGGTGTTCGCGCTGACCGACCACGATACCTGCGACGGCTGCGATGCGGCGATCGCGCAGATCCCGGGGGCGCGGGCGATCCGCGCGGCGGAGCTATCGTGCGACGAGGACGGCCGCACCGTCCACGTGCTGGCGTACGACCGCGGCGGGGCGTGGGCGGTCCTCGAGGACAAGCTCGCCGAGGTCCGCGAGGCGCGGCGCAACCGGCTGCGCGTGATGGCCGCCCGGCTCGCCCAGCGCGGCATCGCGATCGACATCGAGCCGCTGGTCGCCCAGGCCGATCGCCGCTCGGTCGGCCGCCCCGATCTGGCGCGCGCCATGGTCGCCGCCGGCGCCGTGTCGTCGGTGCAAGACGCGTTCGCCCGCCACCTCTACGATCGCGGCCCGGTCGATGTCCCGCACCGCGCGCTCCCGCTGCGCGACGCGATCGCGCTCGGCCACCAGGCCGGCGCCGCGCTGTCGCTCGCCCACCCGCACCTCTACGACGAGCGCAGCGCGCACTACCTGCGGCGCTACCAGGCCGACGGCCTGACCGGCATCGAGGCGTACTACGGCGCCTACGACCCGGGCGCGCGGACGCGCTGGATCCAGCTCGCCGATCAGCTCGGCGCCACCTGCACCGGCGGCTCCGACTGGCACGGCCCCGAGGCCTCGAACGCGCAGCCCGGCGTCGATCTGCCCGACGACCGCAGCGCCGCGTTGCTCGCCTGGCTCGCCCCGCGCTGACCGCCGGCACCTGCCTCGGCGAGCTGGTTCACGCTCGCTCAGCGCCGCTTGCCGGCCGCCGGCTTGCCCGACCGCTTCCCGGCCTTCGCTGGCTTCCCGGCCTTCGCAGCCTTCCCGGCCTTCGCAGCCTTCCCGGCCTTCGCTGGCGTTGGCTTGCCGGCCGGCTTCACCGCGGCGGGCGGCTTCGCCTTCGGCTTCGGGGCGGCCAGCTCCGGCGGCGGCGCCGTGTGCCCGAGCGCCACGATCACCTCGTACTGCGCCTCGGTCACCGGCTGGACCGAGAGCCGCATCCCGCGCTGCAGCACCAGCATGTCGGCGAGCGACGGCTCGGCGCGCAGCCGGTCCATCGACACGAAGTGCGGCAAGGTCGCGACGTACGCGACCTCGACGCAGTCCCAGATCGGTGCATCGCGTGTCGCCTTCGGATCGTAGTACTTGCTGGCTGGATCGAACTGGGTCTCATCGACCACGCCGGTGCGCACCACGCGCGCCAGCCCCGCGACCCCAGGCGGCGTCGCGTTCGAATGATGGAACAGCACCGTGTCGCCGGCCGTCATCGCGCGCATGTGGTTGCGCGCGAAGTAGCTGCGCACGCCGGTCCACGGCTCGATCTCAACCCGCGCGAGATCCGAGATCCCGAACTGATCGGGCTCGGACTTCATCAACCAGGACTTGGCCATCGCCCGGACCATCGCACAGGTCCTGCCCGCGGCGGGCGATCCCGGTGTAGCCGAGCTTGGTCGACGCGCTGGTGGTGAACGCGAAGTCATCGCCGACCTTACCGGTGAGCAGCATCCGCCACAGCGGCCAGCCGAACCGCGGCCGCTGTCCGCGCAGCGCCACCGGCTCGAAGCCATGCGCGTGGCACATCGCGCGCACCTCGCCGGGCGTCACGAACAACCGCAGCACGTGCAGATCCTTGGGCGCGTTGCGCACGAACCATGCAACGCCCTTGATCACGATCAGCTGGGCCTGCCACGTCCGGTTGAACGTGTGAAACACGAAGATCCCGCCGGGCGCGAGCAGCCGGCCGGCCTCGGCGATCACGCGCTCGGGCTGCTCGATGTGCTCGAGCAGATCCATCGCGCACACCACGTCGAAGCTGCGGCGCGGATACGCCAGCGCGCACGCATCGCCGCGCTCGTAGCGCACCGTGCCCGTGCGATCGTGGGCCCGCGCGACCGCGAGGCTCTCGTCGGTGGTATCGATCCCGGTGACGTGGTGGCCCTGCTCGGCGAGGTAGTTCGCCAGGAACCCGGCGCCGCAGCCCAGATCGAGCACGCGGTGGCGGCCCTGACCGAGCGCCCGCGCGATCTCCCCGGCGATCCACGGGTTGCGCTGGCGCGCCTCGGCCCGCAGCAGCGCGATCGGCGTATCCTCGGCGGCGTACCACCGCGCTCCGAGATCGGCGTACCACGCGTTGTTGATCTGCCCGCTCGGTGCCTCGGGTTCGACCCGCCACGGGTTCCAGCCGAAGTTCCAGTACAGCGTCTGGTACACCATGAACGCGAGCCCGACCCCGAACTGGCCGACCAGGAATTCGGTGGCGTCGAGCCACCACAGGTACGCGAACGCTGCGAGCACGATCGGATGCAGCACGAACAGCAGCGCGTGCAGCCAGTGCTCGCCGGCGCTGCACATCCGGGCGTGCACGGCTTCGTCCTTGGTGACGAACAGCGTCGAGAACGCCGCGAGCGCGATGTAGATCGGCAGCGTGGCGCCGGTCGAGGTGGCCCGCGGTACGGCGATCAGCCAGCCGAGGCACACCACCAGGGTCAGCGTGTCGAGCGGGTGACCGATCCGCTCCCAGCGCGGCAGCCCGCGCGCACGGTGGAACCAGCCCTCATCCACCACCATCACGATGCCCTGCAGGACGATCGGGATCAGGCACAACCAGATCATCGCTTCTCCAGCAGCGCGCCGCAGATCGTGAGGCCGGGGCCGAACGCCAGGCTCGGGATCAGCGTCCCGACCGGGATCGACGGATCGGCGAGCATGCGCATCCAGATGTGCGGCAGGGTCGCCGACGACATGTTGCCGTGCTCGCGCAGGACATCCAGGCTGGTCTTGACCTGGGCCGGCGCCAGCTCGAGCACCGCGCCGACCCGGTCGACGATCTTCGGTCCGCCCGGGTGGATCGCGAACGTGCTGCGCTTCATCGCGTCGAGCCCGAGGCCGGCGCGGCGGTACAGCTCGGTGACGACCCCGCGCAGGGTCCCGGCGATCTGGTCCGGCACCTCGCGCCCGAGCGTCATCTGCATGCCCCACTCCGAGGTCCCCCAGCTCATCGCGTCCGCCGAGTCGGGGACCAGGACCTCGCACGCCGCGAGCGGGCTCAGCCCGGGGCCATCGTCGCTCGCCCGCATCGAATAGCGGATCAACCCGTCGCCGAACAGGCTCTGGATCACGAGCTGCTCGAGCCGGTGATCCGACGGATCGAGGTGCAGCGAGCACAGCTCGGTGTGGACGATGTCGACCTGCTCCGAGCCGCTGCAGATGAAGCCCGCCGCGATCCGCATCGCCGGCATCGCCGCGTAGCACCCCATGTGATACGCGTGGGTCACGCGGGTCCGGGCACCCCAGCCGTTCGCCGCGACGACGCGCTGTGCGCCGCTCGGCGACACGTAGCCCGTGCAGGTGACATGGATCAGATCGTCGGGCGGCTCGGCATCCCGGGTGTACTGGCGCGCGAAGTACGCATCGACCACGCGGCTGTACAGCTCGGTCCGCCGGGTGATCCCACGACCGTGCGGGTACCTGGGCGCCGGCGCGCACGGATCGTCGTAGACCAGGTTCTGGCCGCTGCCGTCGCTCTCGCAGGTCGTGAAGTCGGGCAGCACCGAGCCGCGGGTCGCGATCATCCCGGGACCACATCCGACCCGGCCGATCAGCCGCACCATCTTGTCGGCGAACGCGTCGCGCTCGGTGGGAGATAGCCCCGCGGTCGCTGCCTCCGACTGTGCGTGCGCGCGCGCCAGCCAGTCGAGGCTATGGGCCTGGGTCATCACGTACGGAGGCCGAGTCGCCACGAAGTGCCCGAGAAGCGCCATGGGACTGGTCGTCTTACAAGTTCCGGTCCCGTGTCGTGACCCGGCTTCCACCCGTCGATCGCACAGTTGCGGCACAGTTGCGCTGGGCGGGTGCGTCTTACCGCACGCCTGTAGCATCTCCGCTCGGCCAACTTTGCAGTCCATCCGGCTCCCTTGTGCCGGAGCGCGGCGCTACAACCTCTGCCAAGACAAGGAGTCAGTCACATGGCATTCGTACTTCCCGAGCTTCCCTGGGCCAAAGACGCGCTCGCGCCGACGATCTCGGCAGAGACCATCGATTACCACTACGGCAAGCACCACAAGGCCTACGTCGACAACCTCAACAAGTTCGCGGCCGGCACCAAGTACGAGGCGATGTCGCTCGAGGACGTCATCAAGGCGTCGCACGGCCAGGCCAGCGAGAAGAAGATCTTCAACAACTCGGCCCAGATCTGGAACCACACGTTCTTCTGGCACTCGCTGGCGCCCAAGGCCGGCGGCAACCCGACCGGCGCGATCGCCGCCGCGATCGACAAGTCGTTCGGCAGCTTCGCCGACTTCAAGACCAAGTTCAGCGACGCCGCGGCCGCGCAGTTCGGCTCCGGCTGGGCGTGGCTGGTCAAGAGCGGGGACGGGCTCGCGATCGAGACCACGGCCAACGCCGACACCCCGTTCGCCGACGGCAAGAAGGCCATCCTGACGCTCGACGTCTGGGAGCACGCCTACTACATCGACTACCGCAACGCGCGGCCCAAGTTCATCGAGGCGTTCTGGAACGTCGTGAACTGGGACTTCGCGAACAAGAACTTCGGCTAGCGGTCTCGACTGGAGCCCCTGGGGACCGGGGTGTCTATCGTGGGATGCACCGCCGGCCGAGATCGCCCCAGCCCAGTCGCGGACTTATGGCTGGAGCGCGGCTTGCTGGGGGTAGGTCCGTGGATCGGCGCCTGCTGCCCCTGATCGTTCTCGCCGCATGTGGTGAGGCGCCCGCACCCACGGCGGTCCAGCGTGCATACGCGCCGGTCGTGGCGCCGTGCATGTTCAACCGGATCAGCGAGGTCCAGGTGATCGGCGCGCCGCGCGACGCTGTCCCACAGCTCGCGGTGCTCGAAGGCACGGTCGACGACCCGGACCGCACCGAGCGGGTCGCCCAGCTCGCGCTGCGCGATCTCCGGTCGCGCGGCTACGCCGCCGCCAGGCTCGCGGTCAGCCGGCGCACCCGCTGCGGCATCGGCCTCGACGTCCACGTCACGCTCGGCCCGCGCTACCGGATCGCGTCGATCACGTTCGATACCGGCGCGTCCAATACCGGCGCGTCCGATACCGGCCCATCCAACACCGGCGCGTCCAACACCGGCGCGTCCAATACCGGCCCATCCAACACCGGCACGTCCGGCACTGGCACGTCGCTGCCCGGCCGCGAGGCCGGGACCGGCGCACCGATCGATCCGCTCGCCGCGCTCGAGGACTCGCTCGGTACGGTCAACACGGTCGGCGGGGTCTACATCGAATACCGCATGAAGCGCGCGCTGACCGAGCTCGAGCGCCGCTACCGCGACGCCGGCTGGCTCGAGGCCACGCTCGGCGCGCCGCGCACCCGCTACTTCGCGGACGGCACGATCGCGATCGCGATCCCGGCCACCGCCGGCCGGAGGTTCCGGATCGGCTCGATCACCGCGGTCGGCGCCAGCCCGACGGCGCGCGCTGCCGTGCTGCAGACCCTCGGGCTGCACGCCGGCGACTACTACGACGGGCCGAGCGTGCGGACCGCGATCGAGCGCGCGCGCAAGAAGCTCGACCGCTGGGTCGAGCTGCGGACCGCGATCGCCGGCGACCGCCCGCGGGTCGACGTCGAGGCGATCATGGACACCGGGAACACCGGAGACGCCAGGGACACCAGAGACACCAGAGACACCAGAGCTACCCGGGACACCCCGGCGCCCCGGGAGCCGCGGCCATGATCGCGCGAGCGCCCCGCACCGCGCGGCGGATCGCGGCTGTGGCGGTCGCGGCGATCGCCGGGCTCAGTGGGTGCGCACCGCCGGCCAGCTATCTCGGTGCGACCCTGCCCCAGCCGTGCGCCGCCCACGACGTCGAGGGCTGCCTCGGCTGGATGGTCGAGCGCGACCTGTCCGAGGCCGAGCTCGGGCTGTACGGCGACACCGCGCTGCGCGACTACGTCCAGGGCATCGCCGACCGGCTCGCGACCGGCTCGCTGTTGCCGCACGCGCCGCGCATCGTGATCACCGATCACGACGGCACCTACGCGACCTCCGGAAGCCGGATCGTGATCGCGCGGCCGACGATCCAGCGGCTCGACTCCGAGGCCGAGCTCGCCGGCGTGATCGCCCACGAGCTCGCGCACATCGAGGGCCACCACGCCGTGGTATCGCTGTTCGGCCCGCCGCCGGACGCCGATCCGCTGCTGCTCCGGCGCGACGCCGAGGCGATCGCCGACGAGCGAGCGGTCGCGCTGCTCGAGCGCGCCGGCTACAGCCCGTCGGCGATGGCGCGCGCGCTGCGCGCCGTGCTCGACAGCGAGGACGAGGAGCACCCGCTGCGCGCCGACCGCATCGCTCACGTCGCGGTGCTCGCCGGTCACCGCACCGGGTTCGAGGGCCGCGCCGAGCTGCTCGCGCACCTCGATCACATGGTCGCCGGCCACGACTCGCGGCTCGGCCACCGGGTCGGCGATACCTGGGTCATCGCCGCGCTCGGCGTCGCGCTCGACCTCGAGGCCGGCGACGTGATCCGCGGGACCCACGACGTGCTCGTGGTGCGGCGCGGGCGCGCCACGCTGGCGTTCTATCCGATCGGTGCGCCGTGGGCGCGCGAGATCGCAGCGTCGCTGACCGATCGGGCCTCGGAGACCCGGCGACTCGGCCGGATCACGATCGGCACGATGCCCGGCCCCGACACGCCCCACCCTGCCGGGGGCGCCGCCGGGAACGGTGCCGGAGACGCCGCCGGGGACGGTGCCGGAGACGGTGCCGGAGACGCCGCCGGGGGCCCCGCCGGGGACGCGATCGGCGACGCCGACGCTGCCACGCCGGTCGGCAAGCTGGCGCGCGCGGTGCGCAGCACGCTGCCCCAGCCCCTCGCGGGCACCCGGGTCGCGCTGCTCGAGCGACCGCACGGCGCGCTGGTGATCGAGCTGTCCGGCCGGACCTTGCCCGAGCTCGCCCTGCGCGACGCCACCGCCGACGAGCTCGCCGCCGCCGAGCCCGCGCGCATCGTGATCGAGCACGCGATCCGCGCCGGCGCCGCCGCCGACGCGCTGATCTGCGAGGGCCGGTTGCTCGACGATCCGCGCCGCCGCGTCGCCGCCGGCGAGCCGCTCAAGTGCGCCGACCGCGCGCTCGACGCGCACGAGCTAGCGCTCGACTTCATCGCGACGGCCGCGCCCTGAAGCTGAGGCCGAAGCTGAGGCTGCGCCCACGGCCGCGCTGCGCCCGATCGGAAACTCGACCCGGTGGATCGCGCCGCGCTCGGGGCACACCAGGAGCACGCCGTCGGCGCCGAACGCGACCAGATACTCGAGCAGCTGGCGCCGGGTCGCCGCGGTCGACAGCTTCGGCGCGATGTCGCCGGTCTTGACCTCGGCGACCAGCCGCTCGCCGCGCGCCTCGACCAGGTAATCGGCGCGTAGCTCGACGGCGTGCGGCGCACCGTCGACCTGCACGATCCACGTCGTCCGCACCTGCGCATCGATGATCCGGAACCCCGCCCGGCGCAGCAAGTCTGCCGCGTCGTCCTCGCCGGCCCCGGCCCGCGCCGCGCGCTGCTTCGCCCGCCACGAGCCGCGCCAGCCGCGCACCCACCGCGCGACCACCAGCGCCGCCAGCGCGCCGGCGAGCGCGACGATCGCCAGGATCGCGATCGCCACCCGCGCGTCGAGGCCATGCACCGCCACGCGCTGCAGCATGCCGCGCGCGTCTGACACACCGAAAAAACGAAGCCGCGCGAGGACCGCGCGGTGGGGTGAATCGCGGGGGCTTGCCCCCGCGAGCGGGGACGGGAAGGTCCCCTCTACAACGACAAAAACCGCGCGAGGGACGCGCGGTGGGGTGAATCGCGGGGCTTGCCCCCGCGAGCGGGGACGGGAAGGTCCCCTCTACAACAACCTCAACGGTTGCAGGTGAAGCCGCTGTAATCGATCGAGAACGCGCGAACGCTGCCCGAGTCGATGAACGCGTTGTCGGTCACGTGCAGCGTCCAGGTGCCCGACGGGTTGTCACCCGCGAACACCGAGGTCGACTGCAGCGGCGAGAACGTGCCGGTGAACGGCGCCTGGGCGATCGTGACGTTCTCGATCGAGTTCGGCGCGGTCGAATCGAGCACGGTCTGGCAGAAGTTGTTGCCGCTGTTGCCGCCGCCGCCCGCCGCGTCGATCAGGGTCGCGGTGCGGTGGCCCGGCGAGGTCAGGGTGAACGTCAGGTCGCCGACCCACGTGTGGTCGACGCCGACGGTGGTCGAGCCGGCGGTGGCGCTGCACGCCGTGCCGTCGATGTTGAACTTCAGCGCCGCGATCGAGCCGGTGCCGGTCACGGTGAACGGGACGTCTACGCCGGTCGGATCGCCGTCGGGGATCGCGACCGCGGGGCCGGTGTACGCGACGTGGGTGAACATGGTGCCCGCGCGGCCGGTCTGCACCGCGAAGTTCAGCACGAACGGGCGCGGACCGTTGCCGGTGTAGTTCACCGTCAGCGTGAAGTTCAGGACCTCGCCGCACGGCGCGTTCGTGTTCAGGAAGAACGCGTACGGGATGATGTTCTGTGCCGTGCCACCCGCGAAGATCGTCGGGTACGC
Source organism: Kofleriaceae bacterium (assembly GCA_036271215.1). Lineage (GTDB taxonomy): Bacteria > Myxococcota_A > Polyangia > Haliangiales > Haliangiaceae > JABFXX01. Next base: position 18,474 of record DATBBB010000399.1, on the reverse strand, counting down.
CGACATGCCCTGCAGGATGATCACGTCGGGCGAGGACGAGGTCAGCACCGCCGACACGGCCGTCGCACCGGCGCCGCCATCGTCGCCGATGCTGACGTTGACCTGCGCGGCGCCGCCCGGGAGCACGACGTCTTCGCCGAGCGGGATGACGTCGACGCTGTTCTCGAACAGGTGGACCGCCAGCTTGGCGCCGATCTTCTGCAGCGCGGCGACGGCGGTGACGATGCCGCGGCCCGCGTTGCGGTCGGTGCCGGTCTGCTCGATGTCGAGCGCGGTCGAGGTCAGCGCGGTGCGGATCTTGGCCGGGGTCGCGCCCGGGACCGCCGACTTGAGCAGCGCGGCGATCGCGCCGGCGTGCGGGGCGGCGGCGGACGTGCCGAAGAACGGGTTCAGGCCCGAGCCGGCGGGCAGCGTGGTCGTCACGCCGTCGGCCGCGCTGACGTCCGGCTTGGCGCGGGCAACGCCGCCCTTGCTCGCGAACGTCAGGCCCGGGTTCGCCGGGTTGATCGGGTTGTTGTTGCGATCCCAGAAGATGTGGCGCGGGCCGTCCGAGCTGTACAGCTCGACCGGGGTCGTCGGGCCAGCGGTGAACTCACCGCCGCCGGCTTCCGCGGCGTCGACCGCGGCGGCCGCGAACGCGTCGGTCGCCGAGTTGTGGCCGTAGACCGAGCTCGCCGTGCTGAGCGCGAGCTCGCCGCCGAACAGCAGCGTGCGGAGCGCGCGGGGCTCGGCGCCCGGGTTGGCCGCGATCACGACGCGGAACCCGGCCGGGATCTCGAAGCCGAGGAACTCGAGCGGATCGTCGTCGCCGTCCTGGATGTCGGTGCCCGCGACCTCGACGGTGCGCAGGTCGTTGTCGAGCACGAAGATGTCGTAGTCGTTGCCCGAGGCCCCGACGTCGATGGTGCCGGGATCCGACCACTGCAGGATCAGCGGGCCGCCGTCGAGCTCGACGCGGTCCGAGATCACGCCGTTGCCGAACGAGTGCACGGTGTAGCCCGAGGGCAGGGTCGCGAGCGCGCCGGCCGGCGTGAAGTCGCCTTCCCACGTGCCCGACGTGCCGTCGTCCTGGTTGCCTTCGTTGCCGGCCGACGAGAAGTACAGCGCGCCGTCCGCGGTGACGTCATCCACCGCCTGGGCGATGATGTCGTCCTGGTACGCCGACTCGGCAAAGTAGATCACGTCGTCGAGGATGATGTCGCAGTGGTACTGGAAGCGGAGCTGGCGGATGTTGTCCGCGAAGCTGTCCGGGCTGTTGAACGCGGTCGCGAAAAATAGATTTGCGCCCGGGGCGAGGTCGTGGACGATCTCCATCATCGCGGTGCCTTCGCCGGCACCCGGACGGCCATCCTGGCCCGGGAGGGTCACGGTGTTCGCCGGCAGATCGCCCGACGCGATCGCCTGCTCCTTGAAGTCATCCGAGTCCGACAGCACGCCGACGTTCACGCCGGTGCCGTCGACGCCGTACATCCGGCGGCCCTTGTCCGCGGCGTGGGCCTTGTCGCCCTCGGAGACCGCGGCGCCCTGGGTGATGTCGTTGGTGGTGGCACCGACGAAGCTGCGGTTGACCGGCGTGGCCAACGCCTTCTCGGCGGCCTGGACGGCGGCGATGCGCTCGGCGTTCGAGCCGGTGTGGAACTTCGCGCTGCCCGGCTTGTCGATGCGGGCGGTCTTCGCCATGTAGGCGGCATGGACCGACTTGACCGCCGCCTCGCCGGCGAGGGTCTCGAGGCTGTCGAGCGGCATCCACGCGCGCGCGCTGCGCGCACGCTGCTCGACGACCTGGCCACCGAGCGACTCGATGTGACCGTTGATCGCCGCCATGTCGGCGCGGACGTCGACGAGGTAACGCCCCTGGGCGTCGACCTGGTTCATGCTCTTGATCTGCTTCGACGGGTCCTGGGCCGGTGCGAGCGTGGCGTTGAACCGACCGCTCCGGGCGTAGAGCAGCGCCGACGAGATCTTCTTCTGCGCCGGCGTGCGCGCCGTCTTCTCGGCGATCAGCGATTCCATCTGCGCTATCACCGCGGGTGACAGCTGCGGCTCACCACTATTGGTGGAGCCGCCGGGCGTGGGCGTGGATGTATCGGAGGCGGCACATCCCGCAGCAAGAACACCTGCTGCAACCGGTAACCAAAGACGCTTCATCAGATTCTCCCTTGAAGAAAAACCGGCGGTGTCCCACATGGACCCACCTCGCCGGACAATCCCGAGCTTTGTGATCGCGATGTAACGAGGTTCATTAGGCGACAGAACCCGACATCGCCGGAAATTGACCTACTGCGCTTATGATCTGGTTTGATCCTGGAAGCAGTGTTGCGAAACCAGCGGAACACTCTATCTGAAGAAATCCAGGAAACAGTCGGAGCAAATGGGAATAGCCGCTTTATTATGCTTTCATTGTGAGAGCCTCGAGTATCGAGACATTCCGTCACGTAGCGTAGTGATTTTACGGACTAAAGCCTACCTCGGTCAGCCAGGCCATATTTTTACAGCTCAAATATCTGAGGCGACTCGGCTTTTCCTTGGAAGGTTTTCCGTTGTCACGGATATGACAGCGAGCGTTCTTTCGGTCTGACCACTGCCACACGTGGCCAGAGGTAGCCAAGCATGGGAGCAAATCTGCCGATCCCTGCCCATGCGTCACCGGCGCGCGGGGTGGTTCGCGAACCGCCGCAGCCCGGCGACTGCCCGATCGTCCGGGTGACTCCGCGACGCTGCCCTGGAATAGAGGCAACCCGTTGACCGGTCCACGGTTCGTAACCACCGTCCATACAGGCGACCGGGCCCCTGACCGGCTCCACATCGCTCGCCACGAGGTAACAAGATGACTTTGCTGCGTAATTTTCTGGGTGCCGCTGTTGTTGTCGGGCTCGTCGGAACGGGCGCCATGCTGCGCTCGGGGACGACCCCGGCCCACGCAACGCCGTCGATGCTGACGGATGGCTCGATCCCCGACGTCGCCGAGCGCGTCGTCGACAGCGTGGTCAACATTTCCACCTCTCACACCGTCGAGGCCAGCCCCGCGAGCTACGATCCATTCTTCTCCAACCCGTTCTCGCCGGGGTTCGGCGATCAAGGTGAGCGGTCCGCGATGAGCAAGGGCTCGGGCGTGATCGTCACCGCGAACGGCCGGATCCTCACCAATGCACACGTCGTCAAAGACGCAGACGACATCAAGGTCACACTACAGGATGGCAATGACTACGACGCCAAAGTGGTCGGCATCGATCCGAAGGCCGACCTCGCGGTGATCCAGCTCAAGGGCAACGTCCCGGTGCTCAAGCCGGTGACGTTCGGTGATTCCTCAGCACTCCGCCTAGGTGAGGTAGTGCTCGCGGTCGGCGACCCGTTCGGCGTCGGCAAGTCGGTGACCATGGGCATCGTCTCGGCGAAGGGCCGCGGCGGCATGGGCATCGAGGAGTACGAGGACTTCATCCAGACCGACGCGGCGATCAACCCCGGGAACTCGGGCGGCGCGCTGGTCAACCTCAAGGGCGAGCTGATCGGCATCAACACCGCGATCGCGTCCAAGAGCGGCGGTTACGCCGGCATCGGGTTCGCGATCCCGACCAACATGGCGCGGCCGATCATGGATCAGCTGATCAAGGACGGAAAGGTCTCGCGCGGCTACCTCGGCGTCAGCATCCTGACCGACACCCCGCAGATCGCGAAGCAGAACAAGCTCGGGACCCAGCACGGCGCGGCGGTCAACGCGATCGATCCCAAGGGGCCGGGCGCCAAGGCTGGGCTCGCCGAGGGCGACGTCGTGGTCGGGCTCAACGGCACCGAGATCAAGACCAGCGACGTGCTGCGCAACTCGATCGCGATGATCAAGCCGGGCACCACGGTCGACCTGCAGGTCGTGCGCCGCGATGGCTCGAAGGCCGCGCTCAAGGCCAAGCTCGGCGAGCTCCCGGCCGACAACATCGTCCCGGCGAGCCGCCTGCACGGCCGCCGCCCGATGCCGCGCGGCCAGCAGCAGCAGCAGCGCCAGCAGCAGCAGCAGCAGCAGCAGCAGCAGGACGACGACGTCGAGCCGTAGCCGGCGCCCTCCGGGCCCAAGCTCGCTCGACGCCGCGGGCCCTCGCTCGCGGCGTTCGCCGTTTCGGCCCGACCCGGCCGCGCTATGCTCAGCGTCGTGCGCACCGGTGTGTCTGCCATTCGCAGCGCAGTCCTCGGCACCGCGCTCGTCGCGAGCGCCGGGGCGTGCGCGTCGGATCCGGCGCCGGCGCCGTCCGGCGGGCTGACCGCCGCGCGCCGGCATGATCGGCTGGTGCTGATCCGCGATACCGCGGCGCAGATGGGGCTCGGCAACGCCGCGTTGCTCGGTGGGATCGCGGTGAGCGAGACCAACCTGGCGCACTGCTGGTCCGAGGCGACCTACGCGTGCATGGGGCCCACGTCGCCGTCGTGCGACGGCCCGATCATCGCCGGCTCGGCGGACGGCCCGTGCGCGGCGATGCAGGGCGGGCTCGGCATGTTCCAGTTCGACGCCGGGACCTGGAGCGAGACGCTCGCGACCTACGGCGACGCGATCTTGACCGAGACCGGCAACACCGCGCAGGCGGTGAGCTTTGTCGTCGATCAGATCACGCGCGACGTGCCCGGCGTGACCGGCTGGCTGGCGGCGGTCGGCTGGCTGAACCAGGTGCCGCTGGTCACCGGCGAGGCGATGACCGAGCAGTGGGCGCAGATCATGGCGTGCCGCTACAACGGCTGCTGCGCGACGAGCGCGCTGTGCACCCAGCGCGCGGACGGCTATCGCGATCATGCGATCGCGCTGGTCGGTGAGCTCGGCGCCACGTTCTGGCAGACCGCGGATCGCTGCACGGCGCTACCGCCGAGTGCCGGTGCTGGCTCCGGTGCCGGATCCAGTGCCGGCTCCGTCATCGAACCGCGCGACCCGTGCTACCTCGCCGCCGGCGACCCGCGGGCGTGGCACGCCGAGGCCGCCGGCTACGCCGATCATCGCGAGTGGGCGCTGACCACCGCGGCGGGCGCGCCGGTGAGCTTCGCGCAGTGGATCCTGCACCCGATCGCGGGCCGCTACCACGTCGAGGTCTACGCCGCCGGTGGCGCGGCCATGGCGAGCTATCAGGTCGCGCACGGCGGCCAGACCGAGCCGATCTCGATCGATCAATCGATCGCCACCGGGTTCGTCGCGCTCGGCGACTTCGACTTCACCGGCGAGGGCGACGAGCACGTCGAGCTGGATACGACCAGCCCGACGCCGGGCGCCAAGCTGGTGTTCGACGCGCTCCGCGTGACGCCGCTGTAGCCCGGCGGCGTCACGCCACTGTAGCCGGCGGCATCACGCCCCCCAAAAGGCCGGACCCGTCGGCCCGTCAGTGCGCGGCCGGGGCGGCCGAGCCCGCCTTCGCATCTTTCGACGCATCTTTCGGCGCAGCCGGCGCAGCCGCGCTGCCCGACGCCGCAGCCGCGCTGCCCGGCGCAGCCGCGCTGCCCGACGCCGCGCCCGGCTTCGTCGCGCTTCCCGCTGCCGCACCCGATGCGCCCGGGGCAGCCGCGCTACCCGCCGCCGTACCCGGCTTCGCCGCGCTCCCCGCGCCGGCCGCCGCGGAGCCACCGGCCGCGCCGGTCGCCCCAGAGCCACCGGCCGCGCCGGCCGCCCCAGAGCCACCGGCCGCGCCGTGCGGTGCGCCGTGCGGGTTGATCGGCAGCGGCGCGTTGCCGAGCGGGTTGCCCTTTGGCTCGATGCTCGTCGGGTGATCGCCGAACACGGTCTCGAGGTCCTGCTCGGTGCGCTGGGCCGCGTCGCGGCGCACGATCGCCGGGATCCGCGTCTTCTCGGTCACGATCAGATACTCGGTCTCGCCCTGCGGCGGGTTCGCCGGATCGAGCTCTGCGCCCGCCGGCAGCTCCGGCGCCTTCTGGTGCTTGAACATCTGCAGCGTCCCGAGCGCGACCCCGCGCGCGTCCTTGAACGACAGCTTCAGGACCGGCGTCAGCTCGGCGAGCTTGGCGTCGGGCGCGTACTCCGACGGCCGCAGGTTGTTGGTGTTGTCGAGGAAGTTGGCGATCGTCTGGTCCGGCTTCTTGGTGATCGGATCGATCCAGGTCTTGACCTGCTGGCCATCGGTACCGGCGGACTCGCCGCGCTCCATCGCCTTGGACTTGCCGCCGGCCTCGATCGTGACCGCCGCGAGCTTGCTGGCTTCGAACCCGCGCGGATCGAGCAGGTGCAGGCTCGACTCGCCGAGCTCGAGGCTCGAGATCAGGTCCTTCGACAGCACGTAGGCGTGGTTCGACTGCTGGTCGACGACGTAGCGGTCGCTGCCGCCGTACACCGAGCCACCGACCAGGAACGTGCGCGGCGCGCCGCTCTTGAAGGTCACGGTCAGCGTGGTCTTGGCGTCGTTGAGCTTGTAGTCCTTCTTCTGCTCGTCGTTGGGCACGCCGAGATCGCGCAGCGCGTGGGCCTGGCCGTAGCCCTTGAGCAAGGTGTCGCCGGCCTCACCGAGCGGGAACTCGTGGACCTTGCGGATCTCTTCATCCGCTGGCGCTGGCGCCGGCGCCGGCGCCGCAGCGGCGCTGCCGCTACCTGCCGCGCTGCCACTACCTGCCGCGCTGCCGCTGCCGGCCGCACTACCGCTGCCGGCCGCGCTGCCCGCATCCGCCGGCTTGGGCTTCTTCTCGATCGTCGTCTCGGTGCCCCACCAGTAGCTATCGCCGCCGGCGGTCTTGCGCTCGAGCTTGGTGATCTTCTTCTCGGTCTTGAGCTCGATCGCCATCAGCTCGGTGTCGCCGTGGTCCCACAGGGTGACCGAACCGAGGTCGGGCAGCACCGTCTTGTCGCGGGTCCACGTCCGGTAGCCGTACACGAGCATCACGACGAGCAACGCGCCGTGGATCAATGCGCCTCTCATTTCTTCACCTCGGTCTTCTTGGAGACCCGGCGCCGTCGGGTGGTCCCGACCAGGCCGAGCGTCAACACGATGATGGGCGCGCCGATGATCATCAGCGTGAACCACACCACGTCCTCGTTCTTGGTGTGCTGGATCGGCTTGTCGTCCTCCGACACCACGTCGCCGACGAGCGCCTCATCGCCCGCGAGCCACTTCACCGAATCGTCGAGCAGGGTGTGCGAGCCGAGCGCGATCACCGGCTGGCCGAGCGGGTTGCGCCCGAACAGGTCGACGAACAGGTTGGCGTCCGCGAACACCAGCACGCGGTAGCCGTCCTTGCTGCCCGGCTTGCCCTCGATCGCCTCGGCGAGCGGCCAGCGCTGGCGCTTCTCGTTGTCGTCGAGCTTGAAGTTGTCGTTCTGGTCCATGTAGCTGGTGTCGAGCGACCGGATCGTCACCGTCTTCTTCGGCGCGTCGGGCTTGGCGGCCGCCGGCAGCTCTTCGAGCGCGCCGGAGTCGATCAGCTGGATGCCCTGGTCGGCGCTGATCCGCGACAGCGAGGTCGTCGACGGGTGCGGCGAGAACTGGTTGGTCACCGTGCGCCGGTAGTCCGCGACCTTGCCGGCGCCGCGGCCCGACGACAGGAACACCCGGTCGTCGCTCAGGTGGCCGGGCACCATCTTCACGCCGAGCTTGGCCTCGAGCGGCCCGAGCGAGCCAGCGCCGAGCGGATCGAGGATCAGCATCAGGCGGCCACCGCGATCGAGGTAGCGCGACAGCGTGTCCCACTCGCCCTCGGACAGCGGCACCGTCGGCCCGAACACGACCACCATGGTCGCGTCGTCCGGAACCTCCTTGGCGAGGTCGAGCGCGCCGAGGTTCTTGACCTCGAAGTTGAGATCGGTGAGCCGGCGCTTGAACAGCGTGACCTGGCGATCGGGGATCGTGCCCTTGAGCTCGGCCGGCATCGAGTCGCGATCGTTGAGCTCGCCGTGGCCGACCAGCAGGTACGCCTTGCGCTTGTCGCGCATCAGCTTGAGCAGGGTCGTGTTGACCTCGCGATCGAGGTTGCGCAGCTTGCTCGTCGAGCTCCGCGCCTTGGCGATGTCGGGATCGATGTCGATCGTCTGCGACTTCTCCTTGTCGCCGGTGCCGCGGACCAGCACGACCGTGCCGTCCTTGGTGACCTTGTACTTGCCGGCGAGCTCGGCGTCGACCAGCCGGTCGTGGAGCTCGACCGCGACCTTGCCGGTCGCCCCGGCGAGCGCGTCGAAGTAGCTCTTGACCTGGTTCTTGACCTCGTTGGTGTCCGGGAAGAACAGCAGGACCTTGATCGGGTCGCTCGCCGAGCTGACGATGTTGCGCGACGCCTCACCGGGCGACGAGGTCTTGAAGTAGCTGACGTCGCGCTGGACGTTGCGGTCGTCGGCGACCTGGCAGGTCACCATCAGGAACGACAGCGCCAGGCCGACCGACAGCCCGGACAGCCCGATCTCGCGGACCCGGAAGTACTCGACCCCGGCGTCGTCGCTGGCGTCCGGCACGACGTCGAACCGATCGCGCAGCGCGGTGCCGAGCGACAGCTCGACCATCAGGAGCGGCACGACCGACGCGGTCAGGATCGCGAGGAACAGCACGGTGATCGCGCCGTGGAAGTGCGCCGCCGCCGGATCGGCGAGGCCGAGCTTGGCCTCGCCCCAGTCGGTCGAGAGCAGGTACAGCACGAGCGCGAGCAGCATGCCGGCGTGGCACGCCAGCAGGCTGCGCTCGACCCGGCGCCGCGGCCCGGTCGAGCTCATCATCGTCCACATGCGCGCGCCGGCCACGCCGACCACCAGCAGGAGCCCCAGCCCGGTCAGCACGAACCGCGGGCCCGGGAGGTTGCCGAAGAAGCGCTCTCCCAGCAGGAAGAACAGAAGTCCGACTCCGGAGGCGAGCGAGGCCCACCACGGAGATGCAGTTCTCATTGCCATCGCTTCGCCTCCAGCGTCTTGGTCGACAGCAGCAGGAAGAAGTACGTCGTCGCCAGGTAGAAGATGACGTCCTTGAGGTTCAGGATCCCCTTCATGAAGCCGTACTGGTAGTGGATCCACCACAGGTCGACCTGCTCGATCGCGTCCTTGATCGGCGGATCGACCTTGGTGGCGAGCAGGTGGATGAAGCACAACAGCAGCGTGATCGCCGCCGCGAGCACCGCGGCGATCAGCTGCTGGCGGGTCAGCGAGCTGGCGAACAGCCCGATCGCCAGCGTGGTGGCGCCGATCAGGAGCAGGCCGATGTAGCCGACCAGGACCTGCGCGCTCGTGATCTTGCCGTTGATCTTGATCAGGATCGGCATGTAGACCGACAGCGCGAGCATGATCACGAGGAAGGTCAGCGCCGCGAGGTACTTGCCGATCACGATGTCGGAGTCGCGCACCGGCGAGGTGTTGAGCAGCACCATCGAGTGGTTCTGGCGCTCCTCGGACAGCAGGCGGAACGACAGCAGCACGCCGCCGACCAGCGGGATGCCGCTGGCGACGTAGAAGAACCGCTCGAGGACGATCGCGGACAGCATCTCGCTGCTCATCGCGTAGCCCTGGAACGCGATGCCGAACAGCAGCAGCAGGATCGCGGCGATCACCCAGCCGAACGGCGATCGCAGGTAGGTGCCGAGCTCTCGGCGATAGATGATGCTAATTGCTCGCATCGGCGCCTCCGACCAGACGGATGAAGGTGTTCTCGAGCTCGCTGCGCGAGTAATCGAGCTTCAGGAGATCGAGCTTGGCCTGGACGACCGCGCGGCTGACGTCGGCGCGGCAATCCTTGGTGGTCGACAGCGCGAACAGCAGGCCGCCGCCCTGCTCGTACGGATCGGCGACGCTCTTCACGCCGTCGACCGCGGCGAGCACGCTGCGGATCTGCGCCTTGGGGTCGTCGCCGCCCGGCGGCCGGATCGTCACCGAGATGTGGCGGATCTCGCTCTCGGATGCCGCGAGATCCTGCTCGCTGCCGACGCCGAGGATCTGACCGCGGCCGAGCACGAGCAGCCGGTCGCAGGTCTGGCTGATCTCGGTCAGGATGTGGCTCGAGATCAGGACCGTATGGTTCTGCTTGAGATCGTGGATCAGGTTGCGCATCTCGACGATCTGCACCGGGTCGAGACCGCGGGTCGGCTCGTCGAGGATCAGGAACTTCGGCTCGTGGATGATCGCCTGGGCCAGGCCGACGCGCTGGCGGAACCCGTGCGACAGGGTCCCGATCAGATCGTTGGACACGTCGCCGAGATCGGTGAGCTCGAGGACCTCGGGCAGCCGCCGCTTGACCTGGACCTTGGTCATCCCGCGCAGCTCCCCGGCGAACCGCAGGTAGTCGGTGACGATCATGTCCATGTAGATCGGAGGGTTCTCGGGAAGGAACCCGATTCGCTTGCGGACCTCGTGCGGCTCGGCGACCGCGTCGACACCGCCGACGTCGATCGTGCCGGCCGAGGGCCGGAGATCGCACGCCAGGATGCGAAGCGCAGTCGTCTTGCCAGCGCCGTTGAGCCCGAGAAATCCGACGGTCTCGCCGTCCTTGATCTCAAAGCTCACCGGACCGAGGGCCCGTTTGCCACCATAGAACTTGGATAGGTTGGATGCGCGGATCATTCGTCCTCGCGTTGCGCCATAGGCGCGGAATCGCTGGGCTTTGTTAATTCGCTAAGCCGGCCCATGTCAAGCCGCCGCGAGGCCTCAAACCGAGCATTCGTCGGACTTGTTCCCGGATCGGGGCCTCAAAGGCGCCTCACGACGAAATCCGTAATGAAATGTGTAGGCCTAGGCACAGGCACGATGAGTGCACATACTCGGCAGATGAGGTCGTTTCGCTTCGTCGCGCTGTCGTGGGTCGTGGCGATGGGCTGCTACAGCGACCGGCAGCAGCAATCGACCCTGCCCGAACCAGATCCGGATCCGCGGTACATCTCCGGGCCGCCGGGCGGCGCGATGGACCCGACCCCGGCGTACGGCCAGAGCCCCGCGCCGGTGATCCAGTCGGCCCCGAGCGCGTCTGCGATCGACGAGCCCCCCGGATCTACTCAGGATATTGCCGGATCTCCGGACGGCTATGCCGACGACGGCGAGCCCGGCGGTGCCCCGCAGGCCGCGCCCCCGCCGATGCCGCCCGGTGCCCCCGGGATGCCCCAGGGTCCGGATATCAATGTAGCGGGCCCCGGCGTGTCCGGCGGCATCGCGGGTCCCGGCGTGTCCGGCGGCATCGCGGGCCCCGGGATCGCGGCCTCGGGCGCGATCCGGGTCGGGCCAGCCTTGCCGGCGCCGGGCGCCGGTGGCCCCGGTCCCGACGATGAATCGGCGCCCGATGACGCGATGGCGGCCCCGACCGGCGACGCGACCGCCGCGGTGACCGACCCGGAGATCGATGCAGCCCTGAACGGCTACGGCCAGTGGATCGACACCGAGGACTACGGCGAAGTATGGCGTCCTGACGCCACGGTGGTGGGCGCGGATTTCACACCCTACGAGTCCGGCGGGTCATGGGCGGATACCGACGCCGGCTGGGCGTTCGCGTCCGACTACAGCTGGGGCTGGCTGCCGTTCCACTACGGCCGCTGGGCCTGGTTCCACGATTACTGGGGCTGGGTGCCCGGTCACCGATGGGGACCGGCGTGGGTCGAGTGGCGCCACGGCGGTGGGGTCGTCGGCTGGCGGCCGCTCGAGCCGGGCCAGCACCACGGCAGCTATCACTATGGCTCGGGCACGACGGTGATCCGCGATCACCGGCGGTCCGAGCAGCACGACGCCAACTGGCGGTTCGCGACGGTCAATGACTTCGGCCGGCCGCACATTCGCTCGCATCTCTACGGCAACCTCGCCGAGGGCCTGCGCGTGACCTCGCACGTCGCCGCGCCGCCGCTGCGCGCGCGGACCACGCTGCACGCCGGCGATCTGATGCGCGGCCGGTACGGCAGCCGGCCGGTCCGCACCGAGGGTCGGTTCGACGGTCGGTTCGACGGTCGCGCCGGCGGCGCGGTCGGCGGCGCCCAGGTCCGCGATCATCGCGACGCCTACGGCCACAGCTACCAGCCCAGCGGCGGTGACAGCCCCGCCGCGCGCGGCTACGTGCCGCCGCCCCGCGTCGAGAGCTCGCCGGCCCGCGGCGGCAACCCGTCGGGCGGCTCCTATGCGCCGGGACGCAGCTACGCGCCGCCGCGCGGCTACAGCCCGAGCCATGGCGGCCCGCCATCGGGTGGTGCCGCGCCCTCGCGCTCGAGCGGCTCGCACTTCGGCGGCGGCAGCTCGCACTCGAGCAGCGGCGGTAGCTCGCACTCGAGCAGCGGCGGCGGCTCGAGCAGCGGCGGTAGCTCGCACTCGAGCAGCGGCGGCAGCTCGCACTCGAGCAGCGGCCACAAGTAGCCGCGCAGCGCCGGCCCGCGCAGCACCGGCGCGGGGCACGCTCGGCGTCAGGCCGGGGGCATGATCGAGGGCGTGATCGAGGGCATGATCGACGGCGCGATCGACAGCGTCGAGGTCGTCCCGCACGACGTCGTCACGACGCCGTCCTTGGCGACGCTGGCATCGCACGCGCCGACGTCGATCAGCGAGCATCTCCAGTGTCCATCGCCCTGCGTGCAACCGACCAGCGACTCGGTGTGCGCGGCCGGCGCGCCGGCCTTCCAGGTCGCGACCATGTCGAGCACGACGCCGGGGTGGCCGTCGATCGCGACCGGCCGCAGCACCGGGTGGGTCGACTCGAGCTGATCGGCGACGATATCGACCGCCGGGCTGACCAGCACGTCGCTGCCGGTGTCGATCGCCAGCACGAGCCGGCGGATCCCGGCGGTCTTGCTGCCCGACTGGTACACGGTGGCCGGGCCATCCTGTGCGACCGCCTTGCAGCGATCCTTGGCCTGCGCGCGCAGCAGATCGCATACATCGCCATCGGCGCGGGTCATCGGCGCCACGGTCCGCCGCGGTGCGTCGGCGTGTGCCGCCGAGGCAACGGCGACGAGGCCACCGAACCCGATCGCGAACAGCCCGAGACCAGCGCGCATGACCATGGAACGCGCGACCCCGGCGGTTCATTCATCTGCATGAAGATCGGAACGTCCGCACGATCTCGCGGAACACGGCGTCCCGGGGTTGCGCCTCGCTGCGGCCGGTGGCATCTCCGAGCAACGTGACGCGCCCTCGCCTGCTCGCCGTGGCTCTTGCGAGCACCGCGCTCGCCGTGCTCGCTGGCCTGGTCCTCGACGAGCCGCTCGCGCGCTGGGTCGCCGGATACGAGCAGAGCTCGGCGTGGAACCCGATTGTCGGCGTGCTCGAGTACCTGGCCGGGATCGCGCCGTGGGATCTCGAGGTCCCGATCGTCCTGGTGACCGGCACCCTGCTGACGTTGACGGTCGCGCGCTGGCACCCCCGAGCGCGCTCGTGGATGTACGTCACCGTCGTCTACCTGCTGGCGCGCAACTTGATGATGTGGGGCAAGCTGCTGAGCGGCCGCTACCGGCCGCATCAGTGGGTGAAGATCGGCGGTCCGACGTTCGGCCACATCGGTCAAGGCGCGTCGTTTCCCTCGGGCCACGTCACCTTGTTCGGCGGGCTGATCCTGCCGCTGGTGATCGCGGTGCCGCGGCTCCGGCCACTGCTGCTCGTGATCCCGTTCGTCATGGTCGCGCGAATCGCGGTGATGGCGCACTTCCTGTCCGACGTGCTCGCCGGGCTGGCGCTGATCTCGTTCGTGGCGTGGGCGTGCGCACCGCTGCTCGGGGCCGATCACGACGCTCCGGCCGCGCGGCGGTGAGGCCCTGGGTTCAGGAACGAGCACAAACGTGCACAACGCTTCGGGATCAAAAGCCTTTCTTGCTGCCGCCGCCGCCGCACGGGCTGCAGCCACCGCCGCCACCGCCACCGAACCGGTGACCGCCGCCGAGCACGCTGGTGTCGACGTTGAAGACCGGCGGGCTGCCGGGAGCCGCGGCGGCGACATAACCGCCGCCGCCACCGCCACCGCCCATGCCGCCCATCATCATCATCATCATCATCATCATGGTCGGATCGCCGCCCTGGCTGCTGTTGTTCTGGGACAGCTGGCTGATCGAGTTGGTGATCTGGGTCAGCATGGTGGTGAGCTGATCGTTCGACGACGTTGTGCCGCCCGAGACCTGGGCGAGCATGGCGGGGTCGATCGTCTCGATGGCGTTGGTATCGTTGGGCGTGGACATGGGGCTCTCTCTTGTCTCGGGGGGGTGTCGTGGTGAGTTGACGTTTCCCGATAAAGCAGCCGACGTGCCAGCCGGTATCCCGCCCAAGATCGAGTAGTTACGCCGGCGATCGGATGTCGATCGTGGGTATCGCTTCCCGAAGACGAGTCCACCGGGTTACGGATCGCAGGTGAGCTCGCCCCCCAGCCCGCTTTGGGTGCTGCGCATGGTCGAAGAGCGGTTCCACCGCGATGATGAGGGCCGCCCGTTGCGCGAGGGCCGGACACCTCCGGAGTACCTGCACCCCGGCGAGATCGAATACAAACCGTGCCCCTACCCGGGATCTCGCCAGGCCGCGCACCCGATGAACGTCTCGGCGCTGCGCCAGACCTCGGCGCACTGGGACGAGATCGTCTCGGCGCTGGGGTGGTTGCGCGCGTCCTACGCCGAGGCGCGGGGCAGCTACGGCCCCGACGTCATGGATGTGTGGCGGGTCAGCCAGCTCGGCTCGGCGCTGCCGTGGTTCTACGTGCTGCGCGGCGACCCGATGCCGGCGTACGCGGCGGCACTATCGAAGGCAACGCTCGGGACCGGGATCCTCGCCCAGCGGCTGATCTTGAAGATGCTGGCCGAGCGCTGGCTGCCGCCGCCGTTCACCACGTCCGCCCTGCTCGCGCTCGCCGAGTCGACCGGCACCCTGGTCGGCGAGACCGAGGTGTGCTCGGCGCCCGACAAGATGATCGCGCGGTTCCTCGACGTCCTGGTCGGCAGCACGCCGGGCTCGGAGCCGGTGCCCGCCGGGGCTGCCACGATCGACGCGCTGATCGCAGAGCGCGATCGCGTGCTGGGGTTCGGCGCCTGCTACAGCAGCTTCAAGCTCGCGATGTGGCTGTACTACCAGGCCCGCCGGTTCCTCTACGCCGACGTGGCCCACCACAGCGAGCCCGCGCGTGACGCGATGCGCGCCCTGCTCGGTGGACCGTGCGAGCCGCCCGACTTCTTCGTGATCGAGCCCGATGATCTGGCCGCGGTGCCCCCGGCGCTGCGCGCGGCGTGGCTCGGCCAGCTCGCGGCGCTGATCGTCCCGTTCGCGCCCGACGCCAGCGACCGCGCGGTGCGGGCGTGTGCGCAGCACATGGCCGCGGCGATGGCAGACCCGGGGCCCGCGGATCCGGCGGATCCGATCGACCGCGCCCTGGCGACGTTCGATCGGCTCGATACGCTGTACGGCGAGCTGATCGGCCACGTCGAGGCGGGGTTGCGCGGCGCGCCGTACGGTGAGTCGATCGACGCCGCCACGCGGGACCGGCTGATGATGGCGCCACCGCGCGCGGCGTTCGCGGCGCTGCGCAAAGCTCGCTGAGCGGCGCTGAGTGCTATCGTCCGGGCCATGGATGTGATCGAAGCGATCGGCAACACGCCGCTCATCGAGCTCAAGCGGGTCGCCGCCGGCCTGCCGGTCAAGGTCTTCATCAAGTGCGATCACCTGAACCCGGGCGGCAGCGTCAAGGATCGCACCGCCCGCGCGATCGTGCTCGACGCCGAGCAGCGCGGCCTGCTCAAGCCCGGCTCGACCCTGATCGAGGGCACCGCCGGTAACACCGGCGTCGGACTGGCGCTGATCGCGTCGGCGCGCGGCTACCGCTGCGTGTGCGTGCTGCCCGAGAAGATGGCGGTCGACAAGCGGATCCAGCTGCGCCAGCTCGGCTCCGAGGTCATCATCTCGCGCAACGCGCCGCTGTCGAACCCGCTCAACTTCCGCAACGTCGCGGCGCGGCTCGCCGAGGAAAATGGCTGGTTCTTGACCAACCAGTTCCATAACCCCGCGAACGTCACCGCGCACTACGGCACCGCGATGTTCAAGGGCACCGGCGAGGAGATCATCGCGCAGATGAAGGCGGCCGGCGAGCATACGATCGGCGCGTTCGTGTGCTCGTCGGGCACCGGCGGCACGATCACCGGCGTCGGCAAGCGGCTCAAGGAGTACGACCCGCGGACCCAGGTCGTGCTCGCCGATCCGGTCGGCAGCTCGCTCGCCGACTGGGTCAACACCGGGACGCTCGGGCCCGACGGGCCGTTCGCGGTCGAGGGCATCGGCTCGGGCTCGGTGCCGGGCAACCTGCACCGCGACGCGCTCGACTACGCCGAGAAGATCCCGGACGCCGAGGCGTTCGCGATGGTCGAGCGCCTGGTCAAGGAAGAGGGCCTGACGGTCGGCGGCTCGACCGGGGTCAACGTCGTCGCCGCGCTGCGCGTCGCGGCCCGCGGCAACTTGCTGGGGCCGGTCGTCACGCTCGCCGCGGACCAGTGGGATCGCTACCGCTCGACGGCGTGGATGAAGGCCTGGATGGATCGCGAGGCCGCGCAGGTCACGTTGCCGGCGCCGGCGTAGCGATCCCGAGCGCGAGTCGCGATCACGCCTGCGGTTCGGCTTCGCGCCGCGCCGGCGCGGGAGCGGTGGCCCACAGCAGCGCGGGCGCCAGCACCACGGCGACCGCCAGGCAGGTCAGCTCGCCGAGCATCGCCGCGAGGCCGAACGACCGGATCCCGAGGTTCTGCGATAGCAGCAGCGAGCCGTAGCCGACGATCGTGGTGTACGAGCAGATCGCGACCGCGCCGCCGGTGGTCGCGAGCGCGGCCCGGCCGCGGCCCGGGCCCTCCTGGCGCTCGCGGGTCGCGATGTTGACCGCGTACTCGATGCCGATGCCGATCGTGATCGGCAGCGCGACGAAGTCGAGGAAGTTGATCTTGAGCCCGAGCAACGCGGCGCTGCCGAGCATCAGCAGCGTGCCACCGAGCCCGCAGACGATCGTCACCACGCCGTGGCGGTTGCGGCCGACCACGAGCAGCACCACGAGGATCGCGCCGAGCAGCGACGCGAGCGTGGCGCGCGGGCCGTCGGTCAGCACGGCATCGAGCACGTCGGCGAACACGAACGACGCGCCGCCGAGGTGGACCTCGGCCGGCAGGTGCAGCGCGCGGACCTTGCCGGCGAACCGCACGGTGTCGTGGGCGTCCCACACCTCGTAGCCCGGACCCGCGGTCGCGAGGATCAGCTTGCCGCGCGAGCCGTCGGCCTCGATGAACGGCCACGCGAGCGCCTCGGGCACGTCGGCGTCGCCGAGCACGCGCAGGTCGTCGGGCGGCCGCAGCTTGGCGAGCTCGGCGCGGTCGTCGTCGTCGAGCGCGTCGAGCTCGTTCGACGACAGCAAGGTCCGGATCTCGGACAGCACGGCCAGCTTCTCGGGCTGCTGGGCCGGCAGCAGGTCATCGAGCGACGTGAGGCCGGCGAACAGCTTGTCCGCCGGCGCGGCCCCGGTGTCGACCGCCTGCAGCTGGCGCTTGAGCGGCATGACGTCGGCCCGGCGCGGCAGCGCGATCACGAACCCGGCGTCGATGCCTTCGCCGAACACCTTGTCGATCGCGTGCATCCAGCGCCGCTCCTCGGTGATCGCCGGCCCGTGCGAGCGCAGGTTCTTGAAGTTGCTCTCGAACGGATCGCCGGCGAGGTAGCGCACGGTGACCGCGCCGGCGGCGACGATCAGGCCGAGCGTGACCGCCGCGGTGATCCCGAGGTGGCGAGGCAGGAGCCAGGCGAGCCAGCGGCCGATCGGCGGCGCGCTGCGCGGCTTCATGCGGAACCCGCGCGCGATCGACAGCGCGGCCGGCAGCACGAGGTACGCCGCGCACCAGCACAACAGGATCCCGACGCCGCCGATCACGCCGAAGTGGCGGAACCCGCGGAACACGGTGATCATCAGCGACGCGTAGGCGACCGCCGCGGTCAGCGCCGCCGCGAGCGTGCCGGCGATCGTGTTGGCGAGCGCGGCGGCCAGCGCGTCGACCCCGTCGTGCCCGGCGCGCAGCTCCTCGAGGTAGCGCGCGGTGACCAGGATGCCGACGTTGATCCCGTTGCCGATCACGATCGACGACAGGAACGCGGTCGCCAGGTTCAGGTGGCCGATCGCGAGCTTGGTGAACGCGAACGTCGCGACCACGCCGACCGCGAGCGACCACGACAGCGCGCCGACCGCGAGCGCCGAGCGGAAGTACCAGCCGAGCGCGAGCATCACGAGCGTCACCGTGACGCCGACCGACAGCAACATGCCGTTCAGGATCGAGTCGTGCTCGGCGATCGAGACCACGATGTCGCCGGCGGTGCCCATGTCGACCCCGGGCACGGCGGCGCGCACGTCGACCATGATCGCGTCGATCTGGGCGATCAGGACCTTGTCCTGATCGACGTCGCCCGACGAGAACGCGGTGTGGACGATCATCATCTGCAGCGTGCCGTCGGCGGAGACCAGCTCGCCGTCCTTGGCGCGCTCGATCTCGGCCTTGCGCAGCTTGTCGCGGAGCTCGTCGGCGGCATCGGCCGGCCGGGCGGCGGCGGTCGCCGCGGGCGCCGGGGCATCCTTGGTCGCA